>NZ_AGFU01000015.1 GCF_000226955.1 Sphingomonas elodea ATCC 31461
ACCGCCAGCACGGTCATCGGCGGTATCAGGTTGACGAACCCTTTGGTCATTTGGCCGTTGCCTCGATTAGCGGGGAAACGACACCCGGCGGCATCCGTTTCCCGTTCCATGCGAGGAACCTAGGCACACCCCTTGGGCGGCACAGGTGTCCGAATGACGTAGCGCCCCGAAACGACACGGCCGCGCGCATCCGGTCGGGATACACGCGGCCGCAAAGCGCCATTCAGGAAGCGATTTCACCGCAGCGCGGCGACCTGCACGCCACGCGCCTTCCCCGACTGGGCCACGCGCGACTCGATCTGGGTGCGGACCTGCTCGGCAACGTCGGCGCGGCAAAGGCGGGCGCGGGCCTCGAGCTCGGGGTGGATGGTCGCAAGGCTTTCGCCGCACACCGCGCGGGCGGCCTGATCGACACGGGTCGCAAGGCGCTGCTGGCCCTCGGCCGTCGCCAGATCGAGACCCGCGAGCGTCAGCGTCGCCGAGGGCTTGCCGAAGCCGGTGTCGTTGGTGCCTGCGAAAGCGGCGGTGCTGATCGAAAGGGCGGCAGCGGCCGCGACGAGTATCTTCATGGAAATCTCCTGCAACCAAGCTCCGCCTCAACCGGACGGTCGAGGCGCACCTAGTCGCAGGTACGACGAATCGCAATATAGAATCGTCAAAAAGGTCAAATACCTTCTTCGCCACTAGCATAGCCGAAGTTTTGCAACGCAGCAATACGGTATTACTCAGCACCCTCCAAATTAATACGCGTCAGCAGGACTCCCCTATAGTACCAATCATCGCGCTCGTACTACCAGGGCCGCCAGTTTGGTGTTGTGCCCCAGCAGCCCCACCGGCAGACGCACTGGTTCGCGCTGCTCGACCTGCCCGATCGGATTCACGACCGCAACCGACAGGGTCCGTGCGAATGGCGAGGTCCAACCCCTTAGCGTGGCTAGCGAAACCCGAACTTTCCAGCCGCGGCGACCGCTTGCCGGAACGACGCGATCGTTGATCGTCACCGTCGCCGCAGCCGAACTGCGCGCCCCCTTGACCAGCAAGCATTGCTCGGCACCGCAGCGCACCAGCCGCGCGCTCGGCTGTGTCCCCGCATGTGCGACAGGAGCCGCGATCAGGGCTGCGAGCAGGGCGAGGCGCGAGAGAAATGCCATGATGCGCAGGCTGCCCACTGCCGCCGCGCCGCACCATGAGGCGTTTGACGTACCCGCCCTAGCCGTCGATCGCGATGCCGCGTTCGGTGAAATAGGCGGCAACCGGTGCCAGCACCGCCGCATGCCGGCGCCAGCGCGCCACCGAGTCGCGATAGATTGGGCGTCGTACCTGGGCTGCGCTCGGCGTCGAGACCGCGCCTCCCTGGGTATGGAAGTCGAGGCAGCGCTCCGACCAGGCGAGCCCGCAATGATCGAGCAGGCGGCGGGTCTGCCCCTCCTGGTCGGCGACCAGATCCTCGTACCGCACCTCCAGGATACGCCCCGGCACCGCTTGGCGCCAATGCTCCATCAACCGCTCGAACCCGGCGACATAGGCGGCGATGTCGAGCAGGTCGTAGCTATAGTCGTAGTAGCGCGAACCGACCGCGAACAGGTTGCGGAAATTGGCCAGCACCGTGTCCATGGGATTGCGGCGCAGGCAGACGATCGCTGCGTTCGGCAGCGCGCGCGCGGCGATGCCGGCATACTGGAAGTTGCCCGGAAACTTGTCGACAAAGCGCAGCGCGGGATTTCGCCGATGATGCGCGGCACGGGCGAGATAGTCGCGCCCGATCCCGCACGGATCGGCCCCGGCCGCCGCGTGAAGCGTCTCCGCGTCGAGCACCAGGCGGCTGCGCGTGCCCGAAGCCGCCTTCACCGCGAGCGGCAGCGCCTGTAGTTCGCCGACGCTTTCCACCGCCGGATGGGCGGCCAGGATGCGGTCGACCAGCGTCGTGCCGGTTCGTGGCATGCCGAGGACCAGGATCGGCGCATCGCCGGGGCAGTCGGTGGCCGGCGTCGCGGCGAAGCGGGGCCAGCTTTCCACCACCGCATCCACGATGGCCGCATCGCGGGCGGGATCATAGCCCAGCCGGGCGCGATGCTCGGCATTCACCGCGAGCAGGCAAGCGAGCGCTTCGTCCGCCTGCCCGATATCTTCCAGCTCCTTGGCCAGCGCATAGCCGGTCAGCAACCGGTCGGTGCCCCGCGCCCGCCGGCTGGCCGCGCGCAGCCGCTCAACGTGGTTGCGCGAGACGCTCTGCTTGCGGAGGCCGGCGAGCAGGTGGTGCGCCCGGGCATCGTCGGGGCTGCGGGCGAGCAGCAGCTCCAGCACCGCCTCGGCCTCGTCCGCGCGGCCGAGAAAGCTCAGCGTCGCGGCGTGGTTGTAGAGGAAGGCGTCGTTGTCGGGTGCCACTGCCGTCGCCACGGCGAAATGGGGCAGTGCCGCCTCGTGGTCGCCGAGCCGGGCATAGACGCAGCCGATCGTATCCCGCGAGAGCGCGTCGTCCGGCGGATCGGCCTCCGCCGCCCTCAGCTGCGCGACCGCATCGCCTTCCCGGCGGACCAGCGTGTACAGCCGGGCAAGCTGCGCGCGATATTCGCCGCATGGGGCTTGCGCCACCGCGGCCTCGATCTGCCGAATCGCTTCGCCGACCCGCCCCTGCTCGGCCGCGACCACCCCGAGCAGGAACGCGCCCTCGGCGGCGCTGTCGGGCGCGGCGAGGCAGGCAGCAGCCAGCCGCGCCGCCGTATCGAAATCCCCCTGCTCCAGCGCCGCCCGCGCCGCCGTCGCACTCATCCCGCCAGCGTCGCCACGGCGATCGCCGTCGCCGAAGCGCGGTTCTCGACGCCCATCTTCTGGAAAATCTGCTCGAGATGTTTGTTCACGGTGCGCGGGCTGATCTCCAGGATCTCGCTGATCTCGCGGTTCTGCTTGCCACGGCTGAGCCACACCAGCACCTCCGCTTCGCGCGAGGTGAGGCCGTGGCGTTCGGAGAGGATGCGTTCGGCATCGCCCTCGCGCTTCTCGGTCAGCCGGAACAGCCATTCGCGCGCGCTGGTCTGGCGGAGGAAGCTGCACTGGAGCGCGCTGTCGCCGATCTGCAGCGTCGCCTGCGCGCCGGGCGGCACTGCCGGATCCTGCAGCCGGCGGACGATCGCCGCGAGCTCGTCGGGCAGATCCAGCGCGCGCGGCGACCAGTCGGCGAACAGCCGTTCGATCGTGTCGGCAGCAAGCGGCGTCAGCCAGCTCGTCTGCCCCTCGCCGTCCACCGCGAAGGACGGCCGCCCGGCGGTGTCGAGTGCCAGCTGGCTGCTCTGCGTGATCCGCGCATTGGCGAGGTGCACCGAAACGCGCGCCAGCAGTTCGTCGACCACGATCGGCTTGTGGACATAATCCACCGCCCCGGCATCGAGCCCGCGCACGACATGCTCGCTCTCGGTCAGCCCGGTCATGAAGATCACCGGCACATGGCGGAAGCGGCCGTCCTGCTTGATCCGCCGCGTGGTGCTGAACCCGTCGAGCCCCGGCATCACCGCGTCCATCAGGATCAGGTCTGGCGTGCCGTGCTCCAGCAGCTCCAGCGCGGCGAGGCCGTCGACCGCGATCAGCACGGTCATCCCCGCCTGCTCCAGCGTCGCGGTGAGGAAGCGGAGCGATTCGGGGGTGTCGTCCACCACCAGGATCGTGGCGCCGGGATCGCTAGCCGACATCGTCGAGCGTCCTTGCCAGCCCGCGCAGATCGAACGCCTCCAGCTGCGGCCGCAGCCGGGCGACGAGATCGGCGCTTTCGGGAACGTCCCTCTCCAGAGTCACGAGTGTCGTTTCGATTCCGCGGACATGCCCGAGCTTCATAAAGCGGCGCAGCGCATCGAGATAGGGTCCCGCCGTCTCGGGCAGTGCCGGGGGGGGAGCCGGCGGGGTCGGCACCGCATCTGGGTCCTCGACGATCCAGTCGAGCCTCAATTGCCGCGCGATCATGTCGAGCAGTGCGTCGAGATCGACGGGCTTGGTGAGGAAGGCATCGTGCACGCGGTGCCCGTCCCGCCCGGCGTGGAATTCGTGCGCATTGGCCGAGACCATCACGATGCGCAGCCCCGCGCCGAAGCGCGCGCGCAGCTGCTCGGCGATGTCCCAGCCGCTGCACCCCGGCATCTGGATGTCGAGCAGGACGAGGTCGGGCGCGCAATGCTCGGCGAGCGCAAGGCCTGCCGTGCCCCCGCTCGCCTCGAAGACGGAGAAGCCCAGCGGGCGCAGCAGATGGTTGACGACCGTGGTCTGCGCCGGACTGTCGTCGATCACCAGGATCGTCTTCTGCGGCCCCTGGTAGCCGGTGACGCGGCGATAGGCAGCGGCGCCGGCCGGCGCCTCGATCGGCTCGGGCAGCAGGAGCCGAAGGAGGAAGCTGCTGCCCTTCCCCACGTCGCTCGTCACCGTCACCTCGCCGCCCAGGATGCGCGCCAGGACGCGGGTGATGGCAAGGCCCAGCCCGATACCCGGCTGCATCACCGCATCGGGTTCGCGGCCGCGCTCGAACGGTTCGAAGATCCGCTCCAGGTCCTCGGGCGGGATGCCGGGGCCGGTGTCGCGCACCTCGATCGCCGCGCTCTGGCTGCGATAGCGCACGGTGAGCGTGGCGCCGCCGCGCTCGGTATATTTGATCGCGTTGGACAGCAGGTTGATCAGGATCTGCCGCAGCCGTTTCTCGTCGGTCCGCACATAGGCGGGCAACCGCCCCTCGACGACATAGTCGAGCGACAGCCCCTTGGCCGATGCCTGCACGCGGAACATCTCCACCACCTGGTCGAGCAGCGCCGGCAGCCGCACCAGTTCCTGCCGCACCTGCAGCACGCCGCTTTCCACCCGCGAAATATCGAGCAGCCCCTCGACCAGATTGGTGAGATGCTCGGCCGAACGCCGAATCACACCGCCCGCCTCGGTCGACGGGATGGAGTCGCCGCGCTCGAGCAGCTGGGCATAGCCATAGATAGCGTTGAGCGGCGAGCGGATCTCATGGCTCACCGCGACCAGATAGCGCGTCTTGGCAGCGTTGGCGGCCTCGGCGGCGTCCTTCGCCCGCTCCAGCGCGGCCTCGGTTTCGCGATGCGCGGCGATCTCCTCGCGCAGCCGCTCGGTCTGGCGGCGATTCGCCGCCTCGGCGGTGCGATGGCCGGTCCGCGCCCGCAGGAACAACCGCAGGAAGGTGCCGGCCACGGCGAGTGCCAACCCCAGACAGACCGTCCAAAGAATGCGCCCCATCGCCATCTGCGATCAGCCCTTTCGCCTGGCCAGGCGCGTCTGGCCGAAGCCCCGCGAACGGGGCCCGCCAGTGCCTGAATGACGCATTGCAGCATCACGATTTGGGGTGACACATGCCATGCGACATGCCTATAAGTCGTATTACTGGATTGAGCAAACGTAATATCGGTTGCGACCATCCGACGGCTGAAATTCGCGCTTTCTCGCGCTGCGAAGATGGGGGTCGATCATGGCAAAATGGGTATCGAAGGCGCGGATCGCGGTAGCGGCGGTGGCAATGCTGGCGACGGCGTCGTGCGGCGGCAGCGGCACTGCACCAAAGGCGCGCACCGAGTTCAACATCGGCTGGTCGATCTATGCCGGCTGGATGCCCTGGCCCTATGCCGAACAGGCCGGAATCGTGAAGAAATGGGCCGACAAATATGGGCTCAAGATCCACTTCACCCAGGTCAATGATTACGTCGAGTCGGTGAACCAGTTCAACGCCGGCAAGCTCGACGGCGTCACCGTCACCAACATGGACGCGCTCACCATCCCGGCCGCGGGCGGAAAGGACACCAGCGCGATCATCCTCGGCGACTATTCGAACGGCAATGACGGCATCGTCCTCAAGAACGCCAAGAGCCTGGCGGACATCAAGGGCCGCACCGTCTATCTCGTCGAGCTGTCGGTCTCGCACTATCTGCTGGCGCGCGGCCTCTCCTCGGTGGGCCTCCAGCTGTCGGACGTGAAGACGGTCAACACCTCGGACGCGGACATCGTCGGCGCCTTCGCCAACCCCGCCGCCACCGCCGTCGTCACCTGGAACCCGCAGCTGACCGAAGTCGCCAAGCTGCCGGGCGCTGCCAAGGTTTTCGATTCGAGCCAGGTCCCGGCCGAAATCCTCGACCTGCTCGCGGTCGACACCGCGACGCTCAAGGCCAACCCGAACCTCGGCAAGGCGCTGGCGGGCATCTGGTACGAGACGATCCAGCTGATGCAGAAGAAGGATGCCGCCGGCGCCGCCGCCCGCGCCGCGATGGCCAAGCTCGCCGGCGCCACCCCGCAGGCGTTCGACGCCCAGCTCACCACCACCCATCTCTACGGCACGCCCCAGGATGCCGTCGCGGCGGTCAAGTCGCCGGCGATCGGCGCGACCATGGTGAAGGTGCGCGACTTCAGCTTCTCCAAGGGGCTGTTCGGCCAGGGCGCCAAGTCGGCCGACGCGATCGGCATCGCCGTGCCGGGCAAGACGATCGGCGACGCGAACAACGTCAAGCTGCGCTTCGACCCGACCTATATGGAGCTGGCCGCGGCCGGCAAGCTCTGAGGCCGGCCCCTCTATGCGCTGGGTGAACATCCGACCCCGCCGCCGCACCGGCTGGCTGCTGGGGAGCCTGCCGCTGCTGCTCGCGGCGATCGTCTACCTCTTCGCCTCGGCGGCGCGACACGCCGAGAACCCCTCGGACAAGCTGCTGCCGACGCCGGGCGCGATGGTGGAGGCGATGCACGGCCTGCTCGCCCAGGCCGATCCGCTCAGCGGCCGCCTGCTGTTCTGGGCGGATACGCTGGCCAGCCTGGAACGGCTCGGGCTCGCGCTCGGCATCTGCGCGCTCTCGGCGCTGCTGGTCGGCATGGTGCTCGGCGTGCTGCCCGCCGCCCGCGCCACCTTCGGCGCCTTTGTCACGACCATCGCGGTGATCCCGCCGATCGCGCTGCTGCCGGTGCTGTTCATCGTCTTCGGGCTGGGCGACACCGCCAAGGTCGCGCTGATCGTCATCGGCGTCACCCCCTTCCTGATCCGCGACCTCGCCGATCACATCACCGCGATTCCCCAGGAACAGCTGATCAAGGCGCAGACGCTCGGCGCGAGCAGCTGGCAGCTCGCGCTGCGCGTCGCGCTCCCCCAGGCGCTGCCGCGGCTGATCGCGGGCATCCGCCTCTCGCTCGGGCCGGCCTGGGTATACCTGATCTCGGCCGAGGCGATCGCGTCGGACGTGGGGCTCGGCTACCGGATCTTCCTCGTGCGGCGCTATCTCTCGATGGACATCATCATTCCGTACGTTGCCTGGATCTCGATCCTCGCCATCCTGATGGACGTGGCACTGGCCCAGCTCAGCAAGCGCGCCTTCGCCTGGGCACACGGAGCCGGCCGATGAGCGCGCTCCTCTCCTTCCAGAATGTCTGGCTCGAATATGGCGACAAGATTGTGCTGGAGCGGGTCGATCTCGACATCGCCGAGCGCAGCTTCGTCTCGATCGTCGGGCCTTCGGGGGCAGGCAAGAGCAGCTTTCTCCGCCTTGCGCTCGGCCAGGAACGCCCCACGCGGGGCAAGATCCTGCTCGACGGTACGCCGCTCCCCGGCGAATGCGGCCCCGATCGCGGCGTGGTGTTCCAGCGCTATTCGGTGTTCCCGCATTTGACCGCGCTGCGCAACGTGATGTTCGAGCGCGAATGCGTGGGCGCGCCGCTCACCGCCCGGCTGTTCGGCGCCGCCCGCCGCCGCGCGCGCGACGAGGCCGCCGCGATGCTCGCCGAAGTGGGCCTGGGCGACGCGCTCGATCTCTACCCCGCCCAGCTTTCCGGCGGCATGCAGCAGCGCCTCGCCATCGCGCAGGCGCTGATCGCACGCCCCCGCGTGCTGCTGCTCGACGAGCCGTTCGGCGCGCTCGATCCCGGCATCCGCCAGGACATGCACCGGCTGATCCTCAAGCTGTGGGAGGAGCATGCACTCACCGTGCTGATGGTCACCCACGATATTTCCGAGGCGTTCAACCTCGGCACCCGCGTGCTCACCTTCGACAAGCGCCGCATCGATCCGCACGCGCCGCACCGCTACGGCGCGACCGCCGTCTACGACCTCCACCTCACCCGCAAGCGGCGCGAGGCGATCGTCGAGGCGCAGCAGGAAGTATTACGATTGACAGAATCAGTAATAACCGGGAAAGAGGAATCACTGTGAAGGAACCCACCTCTTCCTCGACCCTCGCGCGGCTCAGCATGAGCCTGCCCGCCGATCTTTTCCGCCAGCTCGATGAAATGGTGGAGGATCGCGGCCTCCCCTCGCGCTCGCAGCTGATCGCCGAGCTGATCCGCGACGAGCTGGCCGAGCAGAGCGCCGCCTCGCGCCCCGAGGAGATGCTCGCGGGCACGATCACCCTCGTCTACCGCGCCGATCTCGGCCGGGTGCGCCACCAGCTGGCGCAGACCCAGGCGGAGTATCTGAAGGAGGTCATCTCCTCGCAGCACGTGTTCCTGGAGGACGACCAGTCGCTCGAGGTGCTGCTGGTCCAGGGGCCGGCCCGCCGGCTGCGCGACCTGTGCGACGCGCTGCGCAAGGTGCGCGGCGTGCAGCAACTGCGGCTCTTCACCACCACCGCGCTGCTGCCCCCGCTCCACGAGCAGGACGAGGCGGCAGCCCCTAAAGGGAGCAAGGCGGCATGAGCATTCTCGCCGACCCCAATGCCGCGCGCGACCATGCGCGGGCGATGGCCGGCACCGTCGTCGAGGCGATGCCGATCCTGCCGCCCAAGGCGGACGACCTGCCCGCGGGCGTGCGCGCCGAGGATCTGGTCTGGGAAGAGACGATCGCCGCGGGCGGCTATGCCAGCCGCGTGCTGGCGCGCGGCACAAGGCTTCGGCTGATCGACGTGCAGGGCGATGCCTGCGCCTCGCTGCAGCTGTTCAACGCCGCGATGCCCACCGAGCGCTTGAACGTCGCCGATACGGTGAAGGTGCAGTGGAACGCCTATCTCGGAACCGGCGGCCTGTTCCTCTCCGACATGGGCCGCGTGCTCGCCAGCATCGAGCACGATGACGCGGGCACGCACGACGCATTCTGCGGCGCCTCCAACGCCGCATCGAACGCACGCCGCTATGGCGACGGCAGCAATTCGGGGCCGTATCCCAATGCCCGCGACCGGCTGCTGCTGGGTGCCGCCAAGCACGGCCTCGCCCGCCGCGACGTTCACCCCTGCGTCAACCTGTTCAAGGGCGTCCGCATCGCCGCCGACGGCACCACCGAACCGCAGCTCGGTCCGTTCGCGCCCGGCCGCACGCTGGTACTCCGCGCCGAGATGGACCTGATCGTCGTGCTGGCCAACTGCCCGCATGTCCTCGATCCGCGCCCCTGGACCGTCACCCCCTTGCGCGCCACCGCCTGGCGCGGCCCGGTGACGGCGCAGGACGATCCGATCCGCAACGCGACGCCCGAGCGGCAGCGCGCCTTCCTCAACACCGAAGACTGGGTCCGCCGCTGATGGAACAGGATGTGGCACTTGCCGGCCTCACCGGCCGGGTGATCCATGACGAGATCGTCCCCGCCCGCGCCCCCTGGCTGCACCGGGTGAAGGCGGGCGAAACGCTCCGCGTAGTCGACCTCGAAGGCAACCAGGCAGTCGATTTCCTGCTCTACGCCACCCACGACGATGCCGAGCGTTATAGCGCGCAGGACACGATCGCGGCGCAGGCCAACATCTTCCTGCGGACCGGCAGCGTGCTGCGCTCGAACGAAGGCCGCCCGATGATGACGATCACCGCCACCGCGGTCGAGTATCACGACACGATCGGCGGCGCCTGCTCCTGCGAGTCCAACACGCTGCGCTACGGCCATTTCACCAAGGCGCAGCACGCCTGTGTCGACAATTTCCTCGAAGCCAATCTCCGCGACGGCCGGGGCAAGCGCGACATCGTGTCGAACGTCAATTTCTTCATGAACGTGCCGGTCGAGGCCGATGGGGCACTGGGCATCGTCGACGGCATCTCGGCGCCCGGCCTGACCGTGGACTTGCGCGCAGAAATGGATGTGACCGTGGTCGTTTCGAATTGCCCGCAGATCAACAATCCCTGCAATGGCTTCAATCCCACCCCCGTCCGCATGATCGTCACCGCATGAGCGTGCGCACGGTCCTGATCGCCAATCGCGGGGCGATCGCCTGCCGAATCATCCGCACGCTCAAGAAGATGGGCATCCGCTCGGTCGCGGTGTTCTCCGATGCCGACGAAGCCTCGCGCCATGTCGCACTCGCAGACATCGCGGTGCGGATCGGCCCGGGCCCGGCGGCGGAAAGCTATCTCGACGTCGCCCGCATCCTCGCGGCGGCCATGGAGACGGGCGCCGACGCGATCCACCCCGGCTATGGCTTCCTCTCCGAGAACGCGGGCTTTGCCGAGGCCTGCGAGGCCGCCGGCATCGCGTTCATCGGCCCGAGCGCCGACAGCATCCGCGCCTTCGGCCTCAAGCACAGCGCCCGCGCGCTCGCTGAGGCGCAGAACGTCCCCCTCGCCCCCGGCACCGGCCTGCTCGACAGCGTCGAAGCAGCGCTCGAAGCGGCCGAACGCATCGGCTATCCGGTGATGCTCAAGGCGACCGCCGGCGGTGGCGGGATCGGCATGCGGGTATGCACCGACGCCCAGGCGGTGCGCGACGGCTATGCGGCGGTGGCGCGGCTCGGCGCGGGCAATTTCGGCGATGCCGGGCTGTTCCTCGAACGCTTCGTGCCGCGCGCGCGGCATGTCGAGGTGCAGATCTTCGGCGACGGCCAGGGCCGCGTCGTCGCACTCGGCGAGCGCGACTGCTCGCTCCAGCGCCGCAACCAGAAGGTCGTCGAAGAAGCCCCCGCCCCGCACCTGCCCGAACACATCCGCGCCGCGCTGATCGAAGCGGCAGTGCGGCTGGGCCGGGCGGCCAACTATCGCTCCGCCGGCACGGTCGAGTTCCTCTACGATCCGGCGCGCCAGGACTGGTTCTTCCTCGAGGTGAATACGCGCCTCCAGGTCGAGCACGGCGTCACCGAGGAAGTGACCGGCGTCGATCTGGTCGAATGGATGGTGCGCGGCGCGGGCGGCGACTACAGCTTCCTCGACACTCCCGTCCCCGCCCCCAAAGGCTGGTCGATCCAGGCGCGGCTCTATGCCGAGGATCCCGCGGTCGACTTCCGCCCGGCCTCGGGCACGCTCACCGAGGTCGCCTTCCCGGAAGGCGTCCGCGTCGAAAGCTGGGTGGAATCGGGCAGCGCCGTCTCCTCCTTCTACGACCCGATGCTCGCCAAGCTGATCGTCCACGGCGAGGACCGCGAGTCCGCCGTCGCGGCGATGCAGGCGGCGCTCGACCGCACCCGCTTCGCCGGGATCGAGACCAATGTCCGCTGGCTCCGCGACGTGGCCCGCGCCACCGATTTCGTCACCGGTGACGTCTCGACGCGCTCGCTGGAGACGGTGGTCCACCGCCCGCAGAGCATCGTCGTCCGTTCCGCCGGCACCGCGACCAGCGTGCAGGATTATCCCGGCCGCGTCGGCCTGTGGGATATCGGCGTGCCGCCCTCCGGCCCGATGGACGCCCGCGCCTTCCGCCTCGGCAACATGCTGCTCGGCAACGACAGCGCCGCGCCCGGACTGGAAGTGACCGCCACCGGTCCGACACTCCAGTTCAACACCGCGACGCGCATCGTCCTCACCGGCGCCGATTTCGCCGCCACGCTCGACGGCAAACCGGTCCCGCGCAACAAGCCCGTCGCCATCGCCGAGGGCCAGACGCTGGCACTCGGCCGCGTCACCGGCGGCGGCATGCGCGGCTATATCCTGTTCGCCGGCGGGCTCGACGTGCCGAGCTATCTCGGCAGCGCCAGCACCTTCGATCTCGGCGAGTTCGGCGGTCATGGCGGGCGGGTGCTCCGCGTCGGCGACACGCTGCACCTCACCGATCATGCGCCGGCGGTGATCCCGGGCCCACGCGCGATCGACCAAGCGCAACTCGGCCCCGACTGGACGATCCGCGTCCTCTACGGCCCGCACGGCGCCCCCGATTTCTTCGCGCCGGAGGATGTCGACACGATCCTCTCCGCCGAGTGGAAGGTCCATTACAACAGCAACCGGACCGGCGTGCGGTTGGTCGGCCCCAAGCCGCACTGGGCACGCAAGGATGGCGGCGAGGCGGGGCTTCACCCCTCCAACATCCACGATAACCCGTACGCGATCGGCGCGCTGGACTTTACCGGCGACATGCCGATCATCCTCGGCCCCGACGGCCCCTCGCTCGGCGGCTTCGTCTGCCCGTTCGTGGTGATCGCGGCGGACCTGTGGAAGGTCGGCCAGCTCGCACCGGGCGACCGCATCCAGTTCGAGCAGGTCAGCCTCGACGAGGCCGATGCCGCCGCAGCAGTCGAAGAGGCCTGGATCGAAGGCCGCGCCGCCACCGCGACCAGCCCCGCCAAGGGCGGCGGGCGCGACGCGATCCTGGTCGATCTGCCCGCCAAGGGTCGCCGCCCGCGCGTGCTGTTCCGCCGCCAGGGCGACCGCAACCTGCTGGTCGAATATGGCCCGATCACGCTGGACTTGGAACTGCGCCTGCGCGTCCATGCCGCGACCACGGCGCTCGCAGCCCTCGCGCTGCCGGGCATTCTCGATATCGTCCCCGGCATCCGCTCGTTCCAGGTGCATATCGACGGCATCCGCCTCAAGGAAGCGGGCCTGATCGAGCGGCTGACGCAGATCGAGAACGAACTGGGTGATCTCGAGGATTTCGTCATCCCTTCGCGCATCGTCCACCTGCCGCTGAGCTGGAACGACCCCGCGATCCACGAGACGATCCAGCGCTATATGCGCGTGGTCCGCGACGATGCGCCCTGGTGCCCGGACAATATCGAGTTCATCCGCCGCGCCAACGGGCTCGCCAGCGCCGAGGAGGTCCACCGGATCATCTTCGACGCCAGCTACCTCGTCTACGGCCTGGGCGACGTGTATCTCGGCGCACCGGTCGCCACCCCGATCGATCCGCGCCACCGGCTCGTCACCACCAAATACAACCCGGCCCGCACCTGGACGCCGCCCAACGTGGTGGGCATCGGCGGCGCGTATATGTGCATCTATGGCATGGAGGGTCCGGGCGGCTACCAGCTGTTCGGCCGCACCATCCAGGTGTGGAACACCTATCGCCAGACCGGCGCCTTTGCCGAGGGCAAGCCCTGGCTGCTCCGCTTCTTCGACCAGATCCGCTTCTTCCCCGTAAGCCACGAAGAGCTGACCGAATGGCGGCGCGACTTCCCGCTGGGGCGCCGCGAAATCCGCATCGAGGAAACCGAGTTCCGGCTCTCCGAGTATCGCGAATTTCTCGCCGAGAATGCCCGCTCGATCGCCGCATTCGAAAAGCAGCGCAACGCCGCCTTCGCCGCCGAGCGTGCGGAGTGGGAACGAAAGGGCGAGTTCGATCGCGTCGCCAGCCTCACCGAAACCGCCGACGACAGTGCCGATGAAGCAGTGACGGTGCCGGACGGCGCCGAACTGGTCGAGGCGCCGTTCGGCGGCAGCGTGTGGAAGCTGCTCAAGGAGGTCGGCGACCCCATCGACGCGGGCGAGACGATCGCCGTGCTCGAAGCCATGAAGATGGAGTTTCCGGTGACCAGCCCGGCAGCGGGTACGGTGGCCGCGCTCTATGTCGCCGAGCGGCAGACGGTCACCCCGGGGTCGCCGGTGCTGGCGCTGGTGCGGGCATGACGGCGCTCGACCGTCTTTCGGTCGCGGGCATTGCCGCCGAGGTGCAGGCGGGCCGCCGCAGCGCGGTCGCGGTGATCGAGGACGTGCTCGCGCG
Organism: Sphingomonas elodea ATCC 31461; assembly: GCF_000226955.1. Taxonomy (GTDB): domain Bacteria; phylum Pseudomonadota; class Alphaproteobacteria; order Sphingomonadales; family Sphingomonadaceae; genus Sphingomonas; species Sphingomonas elodea. Next base: position 13,793 of record NZ_AGFU01000015.1, read on the forward strand.
GCTCGACGCCTATGATGCGATCCAGCCGGCCGTGTGGATTTCGCGGTTCGAACCCGACGCGCTGCGTGCCGCCGCGGCGGCCGTCGATGCGCGCGTCGCCGCGGGCGAGACGCTGCCGCTGGCCGGCGTGCCCTTCGCGGTGAAGGACAATATCGATCTCGCCGGCCTCGCCACCACCGCCGCCTGCCCGGCCTTCGCCTATCAACCGGAACAGTCGGCGACGGTGGTTGCAAAGCTGGTCGCGGCCGGGGCCGTCCCCGTGGGCAAGGCCAATCTCGACCAGTTCGCCACCGGCCTCAACGGCACGCGGAGCCCGTACGGCATCCCGCGCAACGCCTATAACCGCGCCTGGGTGAGCGGCGGCTCCAGCTCGGGATCGGCCGTGGCGGTCGCCGCCGGGCTGGTCGCCTTCGCGCTCGGCACCGACACCGCCGGTTCGGGCCGCGTCCCCGCCGCGTTCAACCATCTCGTCGGGCTCAAGCCCAGCAAGGGCCGCTGGAGCAGTGCCGGCCTCGTCCCCGCCTGCCGCACGCTCGATTGCATCACGGTCTTCGCAGGCACCACGAGCGATGCCGCGCTGGTCGATAGCATCGCCGCCGGGTTCGACGCGACGGACTCGCTTTCCCGCGACCTGCCCGACCTGCACCGCGCCCGCCGCCGGATCGGCGTGCCCCGGCCGGAGCAATGCCGCTGGTTCGGCGACATCGAATCCGAGCATCTCTACCGCCAGGCGCTGGCAAGCCTCGACGCGGAGCTGGTCGAAATCGACCTCGCCCCGCTCGATGAAGCCGCCCGCCTCCTCTACGACGGCCCCTGGGTCGCCGAGCGTACCGCCGCGCTGCAGGGCCTGCTTCTCGAAAACCCCGACGCGATCCACCCGGTGGTTCGCGAGATCGTCGACCAGGGCTTCGGCTACAGCGCCGTCGATGCGTTCACCGGCGCCTATCGCCTCGCCGAACTCGCCCGCATGGCGGAGGCGATGTGGGACCAGGTCGACCTGCTCGCGCTCCCCACCGTGCCGACCAGCTACCGCGTGGCAGAGATGCTCGCCGCGCCGATCGCGCTCAACGCGAGCCTCGGCACCTATACCAATTTCGTGAACCTGCTCGACATGGCGGCGATCGCGGTACCCACCGGTGCTCATGCCAGCGGCGTCGGCTTCGGCGTGACGCTGATGGGCCCGGCGGGCACCGATCGCGCGCTGGTCGAGGCGGCCAACGCATTTTTCCCCGCGCCGGCATCCCCGCCGCCGCTGGACCTGGAGGGACGGATGGAAACGGTGAAGCTCGCGGTCGTAGGCGCCCATCTCGAAGGCATGCCGCTGCACTGGCAGCTGACCTCGCGCGACGCGAAGTTCGTCACCGCCACTACCACCGCGCCGACCTACAAGCTCTACGCCATGGCCGAAAGCGTGCCGCCCAAGCCGGCGCTGGTGCATAGCGAGGACGGCGCGGCGATCGCGCTCGAAGTGTACGAGCTGGACATGGCCGCGTTCGGCAGCTTCGTCGCGGAGGTGCCGCCGCCGCTCGCGATCGGCACGGTGACGCTGGCCGACGGCAGCATGGTCAAGGGCTTCGTCGCCGAGCCGCGCGCGATGACCGGCGCGGAAGACATCACCGCGCTGGGCGGCTGGCGGGCGTACATCGCGCGGGGCTGAACCCACTCGCCAGAGCTGTCATCCCGGCGGAAGCCGGGATCCATTGACGCTCCGTTTCAGCAGGCGCCACGACCGAAAGGCGAATGGATTCCGGCTTTCGCCGGAATGACAGATGGGCAAACTCAGTCGTTCGGCCGCGCCGGCACTGGGTAGACGATGAAGTCCGCGTGCCGGTCGATCGCCGGCACCGGCCCTGCCTTGGCCACCGCCGCACGCAGTTCCTCGATCGCCGCGGGCGCCAGCGCCAGGCCATGCTCGCCGGCGTGCACCGGCGCTTCCATCGGATAGTCCTTCCCCGGCGTCGTCGTCATTTCGATATGCGCGCCGAGCAACGCCCGCACAGGGTGCGTTTTGGCGAACGCCGCGAGCCGCTCCGCACTGGCCCGGAAATCGTCGAAATGGTTCAGCGGCACGTAGAGCCGCCCCGGATAGAGCATGTCGCCCGAGAACAGCAGCCGCGTGCGTGCGTCATACACCATGATGTGTGCCGGCTGGTGCCCCGGCGTCGCCAGCACGTCGAGCACCCGTCCGCCCAGATCGAGATGTGCGACATCGCGCGGCCAGTCGGCGAAGTGGAAGAAGGCGGCGACGTCGGCGGGCTTGAGCCCAACGACATCGGTGTCCGGCCGATCGCGGAACTCGTCGTCCCCGGCATGATGGTCGCCATGGCTGTGCGAATGCGCGACGGTCAGCCGGATCGTCCGCCCGCCATGCCTGGCCCGCCAGTCGGCGACCAGCCGGTCCACCGCTGGCCGGATCTTCAGCCCGCCCGCCCCCGTATCGAGCAGCAGCGCGCGGTCGCGCCCAAAGATCAGGTACAGGAACGGCGCCTCGAAATTGGTCTTCACCGACTGGCGGATCACGAAGGTGTCGCGGTCGATCGCCTGCACCTGCGTTTCCGGTTCGCTGGCTGCGGTGCCGTTGATCCACGGCGCGAAGGCAAGCGGTGTCGGGTCCGCCGCGCCGAGCAGCAGGAAAGCGCCGAGCGCGAGCGGAATGCAGCGTGCAACTGGGGTCATGCGCCGCATGCTGGGCCACGGCCCGATACCGGACAAGCCGCGAAATCGCCCGCTACGTCAAACGACTTACGGCGTGCAGGCCCCGTTTCGGTCATCTTCGAATCATCGGAATCACGGGCAAGGACCGGTCGCGATCATGGATGCAGCTGTTTCGAACGGGTACGCGGCGGATGGCGTGCAGGGCGGGCCGGTCAAGCGCTTCATCTTCACCCATTTCCAGCCGGCGGTGCTGGTGGCGATGATCCTCTTCTGGACCTTCGCGCCGGATTCCATCGCCAAGGCCTCGGTCGCGGTGGGCATCGGCATCGTCTTCAAGCTCTGCCTGCTCGGCATGGAGCGGATCAGCGAGCGCCATCGCCACTGGCGGCTGACCTGGAAGGAACTGACCAGCGACCTCTTCTATGTCGCGCTCAGCTACACGCTGATCAAATGGGCCGGCAAGAATTTCGGGGACGATGCGATCATCGATGCGATCAAGCACTATTTCCATATCAAGACCGCCTGGGCCGGCCAGATCCCGATCCTGTTCCAGGCCCTCGCCATCCTGCTGATCTTCGATTTCTGCCAATACTGGATGCATCGCGGCATGCACAACTGGACGCCCCTGTGGCTCACCCATGCGCCGCATCACCACATCACCCAGCTCAACGCGCTGAAGGGTTCCGTCGGCAATCCGATCGAGCTGTTCCTGATCGGTCTCAGCCTGGGCGGCTTCTTCGACTTCCTGCCGCGCGCGGCGCTGCTCGCAGGCGGCATCGGCATGGCGATCGGCGCCTATACCCATGCCAATATCCGTTTCAACACGCCGCGCTGGTGGTCCTTCCTGTTCAACACGGTCGAGCATCACAGCCTGCACCACTCGCCCGATTACGACAGCAGCCGGACCAACTACGCCAACACCTTCATCTTCATCGATCGGATCTTCGGCACCTGCGTGGACTCGCAGTCGGCGAAGGTTGGGCTCGACGATTGCCGCCGGCTCGGTATCAAGGAGCAGATGCTCTACCCGTTCCAGCCGCTGTTCGGCTGGGTGAAGCGGCTGCGCGCACCGCGTCTGCCCCAGGCCGCGGTAGCCGCGGAATGAGCGGGCTGCGCGCCCGCCTGATGCGCTGGATCTCGGCGATCTGGCACGTTCGCGGATCGCTGCCGATCGAAGGGTCGACCCGGGATCCCCTTTCCGCGCTGGAGCCGATCCTCGACGAGCGCGGCACCACGCGGGAGCGCACGCCCGACACCCTGGTGTTCCACAAGGACAATCCGGACTCGCAGGACAGGCTCGCCTCGTTCGAGACCGGAAGCCTGGTGATCGATCGGTCGGGCGACGTGCCGCTGCTGCGCTATGACCTGACCAGCCGACCACTGCTCTGGTGCTTCTTCGCACCCGCGCCGTTCGCGGCACTGGCATTCGCCGTCCAGAGCATGCGCATCGCCGGCTACAGCTTCAGCGGCATCTTCCTCGCCCTGTATCTTGCCGGACGATGGATCGAACATCGCCAGGCGCACCGGCTGTTCCAGGCCAAACTGGCCCCCGAGCCCACGCTGCAGGAACCAGGCGGCATCGCGACCACCTGAGAGCACGGGTACCCGTCTCCGCCCGTTCCGGCGAACCCGAAGTCGCAACGCATTACACATGCTCAACGATGCGCGCCGCACTGACGGACGCGGCGTGCTGCACTGACTCCGCCAAGCCAGGAGGAAACCGGACGGCACGCCCGCCGCGGCAAGGATCCATCGTGGCGGCCAGGCCATGCCCCTTCCCGCGAACCGCCAGGCGTCCGGCACTCCGTCCCTGCGCGCGGGCCAGTAATCCATATTGATACGATCATGCAGTTGCTGTACGTTTCACTAATTGGAACGTCGACTCGATAATTGGCACACGAAGTGTCGAGCGAGGTGGAGATGGATGCTGGAAGCGGAAAGGCCGTGCGCACCCTGGGTGCGCGGCGGCGCCTAGGGGCATGCGCCGCGTTGGTCCTTGCGGGCGCGGCGCTCTGGACCATGCACAGCCGTTTTTCGGATAGCCAGAGCCCCGGCGGCACGGTGCGGATCATGCCGCACGGCGGTGCTGCCACGGCCATGCCGCCCGCGCTTGCGCCCGTAGCCTCGCTGGCGATGTTCGAGCTGCACGGGATCGGCAATCCTGGCGCCCTTATCGCCGCGCATGGCGAGCGCCCCCGCTGGTACCGGCGCGGCGAGGCGATCCGGGGCAGCATCGTCCTGGCGGGCATCGCGCGCGGCCATGTCGTCCTCGCCGACGGGACGGCGCGCCTGCGGATCGACCTTCCCCAGCGGCTCGGCGGCTCGGGCGAGCCCGTACCCGCCGGTCTGCGCGGCCTCCGCCCAGAACCACAACCACCCTCCGGCGAGCGCAGCGGCGCGGAACTGACCGCCGGCGCGAGTGCGGCACGCGCGGCCGTGCCCGAACCCGCAACGCCGGAAGAGCAGGAAGCGGCACGGCTCGGCCAACTGCCGGGCGCTGCCTCGTGAACCGGATCGTACGACGACTTCAACAGGGAGAGAATGGATGACCAGAGCTTTGTCGATCCTCGCGGGCACGATGCTGCTGCTATCGGCGCCGGCCGCTGCGCAGACGCTGTCCGCTGGCTATGCCGGCGGTAACGGCAATGACGGGATCCTGTTCGATCTCTCGAGCACCTCCAGCTTCAGGCTGCATGCGTTCGACATCAACGCGCAGTTCGGCACCTTCGACTACCGCATCTATTATCACGCCGGCGGCGTCGCTGGCGCGCTGGCGGATCCTGCCGCCTGGACCCTGATCGACAGTTTCAATGCGCTGACCACGGCAGGCGAAGGCGCCCCGACCCTGCTCGACATTGCCGATCTCGCGCTATCGGGCGGCACCCACGGCTTCTACATCACCGACGGCGGCGCCTTCTCGATCCGCTACACGAACAGCCTGCTCCCCTCCGGCGCACCGCAACAGACGAGTGGCCCGCTGACGCTGCGGGTCGGCTACGGCGCCGACGCCTTTGGCGGCGTGACGCCCGACCGCGCCTTCAATGGCGCCATCACCTTCACCGCCGTGCCGGAGCCCGCCGCCTGGGGGGTGCTGACCCTCGGCTTCGGTGCAGCCGGCGGCGCCCTGCGCCGGCGCCGGGCAACCGGTGCGCACAGCATCGCCTGAGCCCCCCCCTTCAGACCAACGGCGGAGAACGGATCCGCCAAGCCTAGGAGAAGCGTGCCATGAAGTGTTCGACGTGGAGCATCTGCGGCATCTCGGTGGCGGCGCTCGCCGCGATGCTGCCCGCACTACCCGCCGCCGCGCAGCAGATCGAGCGACTGGACCGCGGCGTCGTCGCCGTCCCGTCGATCGACGGCGGCGTCCTGGTCAGCTGGCGGCTGCTGGCCAGCGACGGCGCATCGACCGCATTCAACCTCTATCGCAACGGGCAGAAGATCAACGCCCAGCCGCTCACCGGGCCGACCAACTTCGTCGACACCGGCGGCGGGGCGAGCGATGTCTATGCGATCAAGGTCATCACCAACGGCATCGAACAGGATCGCGCCTTTTCCGCCTCGGTATGGGCGAACGGTGCCGGGGTCATCCCGCTCGACAAGCCTGCCGACGGCGTGGTGACCGGTCCCAATGGCACCTCGAGCAGCTACAGCTACGAGGCGAACGATGCGAGCGTCGGCGACCTCGACGGCGACGGGAAGTACGAGATCGTGCTCAAATGGGAGCCGACCAACGCCAAGGACAACAGCCAGAGCGGACTGACGGGGCCGGTGTTCCTCGACGCCTATACGCTGACCGGGCAACGGCTCTGGCGGATCAATCTGGGGCGCAACATCCGCGCCGGCGCGCACTACACACAGTTCCAGGTGTTCGATTATGACGGGGACGGCCGCGCCGAGGTGGTGGCGAAGACCGCCGACGGCACGGTCGACGGCCAGGGTCGCGTGATCGGCAACGCCAGCGCCGATTGGCGCAACGCCGCCGGCTATGTGCTGGCCGGCCCGGAGTTCCTGACCGTCTTCCAGGGGACGACCGGCCGGGCTTTGTCCACCGTGAACTATGTGGTCGGGCGGCATCCGGACACGCAGAACCCCACCCCTGCCCAGCTCAATGCCATCTGGGGCGACAATTACGGCAACCGCGTCGATCGCTTCCTCGCTGCCACCGCCTATCTCGACGGGCAGCGCCCCAGCATCATCATGGCGCGCGGCTATTACACCCGCACCGCGATTGCAGCCTGGGACTTCCGCAACGGCCAGCTGACCCAGCGCTGGCTGTTCGACAGCGGCGTCACCAGCTCGACCAACCCCACTACCGGCCAAGGCAACCATAATCTGAGCATCGCCGATGTGGACGGCGACGGGCGGGACGAAATCATCTACGGCTCGCTCGCCCTGGACGACAACGGCACCACGCTCTGGTCGGCGCGCTCGTCTACCGGGCAAAAGCTGGGGCATGGCGACGCCATGCATGTCGGCGACCTCGATCCCGACCGGCCGGGGCTGGAGAAGTTCGGCGTCCATGAATCGCCCGGCTCGAACGGCGGGATCGGCACGGCGATGCTCGACGCGCGGACCGGCGCGGTCCTGTGGTCGGCGACCGCAAGCTCGGACAATGGTCGTGGCCTCGCCGCCGACATCGACCCGCGCTACCGCGGCAGCGAGAACTGGTCGTCGCGCAGCCAGCTCCGCACCGCCACCGGGCAGATCATCTCGGCCACGGTGAAGCCGGGCCCGACCAACTTCGCGATCTACTGGGACGGCGACACGCTGCGCGAGCTGCTCGACAACGTCACGATCACCAAATGGGACTGGAACAGCCAGACGCTCCGGGTGCTGATGACCGCGGCCGATTCCAAGTCGAACAACTCGACCAAGGCCACGCCCAGCCTGCAGGCCGACATCCTCGGCGACTGGCGCGAGGAGGTGATCCTGCCCAGCGCCGACAGCACCAAGCTGCGAATCTTCGCCACGCCCTATCCCACGACGCACAAGCTGACGACGCTGATGCACGATCGCACCTATCGCGAGGGCGTGGCCTGGCAGAACACGTCGTACAACCAGCCGCCGCACACCAGCTACTATCTGCCCGACGCGGTGCGCTGACCGCCCGCACCCGCGAGCGGCCGGCACGGCGTCAGAGTCCCCGCCCCGGCGGGCGACCCTGACGCCGTGCCGGGCCCCCTCCGCAATATGCCAAGCGCGAACGATCTCCCCTGCTACATCCCGTCGCGCCTGGGCGGCTTCGGCCCCCTTTGCGCGGGCCGCCAAATGGTCGAGCGCGCAATGGACGAAGCGCAACCTCTCGCGTTCGTTCAGAACGTCGGTCTTGGCAAAAGAGGGACAGCTTGTCCCTGAATGCCGCATATAGACTTGGCTTTGTGATGCTCGTCGCTTCGGTGCGTGTCGCACCTGAACATATGCGCCGACAAAAGACGTGCAGCGCCGATATCAGCGCCTCGTCGCAATCGAAAAGATGCGACCGCCCCCCGGGGATACAGGACAGGCTATCCCGTATGTGATCGAATCGACGTCCGGCAGGAATGCGATTAAGCCGGCACCATGAGACGCGAAGAACTAGTCGATCTGAGCGCGTTCATGGCGGTCGCCGAGGAACAGAATTTCACCAGGGCAGCCGCGAAGCTGGGCACCTCCCAGTCCGCGCTCAGCCACACGGTCCGACGGCTGGAAACGCGCCTCGGCGTGAGGCTGCTGACCCGAACGACGCGCAGCGTGGCCCCCACGGAAGCGGGCGAGCGGCTGCTGGCAACCTTGCGGCCGGCACTGGGCGCGATCGGCGACCAGCTGGCGGCCATCAGCGAACTTCGCGATCGGCCCTCCGGCACCATTCGCATCACCGCAGGCGATCATGCCGCGCGGACCGTGCTCTGGCCGGTGATTGCCCGGCTGCTGCCCGACTATCCGGAGGTCCATGTCGAGATCAGCGTCGACGGCGCCTTTGCCGACATCGTCGCCGAGCGATTCGATGCGGGTGTCCGTCTGGGCGAGGCGCTGGCCAAGGACATGATCGCGGTCCGGATCAGTCCGGAGCTTCGCATGGTGGTGGTCGCGTCGCCCGCCTATCTCGCGCGGGCCGGCACGCCGCAGACCCCGCAGGATCTCGCCCAGCATCGCTGCATCAACCGCCGCATGCTGGGGTCGGGCGGCCTCTATGCCTGGGAACTGGAGAAGGACGGACACGAACTCCGGGTGCGGGTCGAGGGGCAGCTCACGCTCAACACGAGCGATCTCATCCGCCGCGCGGCGCTCGCGGGCCTTGGCCTCGCCTTCGTGATGGAGGACGAGGTCGCCGGGGATCTCGCGGCCGGCACGTTGCAATGCGTGCTGGAGGACTGGTGTCCGCCCTTCCCGGGATATCATCTCTATTACACCAGCAAGCGCCAGCCTTCTGCCGCGTTTTCGGTATTCGTCAACGCGCTGCGTGCGCAGCTTCGAACGCTGGAAAACAGCGCCTAGGCCGCGCGCGACGGCGTGGCTTCGCGCGACGCACCCCCTTGCGGGAGGACGATCCTGAACACCGCGCCACTGCGGTCGGTCCGGTTCTGGGCGAAGATGCTGCCCCGGTGCGCTTCGACCAGCTTGGCGGTCAGCGTCAGCCCCAGCCCGCTGCCCGGCTTGCCTTCCAGGCGGTCGGCCCGCGAGCGCCAGAAGGGGATGAACATCTGGCGGACGTCCTGCTCGGCAAAGCCGGGGCCCTCGTCCGCAACCTCGATCGTCACGTTGGTGCCGGTCACCGCGCTGATGACGCGGATCGTGCCGCCGGGCGGGCTGTGCTTCACGGCGTTGGTAAGCAGGTTGAGGACGATCTGGCTGAGCCGAACGGGGTCGCCGGAGACCCGCCCCCCGGCATAATGTTCGTCGAACCGGATGCCCGCCGCCTCCTCGCCGCCGCGCAGGTCGGCGACGCAGGCACGCAGCACATCGTCCACCGCGAGCACGCGCCGGTCCAGCGCCAGCTCGCCGGCATCGGCATGGGCGAGCGTCTTGAGGTCCTCGACGATGCGGCCGAGATGCTCGACCTGCCGCAGCAGCCGCTGCGCCTCGGACGGGGTGGCGGGAATCATCTGGTCGGCGATGCCGTGCAGCCGGGCCTTCAGGATGGTGAGCGGGGTCCGCAACTCATGGGTGACCCCGGCGGTGAAGATCGTTCGCTCGCGTTCATAGGCGTCGATATCGGAGGCCATGCGGTTGAAGCTCTCGATCAGCTGACCGACTTCGCCCGAAACGCCGCCCTGCTCGACCCGGATCGCGCGATCGCCCGCCGCCACGCCCGCGGCAGCCTCGGCAACGGCGATGATCGGCCGGCTGATGCGGCGGGCGAGCAGCACCGCCACCGCACCGCCGCTGACGATCGAGATTACCCCGATGCTGAGCACGAAGCCGAAATCGCCGAGGTCCAGCGGTTCCCCGCCATAGCGTTCGAACAGCGCGAAATAGCGCGAACTGCCCTTGAGCCCATGGGCGACGAGATCGAGCAGTTCCGCCCGCGCTTCGGGCGGCATGTGCTTCATCATCACGTGCAGCTGGAAATAGGCCGCGCCGAAATAGCCGATCAGCCCCACCGCCATGGTGATCGTGGTCATGATGCCCGCGAGCATCAGCATCCGCGCGACGATGCTGTTCAGCAGTCGAGCCACAGCCGGTATCCCACGCCGCGAACCGGCTCGATCATGTCGGCACAGCCCGAGGCGGCGAGCTTCTGGCGCAGGTTGGAGACATGGCTGTCGACCACCCGGTCATAGGCGTCGCTGTCGGGCGAGACGGCGTCGAGCAGCTCCGCGCGCGAAAAGGCGCGGCGCGGATGCCGGGCCATGTGCGCGAGGATGCCGAATTCGCTGGGGGTCAACTGCAGACGGTTTCGGACGTCGCCGTCAACGACCGTCCCGCTGCGGGCATCGAGATCGATCTCGAGCGCGCCCAGCGTCAGCACCCGCCGCGCCGAGGCCCCACGCGCGCGCCGCAGCACCGCGCGGATCCGCTCGACGACTTCGGAAGGGTTGAACGGCTTCACCACATAATCGTCGGCACCGATCCGCAACGAGGACAATTTGGTCACCTCGTCGTCCACCGCGGTCACCATGATCACCGGCGTGTCGACCTTGCGGCGCATCGCGGTGAGCACGTCGAGCCCATCGCCGCCGGGCAGGCCGATGTCGAGCAGCACCAGATCGGGCTGGAACTGGCCGTGCTGGCGCAGCGCCTCCTGGAAGGTGGTCGCGCGGGCGACGGTGAAGCCGCCGTTTTCAACATAGAGTGCGAGTATCTCGGCAATCTCGCGTTCGTCTTCGACAATCAGAATTCGGTCGCTCATTTCCAGCCTCTCGGCGCTCTTATGGCACGGCCGTGTCGAGAAACGGTGAAGCCCGTCTCGATCGTTTCTCGATCGCTCGCGCAATTTCCCTTGATGCCCCGCGGCTAGAGCCAGGGCCGCAGCCGGCGCGCTTCCGCCGGCCCAACAAGGAAAACAGCATGTCGCGTACCCTCCCCGCCATCCTGCTCGCCGGCTTCGGCCTGCTGGCCATCCACCCGGCAGAGGCGCAGGACGCCAAGGACAAGGGCATCTATGCCGTAGCCCGCGTCGGCGGTGTCATCCAGCCCGATCAGAAGCTGGATCGCAACGGCCTGCCCACCGTGACGATCGACGAGACGACCAAGTACAAGACCGGCATCACCGGCGAGATCGGCGCCGGCTACGACTTCGGCATGGTCCGCGTCGAGCAGACGATCGGCTATACCAACCTCAAGCTCGACCGGGACAAGGCGCAGGACGGCGGCTTCAGCGCCAACGGCCGCGCCAAGATGTTCACCGCGACGGTGAACGCCTATGTCGACATCCCGCTCAGCCGCACCTTCCAGCCCTATGTCGGCGGCGGCATCGGCGTGTCCCGCGTCGACGCCAACCTGTCCCGCGTCAACACCGCGACCCGCATCGGCAGCGGCTATTCGGGCAAGGACTGGGGCATGACCTGGCACGCCGATGCCGGGCTCGGCATCCGGATGAACGACAAGATGACGGTCGAGGTCGGCGGGCGCTATTCGCGTACCGGCAAGCTGGCGTTCGACGGCCAGGCCGCCGGTGTCGGCACCACCTACGAACCGCAGCTCAACGCCGTCTCCGGCACGGTCGGCCTGCGCTACAAGTTCTGAACCCCGTTCCCGGCACGGGGCCTTACGCCCTTGCGCCTTCTCCCTCGATATAAGGATTTTCGCATGCATCGCACCCTCCTTGGGCTTACCGCCCTTGCCGGCCTGCTCGTTTCGCCCGCCGCCCTCGCCCAGGCCGATGGCTGCGGGCCGAGCAACCCCAATGCCGTCCGCGGCGAGATCGTCGGTCTGAAGGACCGCACCGGCCGGCTGCTGGTCGAGCTGTTCGCCCCCACCGACGACGGCTTCCTGAAGGGCGACACCCGCTCGCAGGAGCATCCCAGCGCGCTGCGCCGGCTGTGGATCACGCCGCCCGCCACCGGCCCGGTGACGGTCTGCCTCGCAGCCCCCTCGGCCGGCCGCTATGCGCTGCTCGTCACCCATGACCGCGACGGCACCCCGAAGTTCAGCGTCGGCAAGGACGGCCTCGCCCTGCCCGGCACCACCCGTCTCGGCCGCCACCGGCCGCAGCTGGTCGAGACGCTGATCAACGTGGACGCGGCCGGCCGCCCGCTGACGCTGCGCATGCAGTATCTGAAGGGGCTGGCAGGCTTCGCGCCGGCATCCGACCAGTGACCCAGACCGGCGCCCGCCGCGTGCTTCTGGCACTCGTCGCGGTCGCCTTCTTCCTCGCACTCGACAGCACCGTGCGCGCCGTGCTGCACGACGAGATGGTCAGTGCCATTGCGGCGCTCACCGCATGCCTGTTGCTGATCTCGTTCCTGCGCCTGGGCAGATCCTCTGGCTAGCGCGTGCGGCCATGCGGCGGGCCTTGGTCACAACGCGCACCGACCGGCCTGCCGCAATGCTGTCGAACCGAGCCATTACGCTTTCGCATCATTTTCCGCCGCAGCTTCTTCGGGAACCCTCCTTCATGATTTCCTCGCCTTTGCGAACTGCGACCGTCTGTTTCACTGCCTCGCTGCTGGTCGGTACCGCCCTGCCCACGCGCGCTGCCGCCCCCGCCTCGCCGCGGATCGATGCGACCTTTACGCCGCATGTCGCCCCGTCCGGAAAGGCGGACGGCGTCGAGATCCGCTACGTCGCCCAGGGGCTGACCCCGGGCAAGCCGCTCGACTTGCAATGGGACCTGCTGGTGCCCTCCCCAGGTCGGTCTACCGACGACGTGCAGGCCCTGGTCGTCCGCGATCGCCGCGGCGTGCTGGCGCTGCACAGCACGACCGACGATGCCGCGGGGATGCGCCACTATGTGAGCGATCGTGCACCGGTGGGCGCGGTCACCGTGCAGTACCGCGTGCCGGTGGCGATGGCGATACCGCCGAAGGGACGCGGGCCGCACCGCGAGATGAGGCGGCCGGAAACGGCATCACGACCAGCGGCGACGGCTTTCTGCTGCTGCCGGCCTGGAAGGGCACGATCACCCTTCAGGCGCACTGGAACCTGCCCAAGACCTTCTCGGCATCGAGCAGCTTCGGCGACGGCGACTTCACCGCGACGCGGGACATCGCCGATATTCTCGATGCCTTTTATGTCGCGGGCAGGCTGCGGCGCTTTCCCGGCCCCGATGGCGCGCAGGGCTTCAACGCCGCCGGGCTCGGCCAGACCGATATCGACCTGCAGGCGCTGTTCCGCTGGTCGGCACAGGAGTACGACATCGTGCGCCAGGCCTTTGGCGGGGCAAAGGGGCACAGCTTCCGCGCCTTCTACCGCAGCTATGACGGCGGCCGCCCGGACAGCGGCCGCGCCAATGGCGACGGCATCCTGCTCTACCTGATGCCCCGGCACACCGAAGCCGATGCGATGTTCGACAAGAAAGCGCTGATGGCGCACGAGATCGTCCATGTCTGGCAGCCGCGCATGGCGGAGGAAGACGGCGAGGACACGCTGTGGTTCACCGAGGGGTCGGCGAATTACTACGCCGCCACCCTCCCCTTCGAACACGGGCTGATGACGGCCGCGGAATATGCCACGCTGATCAACCAATATGGCATGGAATATTACGGGAATGCGCTGCGCAACATTCGCAATGCGGACATTCCGAACAAGATGTGGTCTGCCCCCGATGCCTGGACGATCCCCTATGATCGCGGCGCGCTGTACTTCGCCGACCTCGATGCGCGGGTACGCAGCCATAGCGGAGGCAAGACCACGCTGCTCGACCTGTTCAAGGCGTTCGCGGCGCTGCGCAAGGCGGGCAAGCCCTATGGGCCCAAGGCCTGGCGCGCGCTGGTCGAGGCCGAGGCCGGACCCGAGGCGGCGTCGGCCTTCGACGCGATGCTCGCCGGTGGAACGATCCTGCCCGCCCCCGGCGCCTTCGGCCCGTGCGTGCAGGGCCGCGCGCTTCGGATCGGGGTGTTCGATCTCAACTATCGCAAGAAGAAGGGCACCAACGTCATCGAAACCGTCCTGCCCGGCTCCAACGCCGAAAAGGCGGGACTGCAGGTTGGCGACGTGCTGGCCGGCAATGCCGATCTGGAGCCGGCCTTCACCGATCTCGACCGGGTGGTCGCCATCCCGATCCAGCGCAACGGGGTGAACATGATGATCCGCTACGTGCCGCGCCACGGCAGCGTGGAAGCGATGCGGTGGGAGCCGGTGAACACGCCGGAATGCAAGGCGCGATCGGCACCGAACGGAGCGCAATGATGCAGCATGATTTCCATCGCCGCCGGGCGGTCGTGACCGGCGCCGGCTCCGGCATCGGCAGGGCCACGGCGCTCGCACTCGCCTGGGCCGGGGCGATCGTCGTCGCCGTCGACACCGCCGAGGCCCGGCTGGCCGCGGTGGAGCGCCTGGGCGGTTCGGAGATTCACGCCCTCGTCACCGACATCACCGATCCGGTGGCACCGGCGCAGATCCTGGCGCGGGCCGGCGGTCGGGTCGACGTGCTAATCAACGTCGCGGGCATCATGGACGGCTTCCTCGCCGCCCATGAGGTCGACGACGAGACCTGGGACCGGGTGCTCGCCGTCAACCTGACCGCGCCGCAGCGGCTGATGCGGGCGGTCCTGCCCGGCATGCTGGAGGCCGGGCGCGGCACGATCGTCAATGTCGCGTCCGAGGCGGGGCTGAAGGGCGGCTGCGCCGGCGCGGCCTATACCGCCTCCAAGCACGGCCTGGTCGGCCTCACCCGCAACACCGCCTTCCTCTATGCGACCAAGGGCATCCGGGTAAACGCGGTCGCACCGGGCCCGGTGGAAACCGGGCTGCGGCCGGACTTCAAGTCCAGCCTCGCGGCCGAGCGCCTGCCCGACCTGCTCAAGGCCTCGACCAGCGGCATCGCCACGGCGGAGCAGATCGCCGAGGCGGTGCTGTGGCTGGCCGGGCCGGCGAGCGGCAACGTCACCGGCGCGATCCTCGCCTCCGACGGGGGATGGTCGGCCGCCTGACCGACCACCCCGCAACAAAAACGGCGCGCATCCTACGATGCGCGCCGCCCTTGGGACCCGATGGTTCGGGGTATCAGCCGAAATTGGCGAACTTGGTCACCAGATAGGCGTCGATACCCTCGGTGCCGTTCTCGCTGCCATAGCCGCTCTGCTTGACGCCGCCGAACGGCGCTTCCGGCATGCCGAAATAATAGGTGTTGATGCCCACCATGCCGCTTTCGAGGCTGTCGGCGAGCTGGTTGGCACGCGACAGCGAGGCGGTGAAGGCATAGGAGGCCAGGCCGTACGGCAGGCGGTTGGCCTTCTCGATCGCTTCCTCGACCGTGGAGAAGCGCGAGATGATGGCGACCGGGCCGAACGGCTCGTCGTTCATGATCTTCGCGGTTTCCGGCACGTCGACCAGCACCGTCGGCTCCCACAGATAGCCCGCATCGCCGATGCGCTTGCCGCCGGTGGTGATCTTGCCGCCATTGGCCACCGCGTCGCCGATCAGCCGCTCCATCGCATGCAGCCGGCGCTCGTTGGCGAGCGGGCCCATGTTGGTTTCGGGATCGAGGCCGCTGCCGACCTTGATCGCGCCGGCGGCGGCGGTGAACTTCTCGACGAACGCGTCATAGACCGAGTCCTGCACGTAGAAGCGGGTCGGCCCGATGCAGCTGGCGCCGGCGGCAAAATACTTGTTCGGCACCGAGAAGGCGACGACGGTATCGATATCGGCATCGTCGCAGACGATCACTGGGGCGTGGCCGCCCAGTTCCATCGTCACCGGCGTCACGTTCTGGGCGGCCAGCGCGGCGAGCTGCTTGCCGACCGGCTCCGGACCGGTGAACGAGACCTTGCGGATGATCGGCGAGGAGATCAGCGTGGTCGAGATCATCGCCGGATCGCCCAGCACGACGTTCAGCACGCCGGCCGGCAGGCCCGCATCGGCAAAGGCTTCCGCGATCATCAGGCAGGTCGCGGGGGTTTCCTCGGACGGCTTGATGATCATCGAGCAGCCGGCGGCCAGCGCCGCGGCGATCTTGCGGCCGGTCAGCAGCGCCGGCACGTTCCACGGCGCGAACGCCGCGACCGGGCCGACCGGCTCGCGCGCGATGATGGCGCGGCCGTTGGGCAGGCGCGATTCGACCGTACGGCCATAGATGCGCTTGGCCTCCTCGCCGGCCCAGACCATCGACTGGACGGTCAGGTTCATTTCCATCTGCGCTTCCGCCAGCGGCTTGCCGACTTCGAGGGTCAGCATCATCGCGAACTGCTCGATCCGCTCCTTGATCAGCGCGGTCGCGTTGAGGATGATCTCCGAACGCTCCCAGGCCGGCACCTTGCGCCACTGCTGGAACGCGCGCTGCGAGGATTCGAGCGCGGCCTGCAGGTCCGCCGCCGTCGCGTGCGGCATCGCGCCGAGCACGCTGCCGTCAAAGGGGTTCAGGATGTCGCTGGTCGCGCGACCGTCGCCCGACAGCTTCTGGCCGTCGATCCACTGGTAGAGGGGGATATAGCTGGAACTCACCGAACGTCTCCATGTCGAGCGCGCACGACCTCGTGGCCCGAAATGGCGGGCGCGAGTTGCCGCGAAGGGGAGCGGCCGTTCGCGGGTCGGTTCCGGCTCGGGGCGAAATGACACCCTAACTGCCGCCGTCGCGCGGAACGCTGCGCCCGGCACCGCGCGTCTCCGAACGATTCCGTGATCTGACGTACGGCCGAGACCCGGAAAGCGTCCATAAACGGTATCTCGAGATTTTTAGACGGCCAGAGTTTGTGGACTGTATTTATGGACACCAAAACACATGATTTGCGGTTCGGCGCCCCTCCGTCCATAAACCGAACGGATTATGGACGGAGGAAATGAATGCCCGACGTGCTCGGCTATGCCCGGGTGTCGACCCGCGATCAGGATCTGGAAGTCCAGCGCCGGCGCCTCCTGGGCGAGGGCGGGGCGATCAAGGTGTTCGAGGACACCATCTCGGGCAAGCGCTTCGATCGGCCCGGGCTTGCAGAGATGCTCGACTTCAGCCGCCCCGGCGACACGATCTGCGTGGTCCGGCTGGACCGCCTCGGCCGCTCGCTCAAGGAATTGCTCGAAACGATCGAGCTCTTCAAATCCCGAGGGCTGGCGTTCCGGTCGCTGGAGGAGGGGCTTGATACCGGGTCGGCGGCGGGCGAACTCGTCTTCCACGTCTTCGGCGCGATTGCACATTTCGAGCGGCGCCTGATCGTGGAGCGAACGCAGGACGGCATCGCCGCTGCCCGCGCGCGTGGAAAGGTGCCGGGACGACCGCCACTTGATGCGGAAACGCGTGCATCTGCGCTCAAACTGATCGAAGCTGGTGTTCGGCCTGCACAAGCGGCGAAGCAGCTTGGGCTCGGGCGGTCGACCATTTACCGGGAGTTGGCGCTGATGCGCGGCGCGCCTGCAGATGTACCTAATCCCGTTTAGGCCTGCCGGCGATGCGACGATGGAGGCCGAAGGGCGCAACCAGGGCCGTGCCATCGACCCATGGCTGGACCGAGGGGCAGAAGGCGGCGACCCTCAAGCTGCTCCAGTCCACTTCCGCCGCACCGGCCTCCAGGGCCATGCCGGCACCGCCAAGACCACCACCGTCCTCAAGGCCGTCGCCGACACCGCGCGCAGGCAGGGGCTGACCGTGCGCGCGCTCGCCACCAACGGGAATGCCGCCAAGGTTCTGGGCGATGCCATCGGGGTCGAGTCGGAGACCGTTGCCAGGATGCTTGTCCGGGGGAGCGAGCCCTGCGAACCGGACAGCGAGGTCTGGATCGTCGACGAGGCTTCCATAGTGTCGGCGCGCGATACGCAGCGGCTGATCGCGCGTGCCCGCGACGTGCAGGCCAGGCTGATCCTCGTCGGCGATGTCCAGCAGCTCGGCAGCGTCGAGGCGGGCCGCGCCTTCGGGCAGCTCCGCGAAGCCGGCATGGAGACCGCTGTGCTCGACGAAATCGTGCGCCAGTCCAACCTGCACACCCGCAAGGCGGTTGAGGCGATGCTGGCGGGCGATGCCGCCGCCGCGTTCGAGGCGCTCGATGCCGGCGGCGGTGCCATCGTCGAGCATGCCGAAGACGATATCCGCCATGCCCCGATCGCGCGGGATTTCGTCAAGCTCTCGCCCGAGGAACGCGCCGCCACGCTGGTCCTGGATCCCACCCGCGAGGGGCGGCAGCGGCTGACGGAATCGATCCGGCTCGCGCTGGTTCGCGACGGCACGCTGCGCGAGGAGGCGATGGTCACATCCGTGCTGGAGCCGGTGGGGCTGAGTCGCGCCGAAGCGCAACGCCGGCAGCTATCAACCCGGGCAGATCGTTACCTTCCGCAAAGGTGCCGGCAAGGGTCAACCGCGCCCCGGCATCGGCTACCGCGTCGATAGCGTCGACGCCAACGCCGACGCCGACGCCGACGCGGGCACCGTGCGGCTGCTCGGCCCCAAGGGCAAGCCGCTCACCTGGTTGCCGGCAGTGGCAGGCGGCGACCAGGCCGAGGCGCTCGTCGAGGTGGCCCAGGAGTTCCGCACCGGAGACCGGGTCCAGTTCACCCGCAACAACTATGCCGCCAAGCGCCTCAACGGCCATGGCGCCACCGTGGTCGCGCTCGATGTGGCGGGCGGCACCATGCTGGTCGAGCGACACCAGGACGGGCAGCGCCAGCAGCTCGACATGGAGAAGCTCGCCGATCGCCACATCCGTCCCGGGTGGGTGCAGACCATCCACGCCGCGCAGGGCGCCACCGCTGAGCGGGTGATGGCGCATCTGGAGTCCTTCCGCACCAACACCGTGGACACCCGCGCGGCCTATGTTGCCATCAGCCGCGCGCGGTCCCATGCCGCCCTCTACACCGACAGCCGCGCCAAGCTCGCCGAGGCCCTCGGCCTGCGCGATGGGGCGCAGGTCGGGGCTACGGCTGCCCATACTACATTATTTTTCCACGCGCGACAATAATTGTGGGACCATCGCGTAATTCGACCGCAGTTCCCTCACTTAATTGGGGCTCAACCTTATCATAGAGGATGCCAAGTGTAATGGAACCCCTCTCCCCCGCCCCCAAGCAAACATCACACCTCAATATCCGGCCTGGATAAAATGTTCCATCTAGTAAAATATTTGGTGCCCAAGGCGATTTTCCTAGGATGATTTTTGAATCCGAAACCACTTCAATGGTCGCCTGAAACTCTAGCGCTGCCATTACCTACACCTCATAAGCGTCCGAATACCAGACCGAGCTGCATCATTGTTTACACTCTGAAGAGGGCCAGCTCGGAATGCCACAGCCGCATGACCGACGTCCGAGAACTTTTCACCACCTGCTAGTGTGTTGGCAGTAATTCTAGTAGACACTATCGATACAGTACCTTCCCAACCAGACGCAATAACCGAATTAGCGTACCAACGAGCATCAGCGGCAGAGAGCCAGAACTGCTTCGTTTCTCCTCCACCCGGTAGTAGCTGAAATGTGTTCGTTGACCTGATTCCCGCATATTCGACGTTGCCAACAACTCTATAGATATCGATGCTTGGTTGAGGCGTGTCGCCACTTAGCAGTAATGCAGACCCGAGCGCTGCAAGAACGCTTAGTACAGTTGTTCCAGCGGTAGCCGTTGCTGCTTCTCCGACAACTGCCGCAGGTGCTAAGAATCCACTAGAAGGGCAACCACTTTGCGGCGTTAAATTTCTACCCCAGCGCCTAAAACGAATGATTCTATGTGGCGCTTCATTTCCTTAATTGAAGTCAGCATCTGCTCTCGAGAGAAGAGAGCCAGTTCATTATGAAATGCCGCCAGGAGCTCTCCATTCACGTTTACAACAGAAACCTGATCTTTGTCGATTAAAATTCTCGCCATAGGATAGAAAGAAAACTCTAGATCGTGACTCTCCCCTGAATAAATCTTGTCAAATTCGTCACAAATATCAATATATATTTGATACAGAGTTGATTGCCCATAGCTTATAATTACATCACCGAATACAAAATTGCACACATAGCTCGTATTTTGCAAATCAAATTGGGTCACATCGAGTGTGCTATCTTCATGAAGATCCAATATTTTAGCAACGGGGAGCGGCGGTAGTATCTCGATATAAAACTGTCTCATCGAGGGCATCCCGGATATGCGGTTACAAGAAGTGCCTCATTCCTACCAGTTGCTGTCTTTCTACCCGTAATGGTGTAAATCGCAGTAATATACTGTGTTTTTAGGCCAGATATCATGTCGGTCCCTACGACCATTCCGGTCGCCCCCGTAACTCGAATTGACCGACCTGCCCGGCCGCCAGCACTCGCAGGCACGGCAATGCTGCCTTCGGTCACACCCTGAACGGCTGCCAGTACGGCGACCGGCGAGTTGATATCGCCACCGAAGGCGCTCTTTGCGGAATTTGGTGCGTGCTTCAGATACGCCGCAGCGGACGCGGCAAGCGCCTGGGCAGGGTCCACTTCGAACGGCAAGGGAGGTCCAGACAGTTTATCGGTAGCCTTGGCATAGCATCTTGTTTCGAGATTTTGCGGCCCGTCACTGTTTCCTCCAACCTCGCTCGGCGCTGGCTGGCCATGCAGAAGGCTAATAAACGGAGACTCATGAAATAAGGTTCCTAAGCCTCTGAGCGGGTCGACCTTGGGTTCCCACTTCTTGCCAGTTACAACGATTTCGTCGTCCTCGAGGCCAAGAGGGTCTATTTTGTTAATAGGATCTCCACCGACATAGTTATACCAGTTTAATCCATCCGAGTAACCTATTGGATCTGTTTGCATGAAGCGGCCAAGACCCGGCGAGTAAATCCGGGCTTTGTAGTCGTACATGCCTAGTTCCGGGATCCACTTCTGCCCGGTGTATTGAAATCGGCCCTGATTGCCTGATCCGGGGATGCCGTACTCGTCATAGCGGTTAACGAAGATGGGATTGCCGTTGCCATCGGTAGCCGCAACGACGCTGCCGCGCTCGTCCGTGTGCAACCAGCGCCGGTCACTCGTGCCAGCACCCTCGTACCAGATGAGCGGCTCGTCCGTGCCTGGGCCAAACACATAGCGCCGCAGCAACGCGCCAGTCGCCTGGTTGGTCTCCGCCAGCATGTCCGTGCCATCATAGGTGAAAGTGGTGTTCACCGGCCCGCCGCTGACGTTGAACAAGCGTCCGAGCGGATCGTACGCCATGTACGCGCTGGGACCGGTGGCGAGCTGATTATCCAACGTGTACGCATATGTCTGACCGCCTGAGTTGTTCAGGTTGCCGCGCGCATCGTATCCAAATCCGACCCCTCCCGCGCTCGTATACTGATTGAGACCGTTTACGGCATATCCCCGATCTACGTTGACGGCTCCGTTCCATGCATAGGCGTCGTTCTGTGCCGTTCGGCTCACGATCTGCCCTACCGAGTTATAAGTTAGTCCGACCGACTGATCGTAGGCGCTGCCGGCGAGATCGATCCCCATGGAGGTGAGACGTGAGACCGGGTCGTAGCTGTAGGTCGTGCTGGTTCCATTGCCGCGCGTGAGGCTCGTGCGGCGCCCGAGACTGTCATAGCCGAAGCTCGCCAGCACAAATCCCCCATTCTCTCTAATGACGGTGATTGCGGCAAGATTGTTGTACTCGTACGTCACGAAGAAACCATCGCCCCAGGTCAGCCTCGTGCGGCGACTTGCTGCGTCATACTCGGAACTCGCGTTCCCGAAACCATACCAGTTATCCGTCTGATTACGACGGCGGCCGAGCGCGTCATAGGTGAAGGAAAGCGTCCGACCGTTCGAATCGGTTGCTGACGTCATGCGTCCAAGAAGGTCATATCCATAGGACTGATCGGTTTCCCAATAGACATTGTTCGGGCGATCTTTGTACGTTAGGCGGTTGAGGCTGTCATACGCGTACCCGATCGATTGGCCATCCCGACGCCGGCGCGCGGTCACGTTCCCCGCCGCATCGTACGTGAGCTGTTCATAGCTGCCGTCTACGAAGCTTGTCGTTGCCTGGCGATCGTGGCCATCGTACCCATAGGTGGTGGTGTTACCGTTTCCGTCCTTCACCCAGAGGACGCGCCCGTTGTCGCTATAACCCTGCTGGAAATCGTCAGCGACCTCTGCGGTGCCGACCCCGCGCGTGACCTTCGTCGCCCGGTTGAGTCCATCATAGGCGGTTTGCGTCACGCGATCCGGCCCATTTGGCCCACCGGTCTGGTACGGGGAGCAGCTGCCTGCCTGCGGCCCCCAGTTGGCGGGGTTCATGTATTGGATGGTACAGGTCTGGTTGCCAACACCGTCATAGAGATAGTCTGCAACCGTGTAGGTGGTGCCGGCGGCGGCAACGGTCGCCCTGATGACGCGATCAGCGGCATTGTAACTGTTCGTGCTTCGGCTGGCCTCGGCGAAGCCGTTCCAAGACGCATCGGAATCATCCGTAACCGTCCCTTCGGCCGCCCATTCAAGCCGCCCAAAACCGTCGTAATTCAACTTCTTTGCCGCTCGGACGAGCGGCCCCGCGCCATCGGGATCAGGGTACACCACACCCAGTACCCGGCGATCTGCATCGTAACGGTAGCGAGTTACGTCGACCGAACCTGGTAGGGGGCCATCGACCGACATGGCATTGCCGATCGCATCATAACTCG
Source organism: Sphingomonas elodea ATCC 31461 (assembly GCF_000226955.1). GTDB lineage: Bacteria > Pseudomonadota > Alphaproteobacteria > Sphingomonadales > Sphingomonadaceae > Sphingomonas > Sphingomonas elodea. Next base: position 36,562 of record NZ_AGFU01000015.1, read on the forward strand.
TGGTCGTGCTACTTGCGACGCTCCCGTCACCAGCCGCGACAGTCACGCTCGTCACGTTGAGCGCGCTGTCATAGCTGATTGTTTGTCTTGTCTCGTTGGCGCTGTTGACGCACTGCTCGGCCGCGCCAGTGCTGCAGGTCGAGACACCCGTCAAAAGCGAGACGCCAGCGCTGTTGGTGGTGTAGCTGTACCGGACCTCTGGCCGTGCCGACGCACCTGCAGGCTGGGGTGGCTTAACCCTGGCGATTAGGCCGGTTGCCGGATCATATTCATAGTTTGTGACACTGCCCCTGGCATCCGTGGTCGTCGCGGGGCTGTTGCACGATGGGCTGTCGCAAGTCGCCGGGAATGTTGCACTCTGCACGATGTCGGGCATACCGGAGCCCGGCTTGGCCCGCATTCTTGTTTCAGTGACATTGCCGCGAGAGTCGTAGCTGTACAGGACCTTGTTCCCTTCAGGGAAAGTAACTTCCTGTGGCCTGCTCAGCCCGTCCCACTGATAGGATGTCGTTTTGCTCAAAGCGTTGGTTACCGATGTCGGTCGATATTTGTTCAGGTCAGAAACGACGGTTGTTTGGCGACCCAGGGCATCCGTTACGACCATCGTCGCAGTCGAGCCGGCAACCGTGCGACTGTAGTTGGTGGTAATACCGTCTCGGGTCACCGATGTAACGTTTCCGCCGGAACGCGTGATCGTCGTTGTGTTGCTGGAAGCGCCCGGACGGCGTACGGCCGTAATTGACAGCTGCGAACCGGTGATCTGCCACGTTTTCCCACCTGGCGTTGTGATCGTGTAGACCCCTACCGCTGGGTTGCCGTACGTTACGGTGCCGACGGTGGAGGATCCGCTTTGCAGGGTCGCGCTGATCTTCCTGAACCAATCGGGAACAGGCCCGTTGTTGCCAGCATAGTTCCAAGAAATCGCGTAGCCAGCCGAGTTACTGACCCCACCAAGCCGCCATGAAAACGTACAATTCGGTCCGCTATCGATTGGAGCCTGATCGCAGTTCTCGTAAATGTTCCAGTCCAGCGTTACCGTCATATCAGTCTTGCCTGATATCGACGTCGGCAGCAGCGTGCAGTTATAGCGATTGCTGTCGTCGCAGATATTGGAAAGGCCACCATATCCACCTACAGGATTTGCGAACACGATTTCCGTGCCATCCAGCGTCCTGTAAATGATAGTGTTGCCCACGAAATTCAACGTCGCCCCAGTCCCACGCGCGGAGGTCAGGTTCGAGTTGTAGAAGTTGTCGAATGACAGGCCGAGATTCACGACATAGTTGGTTGTGCCGCCTGCTCCCTGGGTTTGATAGAGGCTTATCTGCGACCAGTTATCGATTTGGCCGTCATGAGCGATCAGGGGAAGTTTCGCTTGTCCTGATCCAAGCACTGCGATGGGTATCCGGAGGGAGAACTGGCCTGTCGTGAGATCAACACCGTTTTCATCCAGATTCGGGTGCGGAGAAGATTGCGCCAAAGCCGGCGCGCCGAGGCCAACCGATAGAATGGTGGTAATGCAGAGGCTGACACGCCGCGCGTTCTTCAGCCAAGACGCGGACACAGCCTCCCCCGTCGAAACGAATTGCCGTCGAGGATCCCGTGAACCCACTTGAGTGACCCCGACGAGACTGCGCGCAAAATGCCGCCCAGAGACGGACCTAATGGCCAACGCCTTCATGCAACTCTCCCCATTTATGAAATTGCGCCTGTCAGCGGACGCCCGTTACCTTGACGTTGCTCCGGTTGTCCGCCCTGTCGAGGGTGTACTGCGTTTGAACGCCATTATTGACGGAGCCAGAGCGCACCACCCGAACAAGCCGCCCTTTAGCATCGTACGTGTAGGTCACCGTCTCTGCGGCAATCGCGGCACTACCGGAGAACATAGATGCCAGCATGAAGAACACGCGAATGAAGCCCATGTCTTTACCCCCTCATGCTCGCTGGAGATACTGGCAAAATCAGCCGCTACATACCTAGTTTCAACAGCGATTCGATCGAACCTCTCATAAGAGCAAATCCGTTGCAATGGGCGATTGCAAACGGTTCCGCACTAGAGAATATAGTGCAGCACCGGGTAGAGCACTTGGCTCAACATCCTGAACGCTTAGGGTTAGTTGGGGAGGGGGTCAGCAGACTTATGCAAATGAAAGCATTGAAGAAATCTGTTTTCGTCATGCTCCTGCTGCCGTTACCGGCTTACGCGCAGGAAAGCGTTGCTGATCCTGCCGGCTCAGGTGTCCTTGTTTCGGCGGTGCACTGGCTGCAGGGCACGTTGCTCGGTACCGTCGCAACGGTGGTTGCGGTTATCGCGGTAGCCATGGTCGGCTTCCTGATGCTCACTGGCCGCATCAACTGGCGCTACGGCGCGACCGTGATCCTCGGCTGCTTCATCCTGTTCGGTGCCGCCAGCATCGTCGCCGGCATCCAGTCCACCGCCCAGCTCGGCCAGTGACATGAACGGCCTGGAGCGCGACCAGCTGTTCGTGGCGCTGACGCGCCCGCAGATGTTCGCGGGCGTTACCTACAGCTATTTCGTCGGCAATGCGGTCATCGCGACCGAGCTGTTCCTGGTGTTCAAGTCCGCCTGGGTGCTGGCCATCGCGCTTGCCGTGCATCTGGCCGGCGTGCTTCTGTGCCTGCGCGAGCCGCGCTTCTTCGATCTCTGGCTGACGCGGGTCAGTCGCTGCCCGCGCGTGCGCAACCATGGCCTGTGGCGATGCAACTCCTACCGGCCCTGACCCGCGACAGGAAGATCGTCGCCAGGGAAGCACCGGCAGGGCGGCATCTGCCCTATGCCGCACAGGTGGACGATCACACGATCCAGACGCGCGACGGCGTGCTGATGCAATTCCTCCACCTGCGCGGGCTGTTGTTCGAGACCGCCGACAGTGAGGAAATCAACTATCGCAAGCGCCTGCGCGACGCGATGCTGCAGACGATCGGGTCTTCGCAGTTCGCGCTCTACCATCATGTCGTGCGCCGACAGGTCGAGCCGGAACTCGACGCGGTGTTTCCGGATGCCTTTTCGCAGCGGCTCGATGATGCCTGGCAGGCGCGGCTGTCGCGCAAGAAGCTCTACGTCAACGACCTGTTCCTGACGCTGATCCGCCGCCCGCTGCAGGGGCGCATCGGTCTGCTCGATCGCCTGCGCGGTACGGGCAATGCCGAGGAAGGCACGCGCGGTCTCCGTCAGCTCGACGCAGCACGCGAGGCGCTAATGGCTGCGCTCGGCAGCTATGAGCCTCGGTTGCTCAGCGTCTATCAGACCGATCAGGGGCTATGCTCCGAGCCGCTCGAGTTCCTCTCCAGCCTGTACAATGGCGAAACCCGTCCCGTGCTGCTACCGCACCAGGATATCGGCGCCTATCTTCCCTACCGCCGAATCAGCTTCGGCCAGGAGGCGATCGAACTGGCGCCCGTCGGCGCGCTACCGCGCAGCTTCCTGGGGCTTCTGTCGATCAAGGATTATCCGGGGCAGACCGCGGCGGGCATGCTGGACGAGCTGCTGCGCCTGCCGTTCGAGCTCACCATTTCCCAGAGCTTCGGCTTCATTGAAAGGCAGGCCGCCCTTTCGCGCATGAACCTGGCACTGCGCCGCATGCGGTCAGCAGAAGACGAGGCGGTCAGCCTGCGTGCGGATCTCTCCAGCGCCAAGGACGATGTCGCAGCGGGCCGTGCGGGTTTTGGCGAACACCACATGACGGTGGCGATCCGCGGGCAGACGCTGGCCGAGGTCGACGAGGGCATTGCCGAGGTTCATGCGGCGCTCGCCGATATGGGCATCATCGCGGTGCGCGAGGATATCGCGCTGGAGCCAGCCTTCTGGGCGCAGTTCCCGGGCAACTTCAACTATATTGCCCGCCGCGGGCTGATCTCGACCAGCAACTTCGCCGGCTTCGCCTCAGGGCACAACCTGCCGCAAGGCAAGGCATCCGGCAATCACTGGGGACAGGCGGTCACGCTGCTCGAAACCACCGCTGCCGGCCCCTATCATTTCAACTTCCACCAGGGCGACCTCGGCAACTTCACGATCATCGGCCCCTCGGGCTCGGGCAAAACGGTGGTCCTCAACTTCCTGCTCGCACAGGCGCGCAAGTTCGCGCCCCGCATCGTGTTTTTCGACAAGGACCGCGGCGCCGAGCTGTTTCTGCGCGCGATCGGCGGGCGCTATGACCTGCTGCGTCCCGGCACGCCGTCGGGGCTCAACCCGCTCCAGATCGACGACACGGCCGCCAATCGCCAGTTCCTGATCGATTGGGTGGTGCTGCTCGCCGGCGGCGCGGATATCGAGGAACTCGCCCAGATCAAGGACGCGATCGACGCGAGCTTCGGGCAGCCGCTCGAACAGCGGCGCCTGCGCCATCTGGTCGAGCTGTTCCGCGGCGGCCATCGTCCGCATGGGCATGACCTCTGGGCGCGGCTGCGGCCCTGGTGGGGCGAGGGCGAGCGGGCCTGGCTATTCGACAATGCGCTCGACGACACCGACCTGACCGCTGCGACGGTCGGGTTCGACATGACCCAGATCCTCGACGATCCAGCACTTCGCACCCCAGCGATGATGTACCTCTTCCACCGGGTGGAAGAGCGGCTCGACGGGACGCCCGCGATCATCGTGGTCGACGAGGGCTGGAAGGCGCTCGACGACGAGGTATTCGTTCGCCGGATCAAGGACTGGGAAAAGACCATCCGCAAGAGGAACGGCGTGGTCGGCTTCGCGACGCAAAGCGCGCAGGATGCGCTGGAGAGCAAGATCGCCAGCGCGATCATCGAACAGGCCGCGACCCAGATCTTCATGGTCAACCCCAAGGCACGGGCTGCCGACTATGTCGAAGGCTTCGGGCTTACCGAGCATGAGTTCGCGCTGGTCCGCACGCTGCCGGACAGTTCGCACTGCTTCCTGATCAAGCATGGCAATGAAAGTGTCGTCGCGCGGCTCAACCTCACCGGCGAGCACGAACTGCTGATAATTTTGTCCGGCCGCGAGCGCACAGTCCGAATACTCGACGAAGTTCGGGCAATCACAGGCGATAACGTCGATGATTGGCTACCGAAATTGATGGATCGTGTGTTGATTACGGGGAAATTTTGATTTTATCAAGGAGGGAATATGAAGAGCTTTCTACTCAAGACGCTACGCATTTTTGTTGCGTCGTCATCGATTTTAATTAGCAGCAACGCTTACTCTTCATCTTCGACAGCTGGTCTTATTTACAACGTGACTGTTTGGGACGGGAAGGTGCTGTTCTTCACAACAGGCACGCGCACGGCGGCACCAAGCTGCCAGGGTGTTGCGGGAAGGTGGGCGATAGATGCGACGACTGCAAAGGGTCAGGCGATGTTCTCTGCGTTGCTTACCGCCAGCGCCATGGGAAAGCCTGTTGTAATTATGGGAACAGGATCGTGCGCAGACTGGGGTGATACCGAGTCGGTGCAATGGCTTCAAATTCCGTAAATCAAGTGGTGAGATTGCTAGCTGCGAGGGTGGTCTATGAATAAGATATCTTTCGTATTCAGTTTAATTTGTATTTTTACATCCACTTCTGCGATTGCTCAGAGCTCAACGATTTATACCTATGATGCGCGTGGCAGACTAATCAAAGTGGTGGAAGATAAAAACTCTCGCAGATCCGTTGTAACAAGCTATGAACTTGATAAAGCTGACAACCGAACGAGAGTTAAGGTTGAAGGCGCGGCGTATAAAGCTGTTGTTTTGCCGCTGGCCGGATACACAGTTATTCCTTTGAAGTGAGTTGGATAGTAAATGTATAGCGTCGATTATCGGGTGAGACGCTCCTGCCGGGGAACGAAGAGCCCATGAACGTCTGTCCGGCAATCGTCGACGACGCGTTCCTGGAGAGTGTGCTCGCCGCGGCGGACTGCCAGGCGCAGGCGTTGGGTGCGCAGAGCTATCAGGCGATGGCGACGCCGGGTTCGTCGCTGTCGCTGCTCCTCGGCGGTATGCTAACCATCTTCGTCGCGCTGATCGGTTACCGCATGATCCTGGGCGAGACGCCTACTGCACGCGACGGTGTCGTTGCGTTCGTCAAGATAGGTATCGTCTTTGCGCTGGCGATGAGTTGGGCAGCCTATCGCACGCTTGCCTATGACGTGGTGTTCCATGGGCCCGCATCGGTGGTCGCCGATATCGGCACACCGGCGGGCCTGCCTGGTGCCAGTGGCGGCATCGTCGGCAGGTTGGGCCAGGTCGACCGCGCGATCCAGGAACTGGGACGGCTCGGGCCGGGCTCGGCGATGATGGCGAGCCGCCAGCAGGTCGACAATGGCCAGGCCTCGGTCGTAACGCAAGAAGTCAGCGATCCGCCGAGCATCTTCAGCCCCTATGGACTGGGCACGGCGCGCATCGTGTATCTCACCGCCACCATCGCCGCCTTTGCCGCCGTCCGGCTGATCGCGGGGCTGCTGCTGGCGCTGGGGCCGCTGTTCATCGCCTTTCTGCTGTTCGACGGTACGCGCTCGCTGTTCGAGGGATGGGTGCGCGGGCTGCTCGGCGCCGCCCTGGGGGCGATCGCCGTCACCATCCTGCTCTCTGTCGAACTGGCCCTGCTCGAGCCCTGGCTGACCTCGCTCGTCCTGCGGCGGCGAGGCGATCTGCTGATCGGCGGTGCCGCAACCGAACTGCTGGTGGTGACGCTTGCCTTTGCCCTGACGCTCGTCGCCGGGCTCGGCATGGCCGCGCGCTTCGCGATGACCTTCCGCCTGCCGCCCGTGCTCCGCACCCTTCCGAGCCACATCGCCACCGGTCTCGCCAACCAGGCACCCGACGTCCGCCCGCGGGCCGACCGCCAGCTGCAGCCCGCGGCAAGCCATTCGCGTGCCGCCGCCGTCGCCGAAGCGGTGGCGCAGGTCGAGCGGCGTGAGGCGCGCGGCCGCGATAACGCAGCGGCAACGCAAACCGCCATTCTCAAGAGCGCGTTGCAGACCCAACAAGGCACGGCGCCGCAACCGCTCGGTCAGCAACATCGTCGCCGGACACGGGGGCGCATCTCCGCCAGTGCCGGCCGCCGGGATCAACAGTCATGAAGAACAAGGCGCGCGAAGCGCTCGATGCCTATTACCGTGAAGCCGGCAGCTGGGCCGAGGACCAGCGGATGACGCTGGAGAAATCCAGGCGGACGGCGTGGATCGTGGCCGGCGGTGCATGCGGCATCGCCCTGCTGGAGGCACTGGCGCTCGTCTTCCTGACGCCGCTCAAGACCGTCGAGCCCTATACGCTGCTCGTCGACAAGCAGACCGGCTTCGTCCAGGCGCTGCAGCCGCTGAACGCCCAGCGGGTAGCACCGGACAGCGCGCTCACCCAATCCTTCCTCGTCCAATATGTGATCGCGCGCGAGAGCTTCGACATCAACGCGCTCCAGGCCAATTACCGCAAGGTCTCGCTCTGGTCAGAGGGTAATGCGCGCAACGCCTATCTCGCCGGCATGCAGGCGTCCAATCCGGACAGCCCGCTCGCCCGTCTGCCGCGCAGTACCATCGTCGAAACCCGGGTGAAGAGCGTCAGCCCGCTTGGCGGCAATCGCGCGATGGTGCGCTTCGAGACTGTTCGCCGCGATGCCGGCGGGCGCCAGCTGCCGGGCCAGCCCTGGGTGGCAGTGATCGCCTATCGCTATTCGGGCGAACCGATGAGCCTGGAAGACCGGTTCCTGAACCCCTTGGGCTTCGAGGTGACCGCCTATCAGCGCAATCCCGAGGCGTTTCCGCAAGTCGATCCGGCGACCCAGCCGATTACTGCCGCGCCTGCGCCCGCAGGGACGCCCCCGGCTATGCCATCGGCACCGGCGGCCACGCCCCGCCCGAGTGTGGCCAAACCATGAGAGCCGCGCTTATCCTCCTGCTGCTGGCACCCGGGGCAGAGGCGCAGGTCCGGCCGCATCCGACGGGCATGAACGCGCATGTCCAGGCGGTCGACTTCGTCGCCGGTCAGGTCGTGCAGCTCCAGTCGGCACCCGGCTATCAGCTGATGGTCGAGCTCGCGCCGGACGAGCATGTCGAGAATGTCGCGCTCGGCGACAGCGCCGCCTGGCAGGTGAGCCTCAATCACGCGGGCAACCGGCTGTTCCTGAAGCCGCTGCAGGCGGGTGCGAATACCAACATGACGGTGGTCAGCGATGCGCGGATGTATCTGTTCGACCTGACCACCCTCAGCACGCCGGAGGCCGATACGCCCTATACCGTGCAGTTCCGGTACCCTGCACCGGTACTGCTGGCCCGACTCCCCGGGAGCCCGGGAGCGCCCTCGGCCGAGGCGCCACCGGTTGGGCGGTACAAGCTGCGCGGCGACAAGGGACTGCTCCCGGCGGGTATCCATGACGACGGCGTCCAGACCTATATCGAGTTTGCCCCCGGCACGCCGCTACCGGCGATCTACGCGATCGACGGGCGCGGCCGCGAGACGCTTATCAACGGGATGATGCGCGACGGGCGCATGGTGGTGGACAGCGTGGCACCCATGCTCGTCTTCCGGATCGACCGGCGCAAGGCAACCGCCACGCGCGTGGCATCGGAGCGGCATTGATGGCGAAGCAGCCGAAATCCGCGCCTACGTCCGATGCAACCGGCACGACACTGCCCATCGTTGCACGTCCGTCTGCCGGCCTGCCGCTCTGGGCGGTTGTGGGCGGCGCCATCCTCGCGGCGGTCCTGCTGTTCGTGGTTCTGGATGCACGACGCCGGGCCGTCATGGCCCCTGCGGTGCGGGCGCGCAGCGTCGACGCCGTCGCGGTGCCCACACCGCCGCCGACGCTCTACATTCCACCCGAGCCGGCGCCGGAACCGCCAGTCTTGCCGCCAGTGCCATCCCAGCCAATGGTACTGCCCCTGCAGCAACCGGCTCCCACGCGGGTGGAACCGCAGCGCGTAATCCAGCAGCCAACCGCCGCTCCGCCACAACCTGCCACGACACCGACACCGCCGCCCGCCCGCGCCGCCAGCGGATCTGCGCTGATGATCGACACGAGCAGCGCGCCGGCAGGCGGTGGTTCGGCAGCTTCTGGCGGGGAGCGGCGCGGAGAGGACGCAGCCTCGGGCAAGATCGCCGGCGCGCGCGTCGGCGCAGGGGTCCTCGCCAGCCGCACGCTGACGGTGCCGCAGGGCACGCTCATCCCAGCCGTTCTGGAGACCGCGCTCGATTCTACCTTGCCGGGGCTCGCCCGCGCCGTCGTCTCGAGCGACGTGCGGGGCTTCGATGGCACCCGGGTGCTGATCCCGCGCGGCAGCCGGCTGATCGGGGAATATGGCGCGGCAGCCGAAAGTGGCCAGAACCGCATGCTGGTCAACTGGCTGCGCCTGATCCGACCCGACGGGGTGACCATCGCGATCGGATCGCCGGCAGCCGACCCGGTCGGGAGAGGGGGTATCCGTGCGAAGGTGGACTCGCACTTCTTCGAACGCTTCTCCGGCGCCATCCTGCAATCGGCCCTCGATGTGGGCGTGAACCTCGCCTCGCGGTCGTCCAACTCGCCCGTCATCGTCGCGCTGCCGGGGACGGCAGGGTCGATCCGCCAGACCGTCACGCCCAACCAGGTGCGGCCGACGCTAAAGGTGAAGCCTGCCACCAGCATTTCGGTCTTCGTGGCGCGTGATCTCGATTTCACGGGGGTTGAGACGCCATGATGCCGCGCCGGGATCATCGCGCCAGAACGTATATCTATGGGCAGGGCAAAAGAACGGGGGAAAGAATGGCATCGGAAATCAGCTATTTTGCTTCGGGCATCGTACTGACTGCGTTTTCGGCTGTCCTGCCACTCGCGGCGTCTGCCCAGAGCGTGACGCAATATTCCTACGATGCGCAAGGAAGGCTGATCGGCACCCAGCAGGGTGAAGGCGTGACATCAGACTACACCATGGACCCGGCGAGCAACCGTACCCGCGTCCGGGTAACGCCGCAGTTCCCGACGGCCTGGTCGGCAACGAGTTCTGCTATTGGGCATATAGTTGGGCGTGCTGAGGGAAGCGCATGGTCCGCAAGCGTATATGATCCTGTCGGCGCGATGGTCTACGGTCCGTACACGACCGGCGTCTCCGCCGGATCACACGTTGCTGCTTTTCGCATGCTGGTCGATAATAACAATGCAGACAATTCGGCCGTGGTGATCCTAGACGTTTGGGACGCGACAGCATCCGCCGAGTTAGCTGTTCGAACCATTACAAGAACAGAATGGAAAGCGGCCTTCGCGTACCAGGTCTTCGAACTACCTTTTACACTTAGCGCGTCATCGGTAGGGCATGCCTTGGAATTCCGTGTTGCGTATCAGAAAACTTCATATGTTCGTGTCGACAAGGTTGGCTATCGTTGATGCACCGGTGAAAACGATGAGCGAGGGAGTTTTCGGCCCGCGTCCAATTGCCTCTTCCTCAAGGTGCATCTTGCGCCCCTTGCGATGATTATTGTTCGATCAGACGTACGACGTGCATTCATCTTGTAACTATGGGCGTGGTGATACATGAAGAATTTTACATTTGCAGCATTACTATTATGCCCCGGCTTGGCATGGGGCAAGCCGATCAGACGACATCTTACCAGTATGATTCTTTGGGTAGACTCATACAAACCGAGGTGACGTCAGGCAGCGGTAAAGGGCTTAAGGTTACTTACACCTTGGACAAAGCTGGCAACAGGGTCAATGTGAGGGTTGAAGGAGCGCGGCCAGCTTTTATCGTTCTACCAATTAATGGTTATACTATGATATTTTTGAAATAATAATCAGGAGATAACTAGTGCGATATTTGATCGTTTTTTTGCCTGCGTGACGCAAATTGCTTTTTGCTCCAATTTTGCTCGCGCACAAAATTGGAGCAATGCGTCCGGTATAATATCAGGCACGGTGCTTTCTTTCGACGAAAACTTTGCATTTAGAATAACATTAAACTCTTCTGGGGCAAACCCCCTGGCAAATTGCAAAGGGGGTTTTGCTTACATTAACAATGTTAATGGCAAGAACTACGAAGCGAAAGTTTCGTCTTTGACTAGCGCCTTCTATGCACGTCGGACAGTGCAAATTCAATACTTAATAGATTCAAATGGCTGGTGCGAAATGACAGATATTACAATTTATTCATAAATTTTTGGACGCCGAAGGTATTATAGGATGAAGTTTATCGTATATCGGCAGGCGTCGTTCGTCCGCGTAGAGCGCGTCGGCTATCGTTGATGGGCGGGCGGTTATAATGAGCGGGGGAGTTTCGGTCGTGTCTGATCGCCTCTTTCTGGAGGCGTATCTTGCGCCACTTGCGCCAATTCTTGTTCGCTCGGACGTCACAGACATCTATGTCAATCGCCCCAAAGAGGCCTGGGCGGAGACCCTGGGCGGATTGGTTGAGCGGTTTGACATGCCTGCGCTCGATGCCGCCACCCTTGATCGTCTTGCGCGGCAGATCGCCGCCCTGTCGCATCAGGGCATCAGCCGGGAGCACCCGCTGCTCTCGGCTACCCTGCCGGACGGGTCCAGGGTCCAGGTGATAGCGCCGCCCGCCACGCGCGGACCGATGGCCATCGCGATCCGGAAGCACCTCTCCTCCGATCTAAGCCTTGCCGACTATGTCGAGGCAGGGGCGTTCAATCAGACCCGGTTGGGTACTGTCTCCCAGCATCTGCCGGAAGAAGACGAGCTGAGGCGGTTGCTCGACGCCGGTGATATCCCGGCGCTGCTCTCCGCCGCGGTCCGCGGACGCAAGAATATCCTGGTCTCGGGCGGCACCTCCACCGGCAAGACAACCTTCCTCAACGCCCTCATCCGCGAAATCCCGGCACACGAACGCCTGATCCTGATCGAGGACACGCCCGAGCTTCAGCAGCATCACGACAATCTGGTCGGCCTGCTGGCCGTGCGCGGCAGCCTCGGGGAGGCGCGGGTGAGTGCCACTGACCTGCTCGCCGCATCGCTACGCATGCGCCCCGATCGCATCATCCTCGGCGAGCTGCGCGGCGAGGAGGCCTACACCTTTCTCCGCGCCATCAACACGGGGCACCCCGGCTCGATGAGTTCGGTCCACGCAGACTCCGCTGAGCGCGCGATCGAGCAGATCGTCCTCCTGGTGCTACAAGCCGGAACGCAGCTCAGCCGCGATGATGTGCGCCACTATGTTCGCAGCACGGTCGACGTGTTCGTGCAGCTGGCGCGGACTGGTGGCCGGCGACACGTCGCCGAAGTGGTGCTGGCTTGAGATCGATTATGGCCTCGGGGACCATCAACGCAGGGTTCCTTAGCGAGCCTGACCCAGCAAACCCGTTCGTCACCGCTGCGGACTGGACTCAAGGCGTGTTGCTCGGCTCGGTTGCCACCGCCGTCGCTGTGATCGCCGTAGCCGCGTTCGGAGTCCTCTTGCTGACTGGTCGGCTGAGCCTCCGACGAGGGCTGACCATGGTGGCAGGCTGTTTCGTCCTGTTCGGCTCGAACACGATCGCAAAAGGCATTCTGGCCGGCTTTGGTCCGGGGGCGGGGAGCACGCTGCCCAGCGCGGTCCCACCGGTCACCGTCGAGCTTTCACCGTTGCAAAGCGCGGTTCCGCAACCCACGCCTTCGCCAACCCCGTACGATCCCTACGCCGGTGCGGCTGTGCCTCAACAGCACTGAACAGACTATGGGGTTAGCGGCGGCGCGAGGTCGTGAAGGTATACTGACAGTCTGTGACAGGCCACTGACATCAACTTCGAAAAATGACCCCTTGATTTGCGTAGGGTCCGTGTTGTCCAAAACAGACTTCTGTTCAACAGGGACGCCTGGGCATGCCGCGCCGCCATATCCTCAGCGCCCGGCAGCGGTCGGCGCTGCTCGACCTGCCGAGCGACGAGGCGTCGCTGCTGCGGCACTACATTCTGGCCGACGACGACCTGGTCCATATCGACCGGCGACGCCGGCCGGAGAACCGGATCGGTTTCGCGCTGCAACTGTGTGCGCTGCGCTACCCCGGCCGGATGCTGGCACAGGGCGAGGTCATCCCGCTGGCGCTGTCCGCCTTCCTCGGCGCCCAACTCGGCATCGCCGGCGACACGCTCGTGCATTATGCCGTCCGCCGGCAGACGCGCCAGCAGCACATGGAGGTGTTGCGCCGGACCTACGGCTACAGGTCGTTCCCTGGTCAAGGAACACCGGTACGCGCGTTCCGTGACTGGCTGCTTGGCCAAGCCGAACAGGCGCGCTCCAATGACGATCTCGCCCAGCGCTTCATCGCCCGCTGCCGCGACACCATGACGATCCTGCCGGGGATCACCACTATCGAACGGCTGTGCGCCGATGCGCTGGTCGCGGCCGAGCGCGGGATTGAGAAGCGGATTGCCGCGCGCCTTGATCGTGTCGCCTGCACCCGGCTCGACCGGCTGACGACCGAGATGCTGCCGGGCGCGATCAGCCGCTTCATCTGGCTGCGCCGAATCGAGCCGGGTAGCAATTCCGCCGCGGCGAACCGGCTCCTCGACCGGTTGGAGTTTCTCCGCGCAATGAACCTCGATGCCGGCCTGCTCGCCGGCGTCCCGCCGCACCGCGTCGCCCGACTGCGCCGGCAGGGCGAACGTTACTTCGCCGATGGCCTGCGCGACCTGAACGCCGACCGGCGTCGCGCCATCCTTGCGGTCTGCGTCATCGAATGGACCGCCGCGACCGCCGATGCGGTGATCGAGACGCATGATCGGATCGTCGGCCGCACCTGGCGCGAGGCGAAGCAGTTGCACGATGCGCGTACCGCGGAAACCAGAGGGGCGGTCACAGCGACACTGGACGGGTTCGCCGCGCTCGGCCAATCGCTGCTCGACGCGCATGCCGATGGCGCGTCGCTGGAGGATGCGGTCGCGCGCGTGGCGAGCTGGGACCAGCTCGACCGCCTCGTCGCCGCGGCCAGGAGGCTGACCGACACGCTGGGCGACGATCCGCTGGCGCATGTCGATCAGGGCTATCATCGATTCCGTCGCTATGCGCCGCGCATGCTCAGTTGCCTCGACCTCGAAGCCGCGCCGGTCGCTCGGCCCCTGCTCGACGCGGTGAAGGCCATCGCCACCAGGAGCGAACTGACGACGACCGACGATTTCCTGCGCCCGCATTCCAAATGGCGTCGCCTGTTGCGGGTGAAGGGCGATGACGATGCGCGTCTCCGCGAAGTCGCGGTGATGTTCCACCTACGCGACGCGCTGCGCTCCGGCGACATCTGGCTCGACCGCTCGCATCGCTACGGCGACCTGCGGCACGTCCTCGTGCCGATGACGGTTGCGCGCACCATGAAGCTGGCAATCCCACCCGACCCGCATGTCTGGCTTGCGGACCGCAAGGCGCGGCTTGCCGATGGCCTAGCCCGCCTCGGTCGCGCCGCGCGTAACGGCACGATCCCGCACGGCAGTATCGAGGACGGTGCGCTGCGCATCGAGCGTCTCACCGCCGATCCGCCGAACGGGATCGAGGAGTTGGTCCTCGATCTGTACCGCCGCCTGCCGCCCGTCCGCATCACCGACCTGCTGCTTGAAGTCGATGCGGCGCTCGGCTTCACCGATGCCTTCACCCACCTGCGCACCGGCGTGCCGTGCGCCGACCGGATCGGCCTGCTCAACGTCCTGCTCGCCGAGGGGCTGAACCTTGGTCTGCGCAAGATGGCCGAGGCGTGCAACACGCATGATTATTGGCAACTCTCCCGCCTCGCGCGCTGGCATGTCGAGAGCGAGGCGATCGATCAGGCGCTGGCCGCCGTGGTCGCCGCGCAGGGCGACCTGCCGATGGCGCGGGTCTGGGGCATGGGCACTACCGCGTCCGCCGACGGCCAGTTCTACCCCGCCGCGCGACAGGGCGAGGCGATGAACACGGTCAACGCCCGCTACGGCGGCGACCCCGGCATCAAGGCCTACACCCATGTCAACGACCGTTTCGCGCCGTTCGCATCGCAGCCGATCCCCGCGACCGTCAGTGAGGCGCCCTATCTGCTCGACGGTCTGACCATGAACGAGGCTGGGCGGCGGATCGAGGAGCAATATGCCGATACCGGCGGGTTCACCGACCATCTGTTCGGGATCAGCACCATGCTCGGCTACCGCCTTGTGCTGCGCATCCGCGACCTGCCGTCCAAGCGGCTCTACGTGTTCGATCCCGCCGCTACGCCAACCGAACTGCGCCCGCTGGTGGGCGGCAAGGCACGCGAGGCGCTGATCGTTTCCAACTGGCCGGACCTGTTCCGCTGCGCTGCCACTATGAAGGCCGGGCAGGTCGCGCCGAGTCGCATCCTGCGCAAGCTCGCCGCCTATCCTCGCCAAAACGACCTGGCCGCAGCCCTGCGCGAGGTCGGCCGGATCGAACGCACGTTATTTATCATTGAATGGATCCTCGACACCGGTATGCAACGCCGTGCCCAGGTCGGCCTCAACAAAGGCGAAGCGCACCACGCGCTGAAGAATGCCCTGCGCATCGGTCGACAGGGCGAGATCCGCGACCGCACCACCGAGGGCCAGCACTACCGGATCGCGGGCCTCAACTTGCTCACCGCCATCATCGTGTACTGGAACACCCTGCACCTAGGCCACGCTGTCGAGGCCCGGCGTCGCGAAGGCCTCGATACGCCCGATCATATGCTCGCGCATGTATCCCCGCTCGGGTGGGCACACATCCTGCTCACCGGCGAATACCTCTGGCCCAAGGACACCACCGCTTAGGGTGTCATTTCGCCCTCAGCCGGAACCGACCCGGTTCGCACAATACACCGCGCGAACGGCCGCCAGGCACCACGGAGCGCACAGGGGACGGCGACCCGCGGGAGGATGCTGCGGGGAGCACCATCCTCGCGATGCCATTTATGTCACTCAGCGACATTTGGCAATGGAGGACTGTAATTCTACTCCAGCCTGCGCCCGTCCTGATACCGGAAGGCCTTGCGGAGTCGCGGTCGGCCGCCATCGGAAGCTTCGGCTTCTCGGCCGCATGGAACCGCCCGCCGGCCAGCACCACCACCCGGTCGGCCACGGCGATCGTCTCCATGCAACGGGCGATCACGAGGTACGTTATCCCGAGCGCCGGATCGCGGCGCTTACCGTCTGCTCGTACGCATCATCGAAATTGGATTGCCGACGGAAGAGCACCCACGACGCTACGTGCGCGCATGCACTGTGCCCGGCATCACAGCACTCGATCGAGGTTTGTGACGGTTCTTGGAAACGGCGGATTCAGGCGCGCCCCGCCCATGCGGTTCAGCCCGAGACCGGCCGGAAGGTCACCAGCGCCGCAGCTTGCTCGAACAGGTCGAGCAGCGGGCGCGTGCCCTCGCTCTCCACCCAGACGCCGATCACGGTGCGCAGCATCGCGAAGACCACTGCCGGGTACAGCGCGAGTTGCAGCGGATCGGCCTTGGGCGTGCGCTGGGCCAGCGCCGCCGTCACCTGCTCGGCGAGCGTCGAGGTCATCTCCAGCTTGCGCGCACGGATCGCCGAGGAGGACGCGATCGCCCGCTCGATGGTGAGGTAGAACTCCGCCTTCGCCGTATAATGGACGAGCATCGCCCGCGCGCTGGCCAGCAGTGCCGCATCGGGCGCCTCTCCGGCCGGCCGTTCGAGGAAGCTGGTCAGAAAGACGGCGGTGCTCTCCTCGACCCAGCTCACCACCACGTCTTCCTTGGTTGCGAAATAGCGCAGGAACGTGCGCGGCGACACGTCGACGGAGTCGGCGATCTGGTGGATCGTGGTCTCGGCAAAACCCTGGCGGGCGAACAGATCCAGCGCAGCGCCGAGCAAATCGGCGCGCAGCTTGTCCTTCTTGCGCTCTCTGAGACCCGTCACGATGATCCTTGATCCTATCTGTGTCCGCCGAGATAGTTCAAATGTCATTCAGTGACAAATGTCGACGTCACGCCGTGGGCAGGTCGAAGACCAGGAGCGTCGAGGTGGCCGTGGCGCACAGCCTTCCCGCTTCGTCGATCAGGCGCGCCTCTGCGAAGGCAACCCGCCGGCCGAGCGACACCAGCACGCCCTCGGCGCGGACGCGACCGCTCGCCGCCGACATCGCACGCAGATAGGAAACCTTCAGCTCCAGCGTCGTATAGCCCTGCCCTGCCGGCAGCGCGGTATGCACCGCGATGCCGCAGGCGCTGTCGAGCAGGGTGGCGGCATAGCCGCCATGGACCGACCCCATCGGGTTGTAGACCGAGGTGCCCGGCGTCCCCTCGAACACCGCCTTGCCCCGTTCGATCGCGACCAGCGCGATGCCGATGGTCTCGTTCATCGGCGGCTGCCGACCGCTGTCGAGCAGCGCCTGCACCTGCGCGAGGCCGTCCGCCCCGTTCTGGTCAAACACCTTCATGTCGTCCTCTCCCTTGTTTTTCATCGTGCGGCCGATGCCGTGGCGACAGGCTCCGGCGGGGACCAGCCGCCGCCCAGCGCGCGGAACGAGGCGATCGCGGCGCGTGTGGCGGCCGTCTCCGCCTGGGCGCGGGCATCGCGGGTGGCGAGCAGGCGCTGATCGGCATCCAGTACCTCCACCAGGCTCACCGCCCCGCCCTTGTAGGCGGCCAGCGACGCATCGCGGGCCCGGCGCAGCGACGCCTCGCCCTGTTGCAGGATCTGCCCCTGTGCCTCGCGCTTCACCAGCGCGGAGAAGGCGTTTTCGACATCCTCGGAGGCGCGCAGCACGGTCAGCCGATAGGCGGCCAGCGCCTCGGCATTGCGCCCGCGCGCGGCCTGGATCTCGGCATCGACGCGGCCGAAGTCGAACAGCCGCCAGCGCAGCCCGAGCACGCCGCTCGCCTGGCTTGCGCCGCCGCCGAACAGGCCGCTGCCCGCCGTGCTCGCGGTGCCGAGCAGGCCGCTGAGCGTGAACTTCGGATAATAGTCCGACATCGCCGCCCCGATCCGCGCATTGGAGGCGGCCAGGGTGCGTTCGGCCGCAATGATGTCCGGCCGGCGGCGGAGCAGTTCTGCCGGGCCGAT
This sequence comes from Sphingomonas elodea ATCC 31461, assembly GCF_000226955.1. Taxonomy (GTDB): domain Bacteria; phylum Pseudomonadota; class Alphaproteobacteria; order Sphingomonadales; family Sphingomonadaceae; genus Sphingomonas; species Sphingomonas elodea. Next base: position 54,467 of record NZ_AGFU01000015.1, read on the forward strand.
CGCGGTGGAAAGCGCCGGTGGCGCCGGAATCGGTGCGGCCGCCGCCAGCGCGACGCGGGCCGTTCCCGGCTGCTGGCCGACCAGCACGTCGAGCGCGTTCATCGCGACGTCGAGCCCGGCCTCCAGCTCGGGGACGCTGGCCTCGACCTGGGCAAGTGCGCCCTCGGCCTGGCGCAACTGGAGTTCGGCGGCGACGCCCTTGCCGTACTGGAGCTCGACCAGCGCGACCAGCCGGCGCTGGGTTTCCAGCTGCTCCCGCGCGATGGCGAGCCGGAGTTGCAGGCCGCGGATCGCGACATAGGTGTCCGCGGTCTGCGCAGCGACCGTCAGCCGCGCGGCGACCGCGCCGGCTTGGCTTGCCTGCCATTCGGCGCGGGCAGCCTCGCGCGATCGGTTGAGGCCGCCGAACGCATCGATTTCCCAGGAGGCGCCGAAGTCGAGCTCGTAGAGATCGGTATCGCGCTGAAAGCCGGGAAAGCCACTCGCCAGACGACCGATCGGCGTTTCGACGGACTGGCGGCTGGAGCCAGCCTGCCCGCTGACCTGGCCGCTTGGCAGCAGCGCGGCATTCGCGCCCGTCAGCGCCGCCCGCAACTGCGCCACGCGCGCGACCGCCTGTCGCAGGTCCAGGTTCTGGGCAAGCGCACGGTCGACGAAATCGGTGAGCAGCGGATCGTGCAGCGCGAGCCACCAGCGTGAGAGATCGGCCGGGGCGCCGGCATTGGCCGGCCGCGCCTCTACCGCACCCGTACCGACAAAGGCGGGCAGTGTCGCAAGGGCCGGCGCCCGATAGGTCGGGCCGACCGCGCAACCGGCGAGCAACAGCGAGGCGCCGAGGACAATGGGAGGGGAAAGGCTGAGACGCATCACCACGCTCTGGACTTGGAGGGAGCAGATTGTTCGATGTGACTAATGATGTATTTGGTTATACGTTGTCAAGTCTGGTCGGATTGCGTATCTACCCCGCATGAGTGAGAACACTGCCCCCATCAGCCTTGCGGCGTCCCGCGGCCCGGCCGCACACAATGTGCGCGATCAGATCATCCAGGCTGCCCAGGACCATTTCAGCCACTATGGCTACGCCAAGACGACGGTGGCCGATCTCGCCCGCGAGATCGGTTTCTCGAAAGCCTATATCTACCGATTTTTCGACTCGAAGCAGGCGATCGGCGAGGCAATTTGCAGCAACTGCCTGTCCGCCCTGCGGGACGCGGTAGCATTGGCAGTCGCAGAGGCGGATTCAGCCACCGAGAAACTGCGCATCTTCATCCGTTCCTTGTCTGCCGAAAGCGCCAAGCTCTTCTTCGTGGATCGAAAGCTCTACGAAATCGCTTCCTATTCAGCCTCGGAACGCTGGAATTCGGCACGCGACCATTGGGCCCGGATCCGCACCATGGTGCACGACATCGTCACGCTGGGGCGCGACAGCGGCGAATTCGAGCGCAAGACGCCGATCGACGAGGTCTGCCGTGCGATCCTCTATGCGATCTCGCCCTTCGCCGACCCGCTCAGCCTGGAGCGCCACCTCGATCTTCTGCCCGACGGCCCCGCGGAAATCAGCGGCCTGATCCTGCGCAGCCTGGCGCCCTGACACCGACAGGGAGTATCCAGTGACTAATTGACATATTAGTCACTGGTATGCATGATGGAGCCTTACCCTCCGGGAGGACTTCACGTGTCATTTCGCCCGCTTTTCCCCCTTCTCGCGCTTGGCTGGGCGGCGCCGCTGCTCTCGGGTTGCGGTCACGCCGCGCCCGATCCGCGCACCGATCCGCCGCTAGTGCGAGTCGCGACGCTGCAGGGCGTCGACTCGGGCGAACAACGCTATTCGGGCGTGGTATCGGCGCGCGTGCAGAGCGATCTCGGCTTCCGTGTCGGCGGCAAGATCGTCGCCCGCCTGGTCGATACCGGCCAGCAGGTCCGCAAGGGCCAGCCGCTGATGCGGATCGACCAGACCGATCTCGCGCTCGCCACAACCGCCTCGCTGGGCACGGTCGAGGCCGCCCGCGCCCGCGCCATCCAGGCGACCGCCGACGAGCGCCGCCTGCGCGATCTGGTCGCCGCCGGCGCGATCTCCGCCTCGGTCTATGATCAGGCCAAGGCCGCCGCCGATGCCGCCCAGGCACAGCTCCGTGCCGCCCAGGCCCAGGCGTCGGCCGCCCACAATGCGGCCACCTATTCGTTGCTCGTCGCCGATGCCGACGGCACGGTGGTCGAGACGCTGGGTGAGCCGGGTCAGGTCGTGGCGGCGGGTCAGACCGTCATCCGTCTGGCCCATGCCGGCCCGCGCGAGGCGCGCGTGACGCTGCCCGAGACCGTGCGCCCCGCTATCGGATCGACCGCGACCGCCGTGATCTTCCAGAACGACGTCCACGCCACCGCCCGCCTGCGCCTGTTGTCGGACGCCGCCGATCCCGCCACCCGCACCTTCGAGGCGCGCTACGTGCTCGAAGGCGCCGCCGCGTCCGCGCCGCTTGGGGCTACGGTATCGATCCGCTTCGCCGGCAGCGGGGCCGTGGCCGGTGCCCGGATCCCGCTGGGCGCGCTGCACGATGGCGGCAAGGGGCCGGGCGTGTGGATCGTGGGCAGCGGCGATGCGCCCACCGTGTCGTGGCGCCCGGTGCAAGTGGTGGCGATGAGCGCCGAGGATGCGACGATCGCCGGCGGCATCCGCCCGGGCGAGCGTTTCGTCGCCCTCGGCGCGCACCTGCTCCACGCCGGCGAGCGCATCCGCGTCGCCCCGGTCAAGGAAACCGCGCGATGAGCAAGGGCGGCTTCAACCTCTCCGCGCTCGCCGTGCGCGAGCGCTCCGTCACCCTTTTCTTCCTCGTCGCGATCACGCTGGCGGGCGTGTTCGCCTTCCTGCAGCTCGGCCGCGCCGAGGATCCCAGCTTCACGGTGAAGACGATGACCATCGTCACCGCCTGGCCGGGCGCCACCGCGCAGGAGATGCAGGACCAGGTCGCCGAGCCGCTGGAGAAACGGCTCCAGGAACTGCGCTGGTACGATCGTTCGGAAACCTTCACCCGCCCCGGCCTGGCCTTCACCACGCTGACCCTGCTCGACCGCACGCCGCCCGGCCAGGTCCAGGAGGAATTCTACCAGGCCCGCAAGAAGCTGGGCGACGAGGCCCCCAACCTGCCGCGCGGCACGATGGGGCCGTTCGTCAACGACGAATATGGCGACGTGACCTTCGCGCTCTATGCGCTCAAGGCCAAGGGCGAGCCGCCGCGCCAGCTGGTGCGCGAGGCAGAAGCGATGCGGCAGCGGCTGCTGCACGTGCCGGGCGTGAAGAAGGTCAACATCGTCGGCGAACAGGCCGAACGCATCTTCATCGAATTCTCGCAGGACCGGCTGGCGACGCTGGGCGTCTCGCCGCGCGCGATCTTCGATGCGCTGGGTCAGCAGAACCTGATCACCCCCGCCGGCTCGATCGAGGCGAAGGGTCCGCAGACGGTGGTGCGCGTGGACGGTGCCTTCACCGATCTGGCGCGGATCCGCGACCTGCCCGTGGTCGCCCCCGGCCGCACCCTGCGCCTGTCCGACATCGCCGAGGTCAAGCGCGGCTATGAAGACCCCTCCAGCTTCCTGGTGCGCAGCCAGGGCGAGCCGACGCTGCTGCTCGGCGTAGTCATGCGCGAGCGGTGGAACGGCCTGGAGCTGGGCAAGGCGCTCGAGAGCGAGATCAAGGGCATCACTGCCGAACTGCCGGTGGGCATGACGCTGACCAAGGTGACCGACCAGTCGGTCAACATCACCGATGCCGTCGGCGAGTTCATGAAGACCTTCTTCGAGGCGCTGGCCATCGTGATGATCGTCAGCCTGATCAGCCTTGGCTGGCGGGTGGGCATCGTCGTCGCGGCCGCCGTGCCGCTGACGCTGGCCGCGGTGCTGCTGATCATGCTCGCCACCGGCCGCGACCTCGACCGCATCACCCTCGGCGCGCTGATCCTCTCGCTCGGCCTGCTGGTCGACGACGCGATCATCGCCATCGAGATGATGGTGGTGAAGATGGAAGAGGGCTATGACCGCATCAAGGCATCGGCCTATGCGTGGAGCCACACCGCCGCGCCGATGCTGGCGGGTACGCTGCTCACCGTGATCGGCCTGATGCCGGTGGGCTTCGCCCAGTCCTCGGCGGGCGAATATGCCGGCAACATCTTCTGGATCGTCGGCTTCTCGCTGATCACCTCCTGGTTCGTGGCGGTAATCTTCACGCCCTATCTCGGCGTCAAGCTGCTTCCGGCGATCAGGCCGGTGGCGGGCGGACATGCCGCGATCTACGACACGCCGCGCTATCACAAGGTGCGCGGGGTGATCCGCTGGGCGGTGCACCACAAGGTGCTGGTGTGCGTGGTGACGCTGGTCGCCTTCCTGATCGCGGGCGCCGGCATGGCGCTGGTGAAGAAGCAGTTCTTCCCCCAGTCCGACCGCGCCGAAGTGCTGGTCGAGGTGCAGCTCCCCAAGGGCAGCGCGATCGAACAGACCAGCGCCGCCGCCGCGCAGGTGGAGGCATGGCTGCGGAAGCAGCCCCAGGCGAAGGTGGTCACGGCCTATGTCGGCCAGGGCGCGCCGCGCTTCTTCCTCGCCATGTCGCCGGAGCTGCCGGACCCGTCCTTCGCCAAGATCGTCGTGCTCACGGGCTCGGAGGAGGCCCGCGACACGCTGAAGCTGCGCCTGCGCCGTGCGGTGGCCGACGGGCTGGCCCCGCAGGCGCAGGTGCGGGTGACGCAGCTGGTGTTCGGGCCCTATTCGCCCTATCCGGTCGCCTTCCGGGTCAGCGGGCCCGACGCAGAACGCGTCCGCGGCATCGCCGACGAGGTTCGTGCGACGATGACCGCCAGCCCGCAGATGCGGACGGTCAACGCCGACTGGGGCGAGCGGGTGCCTACGCTGCACTTCGTGCTCGACCAGGATCGCCTCCGCGCGATCGGCCTGACCTCCAGCGACGTCGCCCAGCAGCTCCAGTTCCTGCTTTCCGGCGCGCCGGTATCGCAGGTGCGCGAGGATATCCGCTCGGTCGAGGTCGTCGCCCGGTCGGCAGGCGCGCAGCGGCTCGATCCCGCGCGGGTGGCCGACTTCACCCTGGTCGGCAGCGCCGGCCAGCGCGTGCCGGTGCGCCAGATCGGCACGCTGCAAGTCCGCATGGAGGATCCGATCCTGCGCCGGCGCGACCGCATGCCCACGATCACCGTGCGCGGCGACATCGCCGAGGGCCTGCAGCCGCCCGACGTATCGGTGGCGGTGCAGCAGCAGCTGCAGCCGATCATCGCGCGCCTGCCGGCCGGCTATCACATCGACATGGCCGGATCGATCGAGGAAGCCGGCAAGGCCAATGCCGCGCTCGCCCCGATCTTCCCGCTGATGCTGGTGCTGATGATGATCGTGATCATCCTGCAGACCCGCAAGCTGTCGACGATGAGCATGGTCCTCCTCACCGCGCCCTTGGGCCTGGTGGGGGTGGTGCCGACGCTGATCGTCACCGGCCAGCCCTTCGGCTTCAACGCGATCCTCGGGCTGATCGCGCTGGCGGGCATCCTGATGCGCAACACGCTGATCCTGACCGGGCAGATCCACGATCACGAGAAGGAAGGCATGGACCCCTATCATGCCGTGATCGAGGCGACCGTCCAGCGCTCGCGGCCGGTGATCCTCACCGCGCTGGCGGCGGTGCTGGCGTTCGTTCCCCTCACCCACTCGGTGTTCTGGGGATCGATGGCCTATACGCTGATCGGCGGCACGCTGGGCGGCACGGTGCTGACCCTGTTGTTCCTGCCGGCGCTCTATGCGGTCTGGTTCCGCATCCAGCCCCGCGACAACAGTGCGGCGCAGTCACATTCGGTGGTTCCGCCCGACATGGCGGGCGAACCAGCCACGGTCTGACGAGAAAAGGGCCGGCGGGGAAACCCGTCGGCTCTTTTCCGTTGTGGGGTCCGCAACAGGCCGTTCATTCGAGCCGGTCGGCAACGCGCCTTCCGGCGGCCAGTATCTCATCGGAGAGCAGCTGCGAATCCGAAATCCGACTGAGCAGCAGCGCGCCGATGGCAGCGGACCAGGCGACGATTGCCGCGCGGCGGCGCACTTCGACATCCTCTCCCGGCACCTGCGCGGCGAAAGCGGTGATCTGCTGGTCGATCGCCTCGGTCAGCAGGCGGCGGGTGGCGGCGGGCGCGCGCGCCATTTCCGGCCCCAGCGCCGCGAAGACGCAGCCCGACCCCGGCGCATCGCGGTGCGCCGGATCGAGATAGCCGCGCACGAACGCCGCCAGATCGCCCGAGGGCAGCAACGGTTCGCGCGCGTTCGATTCGAAAACATCCGCCAGCGCGGCGGTGACCAGATCGTCCTTGCTGGCGAAATGGCGCGGGAAGCCGCCATGGGTGAGGCCCGCGCCTTCCATCACCTCGGCGACGGTGACGCGGTCAAAACCCTTTTCACGGAACAGCTTGGCGGCCGTTCGTACGATCGCTTGGCGGCTTTCCTCTTTCTGCTGACGCGTTCTTGCCATGGCTCGGACCTCCTTGGCGCAAAATGTAGATGACAACCATCATCAAAGCAAATAGATGATGATCATCATCTACATGGGAGCGAGTCGCTCCCGCTGCAGGAGAATGTGCATGTCGACCGCTCTCATCACCGGCGCGTCCAGCGGCATCGGTGCCGTCTATGCCCGCCGCCTCGCCGCGCGGGGCCATGATCTGGTACTCGTCGCCCGCAACGCCGAGCGGCTGGAGGCGCTCGCGAACGAGCTGCGCGCAGCGAACGGCGTCGCCGTCGAAATCCTCCTGGCCGACCTGACCAAGGCCGAGGATCTCGCCGCGGTCGGCGACCGCCTGCGCAGCGGCGCGCCGATCGATCTGCTGGTGAACAATGCCGGTGCCGCGCTGCTCGGCGGCGTCGAGACCGCCGATCCGGCCAAGATGGCGGAGCTGATCAGCCTCAACGTCACCGCGCCGACGATGCTCGCCGCCGCGGCCGTGGGCGGGATGGTCGCGCGCGGTTCGGGCGCGATCGTCAACATCGGCTCGGTCGTGTCGCTGATGCCGGAATATTTCCCGGGCATTTATGCGGCGACCAAATCCTATCTGCTCACCCTGTCGCAGGGCCTCGCCGCCGAAGTCGGCCCCAAGGGCGTGTACGTGCAGGCGGTGCTGCCCGCCGCCACCCGCACCGAAATCTGGGAACGCGCCGGCGCCGATCTCGCGCAAATTCCCAATGTGATGGACGTCGAGGAACTGGTCGATGCCGCGCTGTCCGGCTTCGACCAGCGCGAGGCGGTCACGATCCCGCCGCTCGGTGACGTGGCGCTGTGGACCGCGCTCGAAACCGCGCGGGCCACCCTGCCCTCGGGCCTGGGTGCCGTCGCCGCCGCCCGCTACGCCCCCAAGGGCTGAGCGGCTTCGATACCAGCAAAAGGACAGATGCAATGACCAACCAACATCAGGTCGCCATCGTTACCGGCGCCAGCGGCGGAATCGGGCTGGCGATCGCCCGATCGCTGGCAGCGACCGGCTACCGGGTGTTCGGTACCAGCCGCAAGGCAGGTGCGAGCGGCGCTCCCGGCGTGACCATGCTCCCGTGCGATGTGACCGATGCGGCATCGGTGACTACGCTGGTGCAGGACGTGATGCGAGAAGCCGGCCGCATCGACCTGCTGGTCAACAATGCCGGCGGCGCGCTGATCGCGGCGGCCGAGGAATCCTCGATCGAACAGGCCAAGGCGCTGTTCGACCTGAACCTGTTCGGCATCGTCCGCATGACCAACTCGGTGCTGCCGATCCTGCGCCAGCAGGGAGGCGGCCGGATCATCAACATCAGCTCGGTCGTCGGCTTCCTGCCCAGCCCCTTCGCGGCCTTCTATGCCGCGAGCAAGCACGCCGTCGAAGGCTATTCGCAGTCGCTCGACCATGAGGTCCGGCCGTTCGGCATCCGGGTATTGCTCGTCGAACCGGCGTTCACCCAGACCGAGATCGACGGCCATGCCGTCCTCCCGGACCAACCGCTCGATGCCTATGCCGCCGCGCGCCAGGCGATGCAGGCGGTGTGGACCGGCGGCATCGCCTTGGGAGACGCGCCCGAGGTCGTCGCTACCGCCGTGCTCGCGGTTGCACGGGCCCCGCGCCCCCGGCTGCGCACCCCTGCCGGAAAGGCGGCGCGCACGCTCAGCCTGCTCCGCCGCTTCGTCCCCGCGAATGCGTTCGACAAGAGCTTGCGCAAGCAGATGCAGCTGCCGGCCTGACGGCGCCGGCGACGCTCACCCCTTCATCGCCCAGATCAGCGCCTGCCGGGCGTGGGCGATGCGGGGGGGCCGGAGTGCCGTGGGCGACCACAGCATGTAATAGGCGAGATAAGTCGGTCCCTGCGGCGCTTCCAGCGCGCGGAGTTCGCCGCGTTCGATCGCCTCGGTGCACATATAGCCGGGCAGTACCGACCAGCCGAAGCCCGAACAGACGATGCCGCGCAGCGCGCGCAGGTCCTGGCTGAGGACGGCAAGCACCGGGCGCACCGCCTCCATCCGGTTGTGCGAAAGCCATTGTTCGAACAGCGGCAGCTCGAAGGTGTACGCCACCGCCGGTTCGGCGGCGAGGGCCGCGCTTCGATCCCCGGCTGCCGCGATCCGGTCCGCCACGGTCGGGCTGGCCACGGCGAGGATGGGCTCGCTGCGGATGGTCTCGGCCCGTAGCCGAGGATCGCTGACCGGGTATCCGGAGATGCCCAGGTCGCAATGCCCCTCGACCAGCATCTGCACGATCATGTCGCGCGAGCCCGTGTGCAGGCGTACGCGTACCCCCGTATCGAGCAGCGGCCGCAGCCGGCGCGACAGGACTTCGGACAGGAAATCGGCATCGCCGATGATCTGCACCGCGCCGGCGACGTCGCTCGATCGCGCGCGTGCCGCCGAAAGCGCACGCTCGGCAGCCTCGCACCGTCGGGCGAACCCGTCTATGATCAGGCGACGCGCAAGATCGCGCCGATTTTGCTGCTGGACGTCGACGACGGGATGACGGTGATGCAGGAAGAGATTTTCGGGCCGATCCTGCCGCTGCGCAGCGTTGCCGATCCCGCCGAGGCGACGGCCTATGTCAACGCGCATCCGCGTCCGCTGGCGGCCTATTATTTCGGCGATGATCCCGAACGCCAGCAGGCATTCGCCGCCGCCACGACCTCGGGTGCGCTCGTGATCAACGACATCATGTGCCACGTTTCGATCGACAGCCTGCCGTTCGGCGGCGTGGGGCCGTCCGGCATGGGCGCCTATCACGGCATCCATGGCTTCCGCCGCTTCAGCCACGCCAAGCCGGTGGTGGTGCAGAGCACCGACGGCGCCAGCAACCTGCGGCTGCGCACCCCTTACGCCGACAAGCTCGCGGCACTGCGCGCGATTCTGAAGGCCTGAACCAACCCGGCGCGCCGCGAGTTGCGGCGCGTGTCCCCCGCAAGAGGAAAGACCGATGAAGATCCTGATGGTACTCACCTCGCACGACGAACTCGGCAATACCGGCAAGAAGACCGGTTTCTGGCTGGAGGAATTCGCCGCGCCCTATTATGCGTTCACCGATGCCGGCGCCGAGGTGGTGCTCGCCTCCCCCGCCGGCGGCCAGCCGCCGCTCGATCCCAAGAGCGACCTGCCCGATTTCCAGACCGAACTCACGCACCGCTTCAAGGCCGATCCCGCCGCCCAGGCAGCACTGGCCAGCACGGTGAAGCTCGACACCGTCGACCAGGCCGATTTCGACACGGTCTTCTATCCGGGCGGCCACGGCCCGCTTTGGGACCTCGCCGAGTCCGAAACCTCGATCCAGCTGATCGAGAGCTTCGAGCGCGCGGGCAAGCCGATCGGCTTCGTCTGCCATGCCCCCGGCGTGCTGCGCCATGTGAAGGCGGCGGATGGCACGCCGCTCGTGCAGGGTCGCCGCGTCACCGGCTTCACCAATTCCGAGGAAGCCGCAGTCGAGCTGACCGACGTCGTCCCCTTCCTGATCGAGGAAGAGTTCCAGAAGCTCGGGGCAAGCTATCAGAAGGGCCCGGACTGGGCGCCCTTCGTCGTCACCGACGGCAAGCTGATCACCGGCCAGAACCCGGCCAGCTCGGAAGCGGTCGCCAAGGCGCTGATCGAGCAGCTGCTCTAAGAAAAGGAGCGGTGCAGACCCTGTCCGCACCGCTCCACATGTTTCGACGAAAAGGCCGGCGCGGCACCTCCCCGCGCCGGCCTTTTTGCTGTCAGCGATCGATGCCATAGCAGTCGATCCACCAGGACGACTATCTGCTAGATGGTGCATGCCTCTATATTCAGGTTTGATGAAAGGACCTGTTATCTCGCACGATCATTCGTAGCGGTGCGACTGCGCGGTCAATTCGGACCAGTCCAGTTCCTGCTCGACGAAACGGAAGGCATCGTCCCCGATCTCGCCTCGATCCCGCAACTGATCCAACGCCTGACGCGACGCTGGCAGAACGGCAAGGCGGAGCCGGGATTCGTCGGAAAACATGTCCTCGCCGCGCTCCGAGGTCGCGACGCCTTCCGCCAGGTGCCGGCGTAGCCGTTCCGCTGCCTCACCCTCCCGGCCGTCCAGCGCGCGCAAGGCGGCCCGAGCGATCGCCTCGCGGGCGAGCCGGATTTCATCCTCCACCACGGTGTCTGGGGGAAAGCGCAGTGCCTTCAGCAGCGGCTTGAGGGTCAATCCCTGCAGGACGAGTGTACCCAGCACGACCACGAACGCGACAAGCTGAACGAATTCGCGTTGCGGGAAATCTTGTGGAAGCGCCAGCGCCGCAGCGATCGTGACGATGCCGCGCATGCCCGACCAGCCGACCACCAGGCCGCTCTTCAGGGTGCCCGACCAGGTGCCCAGCATCTCGTCGGGTTGGGAACCGGAAATGAGCCGAACCACTCCATACAGTAGCACCCAGACCAGCCGGACGACGATCACGATGGCCAGGATCGCCAGCGCGTAGAGCGGATAGTCCCGCGCCTGCGCGGCGGTGAGGCTGGCGGCGATCGGCCGCAGCTGCAGGCCGACCATCGTGAAGGCCAGCACGTTGAGGATCCGCGTCGCCGTGTCCCAGGCGGCGAACGACTTGATCCGCACCTCGGTGAAGGAAGCGCCGGAGGAACGGCGCCCGGCCGTCACCCCGAAGACGACGACCGTTATCACGCCGGATAGCTCCAGCCGCTCGGCAAGGAGCCATACACCGAAGGTGCCGACGAACTGGATGATCGTGGCGATGGCCGGATCGCGCACCAACGCGGTAAGACGGGTCACCAGCGTCGCCAATATCCAGCCCGCCGCCGCACTCCCTACCGAAACGAGCAGCAGCGCTGGCGCAACATTGCCGATGCTGAACGTACCCACCGCCACGCTGGTCAAGGCGAGCTTGTAGATCAGCAGCGCGGAGGCGTCGTTGAACAGGCTCTCGCCCTCCAGCACCACGCGGAGCCGATGCGGCGGCGAAACCGCCCGCATCACCGCGAGCGCCGCCACGGCATCGGGCGGCGCGAGCAGCGCCCCCAAGGCAATCGCCGCCGCCCACGACATGTCCGGCACCAGCAGCCGGGCAACGACCGCAACCGTCATCGTCGTCAGCCCCACCGCGACCAGCACCAGAGAGAGCACAGGCCGCCAGTTCGTCTTCAGGTCGCGCCACGAAGCGTCATGCGCGGCATCGAGCAGCACCGGCGCCACGAAGAGCGCGAGGATCAGTTCTGGGGGCACCTGCAGATGCGGCATGCCCGGCGCGAAGGCCAGCGCGGCACCGGCCAAGGCGAGCAGCGTCGGATAGGGCACGCCAATCCGCTCTGCGACTAGCGAGAGGACCGCCGCGCCCAGCAGCATGACGAGCAGGATTTCAAAGAGGAACAGGTGCGACCTCCTGTCGAATTCGAATGCAGTTGGCGGTGATGGCGTTCGGGTCGGCAAGGCATGCAGCCGAAAAGATCGCCTCTGCCCTTTTATGGCAAATGCGGGTTGCATCACCAGTCGGCAAACCAATCCGCATGGCGACTAACTGGCCGCGCCCGTCCGCCGGTAGCGCAAGGCGTTCACCAGGATCGAGAAGGCCGGCGGCAGCTGCCGTCGATCGGGATAGTAGAGATGGTAGCCCGAAAAGGGTGGGGTCCAGTCCTCGAGCACGCGCTCAAGCTTGCCCTCCGTAATCAGCTGTTCGGCCTGGACGTCCAGCACGCAGGCAAGCCCCATCCCTTCAGCCGCCGCGCACAGGACCATCGGCACATCGTTGACGATGAGCCGGCCGTCTACACGAACGTTGAGGTCGCGACCGTCCTTGGCAAACTCCCAGGCATAGAGACCGCCCCTGGTCGGCATGCGGATGTTGATGCAGGCATGCGCGGTAAGATCCTGCGGCACCTGCGGACGGCCATGCGCGGCGAAATAGGCGGGCGAGCCGACCACCGCCATCCGCAGATCCGGCCCGATCGGAACGGCGATCATGTCCTTGGCGATCTGTTCGCCCAGCCTTATTCCTGCATCGAACCGATCGGCGATGATGTCGGTGAGATGGCTGTCGATCGAGACTTCCACCGCGATGTCCGGATACTGCCGAAGCATCCGACTGACCGCCGGCCACAGGATCGTCTCTGCGGCATGACGGCTCGACGTGATCCGCACGGTGCCAGCCGGCCGCTCGCGCAGCGCGCTGAGCGCCGAAAGCCGCGCGTCGATCTCGTCAAAGGCCGGGCGCAGGGTGGCAACCAGTTGCTCGCCTGCTTCGGTGGGCGCGACGTTGCGGGTGTTGCGGGTAAGCAGCTTCACACCCATGCCGGCTTCCAGCCGTCGAACGATCTGGCTGATCGCGGACTGCGAGGTGTTCAGCTTGGCCGCCGCGCGCGTGAAGCTGCGTGCCTCGGCAACCGCCAGGAACACGGCCAGATCACCCAACTCTTCCCGCCGCATTGATAAGCTCCAGCGATAGACCCATGCGGAACTTAGCGGCTAATCGTCTAAATGCCCATGCCGTATCCTGCGCGCAACATTCCGCGGCGCCTCCCGCGCCGCAAGGCCATGGAGACCAGACATGACGAAGGACGTGATCGTTGTAATCGGCGCCGGGGGCATCGGCCAGGCGATTGCCCGCCGCCAGGGCTTCGGCCGGAAGGTGGTGCTCGCCGACTGGAACGCGGAAACGCTGGCCAAGGCAGCCGACACGATGCGAGATGCCAGCTACGATGTGGTGACGCAGCAGGTGGACGTGACCTCGCACGCTTCGGTGCAGGCGCTGGCCAAGGCCGCTGCCGCACTCGGCCCGGTGATGCAGGTGGTCAACACCGCCGGCCTTTCCCCGAACATGGCGCCGGTGGAAAAGATCCTCGAGGTCGACCTCTATGGCTCGGCCGTCGTGTTCGAGGAATTCGGCGCGGTGATCGCGCCGGGCGGCGCCGGACTGATCATCTCCAGCATGGCCGGCCACATGATGCGCCAGCTGCCGGAAGAGGACGAGAAGCAGCTCGCCCACACCCCCGTCGACCAGCTGCTCTCGCTGCCGTGCCTGCAGTCGGATCGCATCCCCAACACGCTGGTCGCCTATATGGTCGCCAAGCGCGCCAATTTCCTGCGCGTCCAGGCCGAGGCCATTCGCTGGGGGGAGCGCGGCGCCCGCGTCAACGCGATCAGCCCGGACATCATCGTGACGCCGCTGGCCGCGCACGAGCTGAATTCCGAGATCGGCGACATCTACCGCGGCATGGTCGAGGCATCGCCCTCCAAGCGGATGGCACCGCCGGAGGAAATCGCGATCGCCGCGAGCTTCCTGCTCGGCCCGGATGCCGGCTTCATCACCGGCAGCGACCTGCTGATCGATGGTGGCGTGATCGCCGCGATGCGCGCCGGCAAGCTGCCGACGCCGGCCTGATCTCCCCCGGGGCCGGGGCGGACGAGGTTCCGTCCCGGCTTCTCCGCCTCCCAGGGCGCGGCGCCCCTGCCGCGCCCTTTGCCGTGAGTATCCCCGCATGACCAACCTTCTCGTCATCGGCGCTTATGGCCAGATCGCCCGCGTCGCCACCGGGCTGCTGCTCGATCGGACCGATGCGCGCCTCACCCTGTATCTGCGCCGCGCCAGCCGCCTCGACCGGCTTGCCGCCCATTCGCGGATCGACATCGTCGAGGGCGACGCAACCGATGCCGCAGCCCTGGAACAGGCCATGGCCGGGCAGGACATCGTCTATGCCAATCTTGCCGGCGACATGGCGCGCCAGGCCAAGGCGATCATCGCCGCCATGCAGAAGACGGGCGTGCGCCGGCTGATCTTCATCAGCTCGATGGGCATCTATGGCGAGGTGCCCGGCCAGCGCTATCGCAATGTCCTCGACCCCTATCGCGACAGCGCCGCGGCCGTCGAACAGTCCGGCCTCGACTATACCGTGATCCGCGCCGCCTGGCTCAACGACGACGACGTGATCGCCTATGGCACCACGCGCAAGGGCGAGCCCTTCGCCAACCCCGACGCGACGGTGTCGCGCAAGAGCATCGGCGACCTGATCGTGCGGCTCGTCACCGAACCCGGTTTCGGGATCGGCGAGAGCTTCGGCGTTCACGGCACCCGCTGAGCGCGGTGGGACGGGCCGCGGACATCGCGGCCCGCAGGCTCATTCGGGCTTGAGGTCGCCGTAGAACCAGGACGCGGTGACGCCGCCATCCATCAGGAAGTCGCTGCCGGTGATAAACGCGCCGTCCGGCCCCATCAGCAGCGCACCCACGGCGCCCACTTCGTCCGGCGTACCCGCACGTCCCACCGGGGAGCCCTGGATCATGCGATTGTAATAGTCCGCACGCGGACCGGTGAGTTCGTGGCGGGCGAGCGGGGTGATGACGATACCCGGGCTGATCGCATTGACCCGCGCGCCGCGCTTGCCCCAGCGGGGCGCCTCGCCCTTCACCCGCAGCACATTGGCGCGCTTCGAGAGCTGATAGGCGTGCAGCGTGTCCGTGACGTCCTGCAGCAACGGCAGCGCGAGCAGCTCCTCGGTCGGCGTGGTCGCGAGTGCCGCGTCTTCCTCGGCGGTCAGCGCGCCCAGGCGGTGGCCGGACTGGGAGGCGATCACCACGCCCGATCCGCCCGGGGCGATCACGTCGCCAAAGGTCTCCAGCAACACGGCCGTCCCGTAGAGATCGACCTTGAGGATGACCTCCGCGCTCGCCATCGACGGCGACACGCCCGCGGCATGGATCAGGCCCGTGACCGCACCCAGTCCGGTCGCTCGCTCGACCAGCGCCTCGATCGACGCCCGCGAGGCGATATCGACCACGGCAGCACTGGCGTCGAAACCCGCGTCCAGAAGGCGTTCTGCCGCTGTGTTGGCGGTTTCCTCATGTACATCGGCCAGCAGCACATGCTTGCCCGCGCCCACCCGGCGGGCGATCGCGAGCCCCAGCGGACCCGTGCCGACAACGGTGATGACGTCCTTCATTGCTCCACATCCTTCTGCTGTGCCGCGAGGCGAAATTGGCGACGCGTTCCGCAAGCGGCGGCGCGTAGCAGCTGTCCCGCTCGCGCTGCGCCTGGGTGACGTGGCGCGCATAATCCTCGGGGTAAGGCTGGGCGGGCCGGATCTCGAAAAGGTCCGCCCCCAGGGCACGCTGCAGCGTGCCGGCGATGACCCGCATGTTCCCCGACCGCGTCAGATAGGCGACGAGCGTCTTCGATCCGGGCATGGCGGCAGCCCCTTCCTCCTTGGCACAGGCGGCGGTAGCGGGGAACGCAAGCAGCGCCGGCACCGCCAGTATCGGGCGCCGCGACACCAGGTCCGCGACGTGCAGCGCATCTTCCGGCGAGGGACCGGCGGGCGCGGCAGCCCGCCGGCGCGGGCTCAGATCTTCCGGGTGCCGAGCCATTTCACCATCGCCGGGTCGCGGTGGTCGAAGAAGCTGCTCTGCGCCTGGTCGAGCCCTTCGATCGCCTTCAGGTCGTCGGCGTCGAGGTCGAAGTCGAAGATCGCGACGTTCTCCGCCATCCGCTCCTTGCGCACCGACTTGGGGATGGCGACGATGCCGCGATCGGTCAGCCAGCGCAGCACCACCTGGGCGATGCTCCTGCCGTGCCTGTCGGCAATCGACTGCAAGACCGGGTTGGTGAACAGGCCGTTCTTGCCCTCCGCGAACGGGCCCCAGGCCTCGGCCTGCACGCCATAGTCAGCGAGGACCTTCGCCGCGTCCGCCTGCTGGTGGAACGGGTGGATCTCGATCTGGTTGACCGCCGGCTTGACCTCGTTGTGCAGCACGAAGTCGACCAGGCGATCCGGATAGAAGTTGCTGACACCGATCGCGCGAACGCGGCCGGCCTTGTGCAGTTCCTCCATCGCGCGCCACGCCCCATAGACGTCGCCATAGGGCTGGTGGATCAGCCACAGATCGAGATAGTCGAGCCCGAGCTTGTTGATCGAGCGTTCGAACGCCGCCTTGGCGCCTTCGTAGCTGGCGTCCTGAATCCACAGCTTGGTGGTGACGAACAGCGCCTCGCGATCGATGCCGTGGGTGCGGATGGCGGCGCCGACCGCTTCCTCATTGCCATAGGAGGCCGCGGTATCGAGCAGCCGGTAGCCGATATCGATCGCATCGCGCACGCTGCGCTCGCATTCCGCCGGGTCCGGCACCTGGAACACGCCGAAGCCGAGGATCGGCATCTCGACGCCGTTGTTGAGCGTCACCTTGGGTACGGTGCTGGTCATGGTCCTGCCTTTCCCGGGATCGGTTCAGCGGTTGATCATGCGCTGCTGCGACGCGGCATAGCGCTCGCCGACGATTTCGATGGCGTTCAGCCCGTCGTGAAGGCGCGCCAGATCGTCCTCGGTCAATGCGAGCGTGGCGCCCCCCAGATTTTCCTCCAGCCGATGGAGCTTGGTGGTGCCGGGGATCGGCACGATCCAGGGGCGCTGGGCAAGCAGCCATGCCAGCGCCACCTGCGCCGGGGTCGCCCCCTTCTCCTCCGCGATGCTGCCGACCAGCGTCACCAGCGCCTGATTGGCGGCGAGCGCATCGGCCTGGAAGCGGGGCGAGGTATTGCGGAAATCGCCGGGTGCGAACACCGTGTCGGCCGTCATCTTGCCGGTCAGGAAGCCGCGGCCGAGCGGTGCGAACGGCACGAAGCCGATGCCCAGTTCCTCCAGCAGCGGCAGGATTTCCTGTTCCGGCTCGCGCCAGAACATCGAATATTCGCTCTGCAGCGCGGTGACCGGCTGTACGGCATGGGCGCGGCGGATCGTCTCGGCGCCGGCCTCGGACAGGCCGAAACGCAGCACCTTGCCCTCGGCGATCAGCTCCGCGACCGCACCCGCCACCTCCTCGATCGGCACGTTCGGGTCGACGCGGTGCTGGTAGAAGAGGTCGATGCGATCGGTGCGCAGGCGCTTGAGCGACGCCTCGGCCACCGCGCGGATATTTTCGGGGCGGCTGTCCATGCCCTTGCTCGGATCGGCCCCGGCGAAGCCGAACTTGGTGGCGATCACCACCTGGTCCCGCACCGGCGCCAGCGCCTCGCCCACCACCTCCTCGTTGACGAAAGGGCCATAGACTTCGGCGGTGTCGAAGAAGGTAACCCCGCGCGCCTGCGCCGCACGGATCAGCGCGACCGCGTCCTGCCGGTCGATCGCCGGCCCATAACCGAAGCTCAGACCCATGCAGCCGAGCCCGAGGGCCGATACTTCGAGGCCGCTGCGGCCCAGCTTGCGCGTGATCATGGTCTATCTCCCTCCACAAGGCGAACGCCGCCCACGACGTCGAGGCAGGACGATAGTCGTCCGGTTCAGAGGAGATTAGGTGCGAAAATGCGCATGGATTTATCGTTCGGATTCATCAATGCCGTTGAAACCGTCCGGACTTCCCGCTCCAGCCGGCGTCGGGCCGGCTCGCGGTCGCATCGACTCACTTCAGCGTATCCACTCGTCGAGACGGTTCACGGGACAGGTGACATCCTCCCCGGCACCCGTCGCCCTAGCTTGCGCGAATGCCTGCTAGATCCCGGGACGCTTCCACGTCTTGTTACATGTCTGGCCGAAGCTGGCGTGCAAGAGTCGGCTTATGTCATTCGGCATACGCCATCGAAGCCGCACTTGTGTGCGCAACCGAAAGCAGCGAGCTGCGGCCGCCAGTACCGGGCGGAAGGTGGCGGAACTGCGCGTGTCGCTCGACGACGATGCGGGGCGACCGGAAGCGGCGGGGATCCTGTCGCGCCTTATCGAAAGCGTCACGATCTACCCGGACGAGCCTGGTGGCCCGCAGGCGGGGTGGTTGCGAAGGTGGCGGATCTGGTGGCGTATGCCACAAACGACAACGCCGCTCGAGAGGGCGGCGTGCGGGCGGCGTGTAGCGTTGGTTGCGGGGGCAGGATTTGGCCGCTGCAGAACGCGCTTTCCTCTCCGGAGCGCGATGATGCCAACACGAGCTACTTGAGACGAACAGAGTCGCGCGCGGAGCCCTACCATCGCTCGGCGCGAATTTGGCAGATCGAGGGTTCCGCAGCATCAGCTACAGCATGCCGCCCACCTCTTCCCTGTCTCCCAGCGGCAGCGCAGGCCGGAAGCTGGCGACTTGCTCGCCGATCAACGCCAGTTGCTGCGCGACGGAGGCATCGGAACAGCGCCCCTCCGCGAAGCGTACCTGGGCCGTGTTGACTGCAGCGCCGAGCGGCGTGGGCCAGCCGCGTAGCGCATGGACGATCGACCGTAGCGCCGCCAGCGTGGTGCCGGTCGCCTGCCATCCCCAGGCCGTGGCGATCAGGCCGACCGGAAGCCCGTGCAGATACGGCCGCTCGTCGCGGGCCAGTGCCTCGAGATAGTCCAAGGCGTTCTTGACCAGCCCCGAGACCGAACCGTGATAGCCGGGGCTGGCGATGATCAGCCCGGATGCCGACCGCACGGCTGCGATCAGTTCGAGCGCGACGGGATGGTCGCGCGCGCCCGGCGTCAGATACAGCGGCAGCCCGGCCAGCGCATCGCCGTCGAAAAGGACGGTGCGCACGCCGAGCCGTTCCGCCGCTGCCAGCGCCGTGCGAAGCGCCGCCGCGGTCGAGGAGGCAGCGCCGGGCGTGCCGCCGATGCCGACGACCAGCGGCGGGCTCATCGAACCGTCGCCGCCGACTGGGCGGGATAGCGCTCGCCCACGGTCGAGCCGACCGGGAATGCTGCGTCCAGTTCCTCGATCGTCTGCGGATCGAGCACCAGGTCGTTCGCCGCCCAGTTGGCATCGAGATGGGCGATGTGCCGCGTGCCGGGAATCGGCACCGTGCCCTTGGCCAGCACCCAGGCAAGGCTGACCTGCGCAATGCTGGCACCGAGCCGATCGGCGATGCGGGCCAGGGACGCACGGCGCTGCTCGTTGGCCGCCAGCGCCTCGGCGTGGAAGCGGGGGTGGTGGTGGCGACGGTCGTCGGGATCGTCGATCACGCTGCCCGCGAGGAAGCCGCGGCCGAGCGGGCTATAGGCGACGAAGCCGATGCCCAATGCGCGCACCGTCGGCAGGATCTCCGCCTCGATCTCGCGCGTCCACAGCGACAGTTCGGACTGGAGCGCGGCGATGGGGTGGACGGCATGGGCGCGGCGGATCGTCTCCGCCGAGGCTTCGGACAGGCCGATCGCGCCGATCTTCCCCGCCTCCTTCTGGCGCACCAACTCGCCGATCGTGTCTTCGATCGCCACGGTCGGGTCGATGCGGTGGACATAATAGAGATCGATATGATCGACCTTCAGGCGCTTGAGGCTGCCGTCGAGTTCGTCGCGGAGATACGCGATCTCGTTGTTGACGCGCCGATCGCCCTGCGTGTCCTGCGGCACGATGCCGAACTTGCTGGCCAGCACGATCTCGTGCCGGCGACCGGCAATGGCTTGGCCGACCAGTTCTTCATTGTGCCCTCGCCCATAAACGTTGGCGGTATCGATCAGGGTGATGCCGAGGTCGATCGCGTGACGGATGGTGCGGATCGACTCCGCGTCTTCGGCACGGCCATAGGTGTGGGACAGGCCCATGCAGCCAAAGCCCTGGCGGCTGACCTCAAGCGTTCCGAGTGTAGGCATGCTGGTGCTCCTTTGGGATTGAACGAGTTGATCGCTGAGCGTCGGTGTGCCGGTTCGCAATGACGCGCACGTTCATACCGCAAGCTCGTCGAAGGACGCGCCCGCACGGCGATGGAGATCCGCGTAGAGGCCGCCTTGCTCGAGCAGTTCGGCCGGCGCGCCCTGTTCGGCAATGCGCCCATCCTTCAGGACGACGATTCGGTCGCAGTCGCGCACGGTGGTCAGGCGGTGGGCGATGACGATGCTGGTCCGCCCCTTCAGCAGCACCCGCATCGCCGCCTGGATCTTGGCCTCCGCCAGGCTGTCGATGCTGGCGGTCGCCTCGTCCAGGATCAGGATCGCGGGATCGGCGACCAGCGCGCGGGCGAAGCTGATCAGCTGGCGTTCGCCGAGCGACAGATTGCGACCACTGCGATCCAGCAGCGTGGCATAGCCCTGCGGCAGCGCCCGGATGAAGGCATCCGCACCCACCGCGCGCGCTGCCTCGATCACCGCCGCGTCGCTGGCCTCGGTACGCGCATAGCGGATGTTCTCGGCGACGGTGCTGGTGAACAGATAGGGCTCCTGCAGTACCGTCGCGATGATCCGCCCCAGCGCGGCGTCGGTAAGATCGCGCACATCGTGGCCGCCGATCTGGACGGCGCCGTCGTCGACCTCGTAGAGCCGCCGCACCAGCGCGGCGATGCTGCTCTTACCCGATCCGGTCGGGCCGACCAGCGCCACCGACTCATGGGGGGCGATGGCGAGGTCGACCCCGTGGAGCACCGGCCGATCCGGCCGATAGCCGAACGACACGTTCTCGAAGACAATCGAGGGTTCGATTCCACCCGGATCAATCGCATCCGGCCGGTCGGATAGCGTCACCGGTGCATCCAGCACCTCAAAGATGCGCTGTGCGGCGGTCGTCGCGCGCTGGAGCATCGTATATTGCTGGGCGACGGTGCGGATCGGATCGAAGAAGCGCTGCACGTAGAAGATGAAGGCGACGAGGACGCCCAGGTCGATGATCCCGCGACCGAGCAGCCATGCCCCGCCCGCCACCGTCCCCATCATTGCCAGCCCGGTCAGCGTGTCGACGATCGGAGTCATCGTCTGGGCGGCAAGCGACGCCTCGGTCTGGGCGATGCGGTTGGTCTCGGCCAGCTGCGCGAAGCGGCGCAGATTCTCCGCCTCGCGCCGCGTGCCGATGACGACCCGAACCCCGGCGATGTTCTCGGCCAGCGCGCCGTTGACGATCGAGGACCATTCGCGCGCGCGCGCGAAGGTTCGCCTGGCGCGCGGCAGCCATAGCGCGCGGACGATCGCGAGGCCCGGCAACAGGGTGAGGCACACAAGCGCGAGCTGCCAGTCGAGCAACAGCAGCACGATGGCGATGCCGACCAGCAGCACGAAATCGCCGACGGCGATGATCGAGGTTTCCAGAAATTCCTGCAGCGCGTTCACGTCGCCCTGGAGGCGCGACATCACCCGCCCGACATGGGTGCGATCGATGAAGCTCATCGGCAGCTGCTGGAGATGCGCGAACATCGCGCGGCGCAAATCGAAGATCAGCCGCTGCGCGAACCGTGCGGCGAGGATATCGCTGGCAAGGTTGGCCGCTGCATTGGCGATAATGGCGATGACGAACACGGTCAGCACCGCCGGCATCGACAGCGCCCCCGCCTTGCCGGTCAGCGCATCGGTCGCCGAGCGCAGCAGCGAGGGGAACGCCAGCTGGGTCGCGGTCGACGCCAGAATGGCGACGACCGCGGCGAGCAGCAATCGACGATGCAGGCGGGCGAACGGCCGCAGACGCGGCAGGATCGGCCCCTGATAGAGCGCAAACGCCGCTTCGCGCGGATCCTGGACGGCGCTCATTCCGCTGCCTCCGCGACCGGGCCGACGATGCCGCGCTGGTGGCGATCGAGCGCGGCATAGCGGCCGCCGCGCTCGACGAGCTGGCGATGCGTGCCGCGTTCGACAATCCGCCCGCGATCAAGGACCAGGATCTCGTCGGCATGCGCGAGCGACGTGAGGCGATGGGAAATCAGGATCGTGGAGCGCCCCGGATCCCGCGCCACCAAGGCGTCGCGAAAGGCCGCCTCGGTGGCGCTGTCGAGCGCCGAGGTCGCATCGTCAAGGATCAGGATCCGTGGATCGGCGATCAGGCCGCGCGCGATCGTCATGCGCTGACGCTGCCCGCCGGAGAGCGCCGAACCGCGTTCGCCGACCCGAGTGTCGTAGCCCTCGGGCAGCCTGGCGACATGGTCGTCCAGCTGCGCCACTGCTGCAGCATCGCGTACCGCCGCCTGGCCGATATCTGGGCGCGCATAATCGATGTTCCGGCGCGCGGCGTCGTCGAACAGGAACAGATCCTGCTGCACGACATGCACCGTCCCGCGCACTGCCGAGAGGCTGGCGTCGCGGAGATCGATCCCCCCGAGCGTCACCCGCCCCGCATCGGGATCGTAGAGCCGGGCGGCGAGCGCCGCGATCGTGCTCTTGCCCGACCCGGATGCGCCGACGATCCCCAAGGTGCGGCCCGGCGACAGCGTGAAGGAAATGTCGTCCAGCACCCAGGGCCCGTCCGCGGCATGGCGAAACCGGACGCGGTCGAAGACCAGTGCCCAGTCCTGCGCCGGCAATTGCTGCGTTGCCTCTGTGTCGTCGACGACAGGCGAGCGATCCAGGATATCGAACACCCGCTGCCCGGACGAGACGGCGCGTGCGGCCGAGTTCATCACCATGCTCATCTGCCGCACCGGCAGCTGCAGCACGGTCATGAAGGCGAGGCACAACGTCAGTTCGCCCAGCGTCAGCATGCCCGCTTCGATTCGCCAAGCGCCGACGCCCAGCACCGCGAGCATCGCGGCGTAGAAGCTGGCGTTGATCGACGCCATCGCACGGGCACGGACGCGGATGCGATCATCGGACAGCGCGAGCGCGCGCCCGGACGCCGCATCGAACCGCGACAGTTCATGCGCGGTCGCCGAAAAGGCGCGGACGACGCGCGACCCGTGCAGATTTTCCTCCATCACGCGGGTTAGCACCGCCATTTCGCGCTGCAGCCGCGTCCATGCGATTCGCAGCTGCAATCCCATGCGTCCGGCCCGCCAGGCGATCAGCGGCACGCAGGCAAGCGTCGCCACCGCCATCACCGGATCGGCAGCGACGAGCACCACCGCGCCCGCGGTGGTGAGCAAGGTGATCTGCAGCAACCGCTGCACCCCCATTTCGATGAAGCCGCGTACCCCTTCGATATCGAGCATGCCGCGCGTGATCAGATCACCAGGATCGATCGCGTCGTGGAACCCGTGGCCGAGCCTCTGCAGCGCATCGAAATAGGCGAGCCGCAGGTCCCGCGCGACCAGCTGCCCTACCCGCTCGCCAGAGAAGCTGGCCAGCATCTGGAACAGGCCGCGGGCCGCCACTGCCGCGGCAAGCAGCATCGCAAGCCGGACCAGCGAGGCTGGGCCCTGGCCCGGTCTGGAGAGCTGATCGACGGCTTCTCCCAGCAAATGGGGAAGCGCGAGCCCGGCGCTTGCAGCCAGCAGGTTGCCCACCAGCATGAGTGCCAGCGACGCCCGGTAGGGCAACGACAGGCGACCCACCCGAAGGAGGGTCGAGAACGCCGCTCGCGCGTCGCCGCCAAACCCCGCCGTCGCAAGCAACCCGTCCGCCATCGTTTCGTTACCCCCGTTGTCGCGCGGCCTTAATTCCTATAAACCTAGTATGATAGATGGCGATGCAGAAAACGGCGGTAGCGACCACCGGACGCCTTTGGTAAAGCCTGCAAATTGCTGTTTTTTGGCGGAATCTCTTCCAGCAAAGATTTCTTTGTGCAGCGCGAGGAAATGCTTAACTTGACCAAAATGGTGGGAATTTGGACGCTTTGGGTGAAACAGAGCTCGTCGCAACGAGCGTTCATCCGCAGGGGGTCGAAAGATGCATCGCATCAGCAACAGCACCGCGCGTCGGCGCGCAGCATGGGTACTTACGGCGTCGATGGCCGCACTGATGATTGGCGGGCAGGCGCTTGCCGATCCCCTGTCCGATGATCCGAAGCCGGCGAAGGATCCGGCGGTGAAGGCGGACGACGGGCAGCAGGAACGCGGCGAAATCGTCGTGACCGGCGCCCGCGTGATCGATGAGGCCAAGAAGAAGCTGGAGCAGGTCGCCGGCGGCGTCGCCCTGGTCGACAACGGCGCGCTCGAGCGCCAGGCCGTCTTCACCAACGCCGACTTCCTCAACCTGCAGCCCGGCGTCTATGCGCAGACGGCCAGCGGATCCGACGGGATCAAGATCTCGATCCGCGGGTCGGCGGTCAACCGCGGCGCCAACTTCTTCCGATCGGGCATCCTGTTCCTGTTCGACGGCCTGCCGGTGACGGGGCCCGGCGGCACCCCCTATGAGCTTTTCGAGCCGCTGGGCCTGGCGCGCACCGAGATCCTGCGCGGCGCCAATGCCTTCAGCTATGGTTCGTCGACGCTGGGCGGCGCGATCAACTATGTGACCCGCACCGGCCGCGACGCTCCGATCTTCGGCGCACGCGTCGAAGGCGGCAGCTATGGCTATTACAAGGTGCAGGGTGAATCCGGCGGCGTCATCGGGCCGGCGGACTATTATGTCAGCATCACGCGCGGCGGGCGCGACGAATATCAGACGCAGTCCGTGGGCAATAATTTCGGCATCAACGCCAATGTCGGCTTCCAGCTTGCCCCCAATGTCGAGACGCGCTTCTTCGTGCGCTATCGCGAAACGTTCAACGAGACGCCGGGCTTCCTCACCAAGGCCGAGATCGAGGCGAACCCACGCCAGGCACGGCCCCTCAACACCAAGGATCCGTCGGGCACCCTGACCGCGGCGCGACAGAACACCCGCCGCATCCAGCCGGGTTCGCTATGGATCGCCAACCGGACCGACGTCACGCTTGCCGACGAAAGCGCCCTCTCCGTCGGGTTCGTCTATCACGACTATCCGATCAACATCGAAGGCGGCGTCAACCAGGCGATCTGGGGCTATTCGGACCTGAGCGGCGTGCTCCGCTACCAGCGGACCGACCAGCTGTTCGGGCGAGACGCGCACCTGACAGTCGGCGGGCTCGTCACCTTCCATCCGAACGACGGCTACCAGAACACCAAGGTGCGGATCCCGACCGGCGCGACCGCGGGGCTCGCAGTCGGCACCGTCATCCGCCGGGCATATTATGGCGGCCTGGACGGCAATTTCTTCTTCGAACATGAATCGGAGCCGCTTGCCAACCTGCATGTCCTTCTGGGAACCGCTGCCATTCGGGTCGAGCGCAGCACCGGCGTCACCGCACCCGTCATCCCCGGCCTGACCACGCCGTTCAAGCGCTCCGACTGGTACGCCGCTCCCCGGGCCGGTTTCCGCTGGGACGCGAATGACAAGATCCAGGTCTTCGGCAATGTCAGCCGCTCGGTGGAGCCGCACAACGACTGGTCGAACCTGACCACCCCGCCTTCCATTCCCGCTGGCTACCCCGCCTCCGGCCTGGCCGCGCGCGGCCTCGACCTCAACGATCAAAAGGCAACCACGTACGAGCTTGGGGTGCGCGGCACGCTGCCGATCCTCGGCAATCTGACCCTCAGCGCCTATCGCGCCGATGTCCGCGACGAGCTGCTCTCGGTCGAGGTCGTGCCGGCCAGCGCGACCACCGCCGCGATCACCGCGGAGTCCAACGCCAGCCCCACGCTGCACCAGGGCGTCGAGCTCGGCCTGACGACGCCGCTCTGGACGTCGCCCGGCAATCCCTCGATCGGTGCGACGCTGACGCAGAGCTACACCTACAATGATTTTCGCTTCAAGAACGACCGGCAGTTCGGCAAGAACCGCCTCCCGGGCATCCCCGAACATACCTATTCGGCGCAGCTCAACCTGAACGGGCCCGCCGGCTTCTACGGCTCGCTCACCACCACCGTCGCGTCGAAGAACTGGCTCGATTACGCCAACTCGGTCGCCGCCAATTCCTTCCAGGTCTTCGGGGCATCGCTCGGCTGGGAGCGGCCCGGCGGGAAATTCCGTATTTTCGTCGACTTCGACAACATCACGGACGAGCACTACGGCGCCGTCGTCAGCCCCGTGTACAACCTGCGCGGCAGCGACGCGACCAATCCCCGACTGACCCCTGGTGACGGCTTCACCGTCATCGGCGGCATCGCGGTACGGTTCTGATCCGATGGCCCGCCGGTCGCCTCGCCTGCATCCCTGGATCGACCGGCGCGGCTTTGTCGGGCTTTCGCTGGCGGTCGCCGCTTGCGGCCCCGGCAGCGGGGGCGGCGGTGGTGGCCGCGGCGGGCCGAACGGCGACTTCACCTATCCCGCCAGCGACTATCGCAGCGGCGGCGGCGGCAAGCGCGGGGGCACGATCCGGATCGCGACCAGCACCGACACCGGCACGCTCGATGTGCATGCGATCAGCCACGGCAACGTCCAGTGGCTGGGGCGGATGCTCTTCGACAACCTCGTCTATCTGGACGCGACGGGCGCGATCAGTTCCTGGATCGCGCGCGAGTGGACGATCAGCCCAGACGGGCTGGTCTACACCTTCCGGCTGCGCCCCGGCGTCACCTTCAGCGACGGCATGCCGCTCGATGCGGAGGCGGTTCGCACGAACCTGGAGCATATGCGCGATCCGCGCACCAAGTCGCCGCTCGCCGCTGCGTACATCGCGCCCTATGTTGAAGGGCGGGCGATCGATCCGCTGACCTTCGAAGCGCGGCTGGCGTACCCCTACGCACCGTTCCTCAACGTGCTGGCCCAGTCCTGGCTGGGC
The DNA here is from genome assembly GCF_000226955.1 of Sphingomonas elodea ATCC 31461. Lineage (GTDB taxonomy): Bacteria > Pseudomonadota > Alphaproteobacteria > Sphingomonadales > Sphingomonadaceae > Sphingomonas > Sphingomonas elodea. Next base: position 81,256 of record NZ_AGFU01000015.1, read on the forward strand.
CTCATCTCGCCCCGCCAGATCCGCGAAGCGCCGCAAACCATCGCCGACCGGCCGATCGGATCAGGCCCGTTCACCGTGGAACGCTATGTGCGGCAACAGGGGATTCGCCTGAAGCGGCGCGACGACTATGCCTGGGCGCCGGACGTCGTCGCGCACCGGGGTGCCGCGCTTCTCGACGCCATCGAGGTCGACATCGTGCCGGAGGCGCTCTCGCGCTATGCCGGGCTCGCGCAGGGCCAGTATCATCTGCTCGCGGACACGCCCTATGCCAAGGCGGCGGCAATCCGGGCCGACCCTGCACTCGTCGTCGACAGTCGTATCCGCACGGGCCTGCCGTGGCGCGCGCTGAGCTTCAATACGGAGCGCTGGCCCTTCGACGACGTTCGGCTGCGCCAGGCGCTGGCGCTGGGGATCGACCGCGAGGGGATCACCCGCAGCGTATTCTTCGACGAGTTCCTGCCCTCCGATAATTTCCTTGCCCGCACGACGCGCCACTATGACCCGTCGACCAAAGGCAAGCTTCCCTTCGATCCCGCTGATGCCAATCGGCGGCTCGACGCGCTCGGCTGGGCAGCACGCGACACCGATGGCTACCGGACCAAGGACGGGCGCCGCCTGTCCGCCACGCTCATCGCGCAGGACAGCCCGAGCGCCACGCCGATCAACGTCGCCGTGCAGAGCAACCTCAAGAAGCTCGGCTTCGATCTCAAGATCGAGTTGCTGCCCACCCCGGTACTGACCGACCGGCGCAACCGCGGCGACTATCAGGCCGTCGCCGGCGGCGTCTGGCACACCAACACGCCCGATGCACTCTACATCCTGCATCACAGCAACGAGATCACCTCGCCGAAGCGGATCGGCCAGAATGTCTCGCGGCTGCGCGACGGCAGGCTCGACGATCTGCTCGAACGGGCGCGGCGCACCAGCGACGACAACCAGCAGCGGGTATTGTACGCCGCGGCCCAGCACCGCCTGATCGAGCTGGTGCCCAGCGTGCCGCTGGACGAAAACCACTCGCTCATCGCCTATCGCCGCGAGCTCAAGGGACTGGTGTTCGACACGTCCCACAACACACCGCAATTCCTCTCCGCCTGGCTGGAGCCGACGGCATGAGGCCGGCGGCGATCACCCTGGCACTGATGCTCACCGCCTGCTCCGCGGCGGGCGCAGGCAACCCGTCCAGCGACCCGCGTCCACCGGCTGCGGGCTTTGATCGCCTCTCCTATCCTCGCGCCGATTATGCGGAGGCCAAGCCCGGCATGGCGGGCGGCACGCTGGTGGTGGCAGCGGCGCGCGACAATGGCACGCTCGACTGGCAATTGCTTGCCGATACCAACTCCAAATGGCTGGCCCGGATGACCGGCGACAGCCTGGTCTATCTCGACGAGCAGGGTGCGATCACACCCTGGCTCGCCACCGCCTGGACCGTGTCGCCCGACGGGCTGGTCTACACCTTCACGCTGCGCGACGGCGTGACCTTCGCCGACGGCACCCCGCTCGATGCCGAGGCGGTGCGCGTCAATCTCGACCGGATCCGCAATCCGGCGACGCGGGCGGCGATGACCACCGCCTATATCGCGCCCTATGTCCGCGGCGAGGTCGTCGATCGCCTGACGTTCCGCGCGCATCTGTCCGAACCCTACGCGCCGTTCCTCAACGTGCTGGCGCAGGCCTGGTTCGGCCTGATCTCGCCCAAGCAGATCCGCGAGGCACCCGAGACCATCGCGACCGCACCGATCGGCAGCGGCCCCTTCGTGGTAACTCGCTATGTCCGCCAGCAGGAAGTCGTGCTCACCCGGCGCACCGATTATGCTTGGTCGCCGCCGCTCACCGGCCACAAGGGGCCAGCCTATCTGGAGCGGATCATCGTCCGCACACTGCCGGAAGCGCTGTCGCGCTACACGGCGCTCAAAGCGGGCGAAGTCGACTTCCTGAATGATGCGCCGGCGCAGAAGGCTGCCATCATCCGCAGCGATCCCGAGCTTGTGTTCCGCAACCGGATCAATCTCGGCAATCCGGTACGCGGCATCACGTTCAACGTCGATCGGGCGCCGTTCAACGACCCTCGCCTCCGCCTCGCCTTCGCCAAGGCGATCGATCGGAACGCGTTGAGCCGCGGCCCCGGCTTCGCCGAATATGCCCCCACCACCGCCTTCCTTTCTGCCAGCACACCCTACCGCGACACCGCCGTCGTCAAGCCGCTCGGCTATGATCCCGCCGGCGCCAACCGATTGCTGGACGCGGCCGGCTGGCAGGCGCGCGGCGCCGACGGCATCCGCGTCAAGGACGGCAAGCGGCTGCGCCTCGCCGTGCTCACCAGCAACGCCAACGGGCTCGACCAGGTGCTGGTCGGCATCCAAAGCGAGGTACGCAAGGTCGGCATCGATCTCGCCATCGATCTGGTGCCCGTCGCGCAGCAGACCGAACGGCGGCGGCTCGGAAACTATGAGGCGTTCGGGCCGGGCTATTGGCACACCAATACGCCCGACGGGTTGTACATCGTCTATCACGGCAAGCAGCGCGACGACGGGCCCTATCGTGGGCAGAACAACTCGCGGCTGGCGGACCCGCAGCTCGACGCCATCCTAGCGGAGGCGCGACGCGGCGCATCGCCGGAGCGGCTGGCGGCGCTGTATCGATCGGCGCAGGCACGGCTGGCGGAACTCGTGCCGGCGATACCGACCTCTGAGAACCACACGCTCGTCGCCTACCGCGCCGACGTACGCGGGCTCATCTTCGACACGTCCCACAACACGCCGCGCTTCGAGACGGTCTGGCTCGATCGGAGGGGATCATGACGCTGCTTCGCACCCTGGCGACCCGGCTGGCGAGCGGTGTGCTCGTGCTGTGGATCGTCGCCACGCTGACCTTCGGCGCCATGCATGCGACTGCGGGCGATCCGGCGATCGCGATCCTCGGCGGTCCCGATGCGCTGCCGACCCAGGCGGTCGTCGAGGAAGTACGCCGCGAATATGGCCTGAACGATCCGTTGCCGGTGCAATATGCGCGCTACCTCGGCCGGCTGCTCAGCGGGGATCTGGGTGAATCCTATCGGCTCCGCACGCCGGTGACGAGCGCCATCCTCGAGCAGCTCGGGTCGACCGTCGTGCTGGGCGGCATCGCCGGGGTGCTGGCGCTGGCCATCGCGCTGGGCCTCGCGCTGGTCGGCGCCGGTCGCGGCCCCCGCGTGGGCGGCGCGATCACCGCGGTGGAGGTGGTGATCACGGCCGTTCCCAATTTCGTGATCGGCGTGGGGCTGATGTTCCTGCTCGCCTTTCAGCTGCGGCTGGTGCCCGTGGCGGGCGAGCAGGGCTGGGCGTCGCTGGTCCTGCCCGTCCTCACGCTGGCCATCCCGTCGAGCATCGTCATGGCGCAGGTGCTGCGCAGCGAACTGGACGAGGTGCTGGAGCAGCCGTTCATCCTTACAGCCCGCGCCCGCGGGCTGGGCGAAGCCGGCGTCCGCGTGCTGCACGCGCTGCGCCATGCCGTGATCCCGCTGCTGACCCTCGCCGGCTATGTGTTCGGCTTCCTGCTGGGCGGCACGGTCATCACCGAGACGCTGTTCGCACGGCGCGGCATCGGGCGGCTGATGGTCGATTCCGCGCTCACCTCCGACATCCCGATGGTGATCGGCATCTCGCTGTTCATCGCCCTGTCCTACGTCCTCGTCACGCTGATCGTCGATCTGATCGCAGCGGCGGTGGACCCCCGTGCGAGGCTCGCATGACCCTCCCCCCAAACCCGAAGAGGTCCGCCGTGATCGATTTCCATGCGCATGCCCGGCAATCCCAGCAGCGGCCGGACGCACCGCCCGAATATGAAGCGCTCGCCGCACGTTTCCGGCCGATCTTTGCTCGCATTGCCGAAACGGCGGCGGAGCGGGAAAGCGAACGACGGCTGCCGTTCGAGGAGATCGAAGCGCTTACCAATGCCGGCTTCGGCGCGATCCGCGTGCCCGTCCAATATGGCGGCGCGGGTGCGACGATCACCCAGGTCTTCCGGCTCCTGGCCGAACTCGGCGCGGCGGACAGCAATATCGTCCAGGCGCTGCGTGCGCATTTCGCGTTCGTCGAAAGCCGGCTCAACGAGGAAGACCAGACCGGCAACGCCATCTGGTTCGAGCGGATCGCCTCGGGCCAACTGATCGGGGCGGCGATGGCGGAGCGCACCACCGCGACCGAGACGCTGGTTGCGCTGACCCCCGACGGTAACGGTTGGCGACTGAACGGCGAGAAATTCTACTGCACCGGCACGCTCTATGCCGACTGGATCCACGTCGCCGCCGCGCACGGCGAGGATCGCCTCGGCGTGATCGTACCCGCGACGGCCGACGGCGTCACCCGTATCGACGATTGGGACGGCTTCGGCCAGCGCATGACCGCCAGCGGCACGACGCGCTTCGATCAGGTGCGGGTGGAGAGTGACCAAGTGATCCGGCGTTGGGCGCGGGGCGAGTTTCGGCCGGACACCTATATCACCGCCTTCTTTCAGCAATTCCACCTGGCAGCCTTTTCCGGGATCGGGCGGGCGATCCTGAACGACACAGTGGCGTTCGTGCGGGCGAAAACGCGGACCTTCGGCGTGCCGGGGACCGCCGACGTCGCCGCCGATCCGCTGGTGCAGCGGGTGGTCGGGCGCGTGTCGGCACTGTCCTTCGGCCTTGATGCAATCCTGGAGAATGTGTCGCTGGCGCTCGAGGTCGCGCATGCCGCCTGGCTGGCCGGCAACCGCGGCGACGAAGGCGTGTTTCTCGCCGCCGACATCGCCGCCTATCGGGGGCAGCTTCTCGCGATCGATCTGGTGTTGCAGGCATCGAGCCTGTTCTTCGAGGTTGGCGGCGCTTCCGCCACCCAGGAGCACCGCCGGTTGGACCGCCACTGGCGCAATGCCCGCGTGATCGCGTCACACAACCCGGCCATCCAGCGCGAGCGGGCGCTCGGGGAGTATTTCCTTCTGGGCACCAGCCCGCGCAAGGCGTGGGCCGATCGGTTCGCCGCGACCTCCAGCGACGGCGAAAAGGCGCCCGTCCTTGCAACGGAAGAGGCGACCCATGGCTGACCGGGGCCAGATGAGCATCGGGATGAACATCCTGGGCCTTGGCGGCCATCAGGCTGCATGGCGCGTCGGCGAAGTCAGCGCCACGGCCTATCTCGACGTCGAGTATTACACCAACATCGCCCGGATTTCCGAGCGCGGCACGCTCGACGCGATCTTCCTGGCCGACGGCCCTGCCCTGCAGGAAAATGTCGGCGCCAATCCGGCCGGTCGGCTGGAGCCGACGATCCTGCTGACCGCGATCGCGGTCGCCACCACGCATATCGGCGTCATCGCGACGTGCTCCACGACCTATAACGACCCCTTCAACCTCGCGCGTCGGCTGGCATCGCTCGATCATGTCAGCAAAGGGCGCGCGGCGTGGAACATTGTCACCAATGCCGGCGATCTCGCCGCGCAGAATTTTGGCCTGACCGGCGCTCCGCTGCATGTCGATCGCTATGGCCGCGCCGACGAGTTTCTTGAGGTTGCGACCGCGCTCTGGGACAGCTGGGAGGATGACGCCATCCTCGCCGATGCCCGCGCAGGCCGGTTCGCCGATCCCACGCGCGTACACCCGATCGATCATGACGGCGCGCAGTTCAAGGTCCGCGGCCCGCTCAACCTGCCGCGCAGCCCGCAGGGCCGCCCCGTGCTGTTCCAGGCCGGCTCGTCGGAGGGCGGCAAGACCGTCGGCGCACGCTGGGCCGACGCCATCTTCACGACCCAGACCACGCTTGAGGACGGGCGCGCCTTTTACGACGAGATGAAAGGTCGGGCCCGCCGCTTCGGCCGCAATCCCGCCGCCCTGAAGATCATGCCCGGCCTGTCGACCGTCATCGGCAGCACCGAGGCCGAAGCGCAGCGCCGCTGCGACGAGCTGGACGGCTATCTCGGCGAGGACGGATTGCTCGCCCAGATCGCCCAGCGGATCGGCCTGTCGCCCGACGAGCTCGATCCCGATGCCGAGCTTCCCTGGCACCGGATCGGCCCGGTCGAAAGCTTCGAACGCGGCAGCCACGGCTTTCTGGAAGCGCAGCTCAACCTCGCCCGGCGGGAAGGACTCACCGTCCGCCAGCTGTCCCGCCGTATCCGCTCCGGGCACCGGCTGATCGTCGGCACGCCCGAGCAGGTCGCCGACACGCTGGAGGAATGGTTCCTCGCCGGCGCGGCCGACGGCTTCAACATCATGCCCGACATGTTCCCGTCCGGCGCGGAAATCTTCGTCGACCATGTCGTGCCCGAGCTCCGCCGCCGGGGTGTATTCCGCCACGAGTATCGCGGCGCGACGCTACGCGATCATCTCGGGTTGGACCGTCCGGTAAGCCGCTTCGCCGAACCTCAGCTGGAGGCCGTATCATGAGCACCGCAGCGCTAGCACCCGCAGGGCAGTTCTTCTCGCCCATCGAACCGGAAGAAGACGTTGTCCTGGCTGCCCCAGCCCAGGTGCACCGCCGCATACGCCGACGCCCGGCCCTGGTCCTCGCGGCGGCATGGCTGGTGCTGCTGGTCCTGTTCGCGCTGGTACCGGACGCGTTCACGCGTCTCGATCCGCTCGCGGCCGATGCGGGCCAAGCGTTTCTGGCGCCGGCGGCCGACCATTGGCTCGGAACCGACGAGAATGGCCGCGACCTGCTGTCGCGCATGATCCACGGCACCGGTATCTCGCTGGTCGTCGGGCTGGCCGCGACGCTGATCGGCCTGGCGATCGGATCCGCCATCGGCCTGCTTGCCGCGCTGGGCGGCCGCATCGCCGATCATCTCACCGGCCGGCTGCTCGATGCGTTGATGGCGTTTCCAGACCAGCTTCTGGCGCTGGTGATCATCACCTTCTTCGGCCAGGGGACCACCAACCTGATCCTCGCCATCGCCTTCGCCATGGTGCCCCGGAACGCCCGGCTGGTCCGCGCACAGGCGCTGCTCGTCCGCCGATCGGGCTATGTGGAAGCGGCGCAGACGCTCGGCCTGTCGCGCTTCGCCATTCTGTGGCGGCACATCCTGCCCAATGCACTGAAGCCGTTGCTGATCATCCTGCCGCTTTCGGTGGGCAACAGCATCGCTGCCAGCGCGGGCCTGAGTTTCCTGGGTTTCGGCGCACCGCCGCCCGCGCCCGAATGGGGCGCGATCCTCGCGGTCGGGCGCAACTATCTGCCCGAGGCATGGTGGCTGGTCGCGGCGCCGGCGCTCGCCATTACGCTGACGGTACTGGCCATCACCGTGATCGGACGGACGCTGCGCGCGCGGAGCGAAGGTCGGGCATGGTGATCCCCTTCCCCGCGCCGCAACCGCCGCTGATCGAGGCGGACGGCCTCCGCATCGGCTTCGGCGATGCGCCCCCGGTCGTGCGCGACATACGCTTCAGCCTGGCCCGCGGCGAATGCCTGGCGCTCGTCGGCGAATCCGGTTCGGGCAAGAGCGTCACCGCGCGCACGCTCGTCGGACTTGCCGGCCGAAATGCCCGCGTCACCGCGAACAAGCTCACCCTGTTTGGCGAGGATGCGCTTGGGCATGACGAGGCGCGCTGGCGATCGGTGCGCGGCGCCCGCATCGGGTTCGTGCTCCAGGACGCACTGGGTTCGCTCGATCCGCTGCGCTCGGTCGGCGACGAGATCGGCGAAGCCCTGCGGTTGCATACGCGGTTGAACCGCGCGGCGCGCGTGATCGAGTTGCTCGGGCTGGTCGGCATCCCGGACCCGGAACGCCGTGCCCGGCAACGGCCGCGCGAATTGTCGGGAGGCCTGCGCCAGCGCGCGCTGATCGCGTCGGCGATGGCCTGCGGGCCGGACGTCCTGATCGCCGACGAGCCGACCACGGCGCTGGACGCCGCGATCCAGGGCGAGATCCTCGATCTTCTCGCATCGCTGAAGGCGGCAGGCACCGCGCTCCTGCTGATCAGCCACGACCTCGGCGTCGTCGCGAACCTTGCCGACCGGATCGCGGTGATGCGCGACGGCGTGATCGTCGAACAGGGTGCCGCACGGACCATTCTCGATCGGCCTGCGCATGGCTATACGCAGCGCCTGGTCGCCGCCGCCCGCGCGATCCACGGCGCCGCCAAGGCTGTGCCGTCCGTCCCACATCGCGGCGAGCAGTCCGCAGGCCGACCGCTGCTCGTCGGCCAGCAGCTGTCCAAGGCCTATCCCGCCTGGCGCGGCGGCAAGCCGCTGTCCGCCGTCGCCGGGGTCTCCGTGCAGGTGATGCCGGGCGAAACGCTCGGCATCGTCGGCGAGTCCGGCTGCGGCAAGACGACGCTCGCGCGGATGCTGCTCGGCCTCGAGCGGCCGGACAGCGGGGAGATCTGGTTCGATGGCCGCCCGCGGGATCGCCTGACGCCCAAGGAACGTCGCCGCGTCCAGGTCATCTTCCAGGACCCGCTTGCCTCGTTCGATCCGCGCTACACCGTCTTTCGGGTCCTCGACGAAGCCCTTTCGCTCCATGGCCGATCGCCGCTCGCGGAACGCCGACGCCGCGCCACCGCATTGATGGAACAGGTCCGGCTCGACCCGGCGTTGATCGACCGCCGGCCGATCGAACTGTCGGGCGGGCAGCGCCAGCGGCTCGCCATTGCCAGAGCGATCGCCCCCGAACCCGCGCTAATCGTCTGCGACGAACCCGTGTCGGCGCTCGACGTCTCGATCCAGGCCGACATCCTCGCGCTCCTGGCCGACCTCAAGGGACGGCTGGGGCTCGCCAGCGTGTTCATCAGCCATGATCTCGGCATCGTCCGCGCGATCAGCGACCGCGTCGCGGTGATGCAGAGCGGCGTGATCGTCGAGGAAGGGCCGGTCGAACGCGTGTTCGCGGCGCCTGCACATCCCTACACCGCGCGGCTGCTCGCCGCGATCCCAGCGCTCGATCCGGAAAAGGCCAGACACCGTGCCTAAACAGCTTCACGTCAACCTGTTCGAGATGAACTGCGTCAGCCACATCGTCCATGGGCTGTGGGTACATCCCGACAACAACCGTCATCGCTTCAACGATCTCGACTATTGGACCGAGCTTGCCCAGCTGCTGGAGCACGGCACCTTCGACGCCGTGTTCCTGGCCGATGTCGTCGGCACCTATGACCGGTTCCGCGGCGGACCGGAGACCGCCGTCAAGGAAGCGGTGCAGATCCCCAGCAACGATCCGCTGCTGGTGATCCCGGCGATGGCCGCGGTCACCAAGGGACTGGGCTTCGGCGCGACCTTCTCCACCACCTACGAGCCGCCCTTCGCCTTCGCCCGCCGGGCGAGCACGCTCGACCACCTGACCAAGGGCCGGTTCGGCTGGAACATCGTGACCAGCTACCTGCCCAACGCGGCCCGCAACTTCGGCTTGGCCGACGAAGTGCCGCACGACCATCGCTATGAGATCGCCGACGAGTATCTCGACGTGCTCTACAAGCTCTGGGAAGGCTCGTGGGACGAGGATGCGGTGGTGCTCGATCGGGCGAACCGCATCTACGCGGATCCCGACAAGGTCCGCTACATCGACCATGTCGGCGAGCATTTCCGGGTCAAGGGCCCGCATCTGTGCCAGCCGTCGCGCCAGCGCACCCCCGTCCTGTTCCAGGCGACCGGGTCGCCTGCCGGCAAGACCTTCGCCGGCCGCCATGCCGAGGTCGTGTTCACCGGCGGCATGAGTCAGGCGGACGTCCGCCGGAACATCGCCGACATGCGGGCCGAGGCGGCGGCGCAGGGACGCGATCCCGCAGACATCAAGTTCATCGTCCAGGCCGGCGTGATCGTTGCCAAGGACAGCGACGCGGTCGCGGCAAAGCTCGACAGCTACCGCAAGCTCCTCAGCATCGAGGGGCGACTGGTTCATTCGCAATCGGCGGTGGACTATCTGGCCTATCCGCCGGAGACCCCGCTCGCCGCCATTCCGGGCGCGGACCCGGCGCGCTGGGCCCGCATGGCGGAGCGGGCAGCCCCCGATGCCACGGTCGGATCGGTCCTGGACCAGCTCCGCGGCTTCGGCGAGGACCGGTTCTTCGTCGCCGGCACACCGGAGATCGTCGCCGATACGATCGAGCGCTGGCTGGACGAGGACGGGATCGACGGCTTCAACCTGCGCCAATATCTGAGCTTCGAGACCGCGCGCGATTTCATCGAGCTGGTCGTGCCCGAGCTGCGCCGGCGCGGCCGGTTCCGCGAGCGGTACGAACCCGGCGAAACGCTGCGCGAACGGCTGTTCGGCGCCGGGCGCGCCCAGCTTCCCGCCGAACATATCGGCGCCCGCTACCGCGATCCGGCTGCACTGGGCATCCCCGTCCCGCCGCTTCGCTTTTCCACCCCAGAACCGCTGGCCCTTCAGGCAGGAGCGCAACGATGACTCTCAATTTCCACTGGTTCCTTCCCACCTATGGCGACAGCCGCCAGATCGTCGGCGGTGGCCACGGCGTGCCCGCGGGCGAGGCGGGCGGCGCGCGCCCGGCGTCGATCGCCTATCTCGGCCAGATCGCGCGCAGCGCCGAGCAACTGGGCTTTGTCGGTGCGCTGACGCCGACCGGCGGCTGGTGCGAGGATGCCTGGCTGGTAACGGCGATGCTGAGCGAGGTCTCCGACTATCTGAAGTTCCTCGTCGCGTTCCGCCCGGGCCTGACCTCCCCCACGCTGGCTGCGCAGATGGCGGCGACCTTCCAGCGCTTCTCCAAGGGGCGGCTGCTGCTCAACGTCGTGGTCGGTGGCGAAGCGCATGAGCAGCGCGCCTATGGCGACTTCCTCAGCAAGGACGATCGCTACGCCCGTGCCGGCGAGTTCCTCGAGATCGTCCGTCGGCTGTGGGCGGGGGGCAGCTTCGACTTCCACGGAAAGCACCTGACGGTCGAAGGTGCGACCATTCCGCATCTGCCGGATCCCGTGCCGCCACTTTATTTCGGCGGATCGTCGCCAGCGGCGGGTCCGGTCGCGGCGGACCATTGCGACGTCTATCTCACCTGGGGCGAGCCGCCGGCGGCCGTCGCCAAGAAGATCGAATGGATCCGTTCGCTCGCGGCCGCGCGGGGCCGCAAGCTGCGCTTCGGCATCCGTCTCCACACCATCTCGCGCGATACCAGCGAGGCTGCCTGGGCCGAAGCGGAGCGGCTGCTGCGCGGCATCGACCCGGCCACGATCGAGAAGGTGCAGGCAGGCCTTGCCCGCAGCGAATCCGAAGGTCAGCGACGGATGATCGATCTGCACAGGGGCTCGACGGCCAATCTCGAAGTGTATCCCAATCTCTGGGCAGGTGTCGGGCTGGTGCGCGGCGGCGCGGGCACGGCGCTGGTCGGCAGCCATGCCGAGGTCGCGCGGCTGATCGAGGAATATGCAGCACTCGGTATCGACGAGTTCGTGCTGTCGGGCGTGCCGCATCTGGAGGAAGCCTATTGGTTCGCCGAAGGCGTGCTGCCGATCCTCGCTGCCAAGGGGCTGTGGCGGCACCCGCGCGCCGACCTTGTCGCGACCGCATCCGCACAGGTGCCCTTTGCCGCGACCGCAAGCGCCCCGCGCGAGAAGGAGAAGCTGCATGGCGTCGACTGACGATGTCGCGGAGGTAGAGCGCGCGCTGACCGCGGCATTCACCCGGCTGCGCTTCGCGGGTGCGAACAGCGACCCCCATGTGCTGCAGGCAGCCGGTCGACTGCATATCCGCTTGCAGGCAATCCGCGCGGTAAAGATCCGTGACGCCAAGTCCGCGAAATTGCTCGCAAGTGGGTTGCGCCGAGAGATCGAGCAAGCATTCCCCCCTGACGACGTCCCCGTACCGCTTGCGGCTGCACACGCACGGATCGGCGCACGCCTGCTGGGGGTCCTATGACCGAGGCCGCACTTGTCGAAGTGGAGAGCGAGCTCAGCATCCTGCCGAACAGCGAAGCGGCCATCGCGACCGCGGTTGCGCTCGCCCGCTGGCTGCGCCAGGACAGCATCGCACGCGACCGCGAGCGTCCAGTTCCGTACACAGAAACAGAGCGCCTGGCACGCAGCGGCTTGCTGGCGATCACCGTTCCGGCGGCGCATGGCGGGGCGGACGTTCCCTGGTCGACCGTTGTCGAGGTTATCCGCATCCTTTCAACCGGCGACGGCGCGATCGGGCAGTTGCCGCAGAACCATTTCCTCTTCGTCGAGGCGGTGCGCGAGGACGGCGACGGGGCGCAGCAGGCGCTGTTCTTCGGCGAGCTGCTGCGCGGCGCCCGGTTCGGCAATGCCCAGGCGGAGCGCGGGTCGTCTTCCGCCGTCGACCTTCGGACACGGCTCGTGGCCGAAGGCGACGGGTTCCGCCTGAGCGGCACCAAATATTACTGCACCGGCGCGATCGTCGCGGACTGGATCCCGGTGGCAGCGATCGATGCCGAGGGCCGGCAGGTGCTCGCCTATGTCAAGCGGAACGCACCCGGGGTGGAGGTACGCCCAGACTGGAATGCCTTCGGGCAGAAGACCACGTTCAGCGGCACGGCGGTTTTCGACCAGGTCCAGGTGCCAGCGATCCAGGTCCTTTCGCACTGGCGTCTGTTCGAGCGCACCAATGCCTTCCATCCCTATGGCGTACTGCTCCATGCGGCCGTGGACGTCGGGATCGCCCGGGCCGCCTTCGACGACACGGTCGCGCTGGTGAAGGCGCGAACCAGACCGCGTCTTGGAGCGCAGGCTGCGAGCTCGCGAGAGGACGTGCTGATCCAGGCCAAGCTGGGTGCACTCTCCACCGAACTCGCCGCGCTCGAAGCGCTGCTGGCGCACGCCGCAGAGGCGCTCGATCGCGCGCGCTTTTCAGGAGAGGACAGGTTCGTGGCGGAAGCGGCGACCCTCGCCTTCGGCACCAAGGCGCTGGCGGAGGAAGTCGGTCTCGCCATCGCGAGCGCGCTATTCCCCCTGGTCGGTACCGCCTCCACCGATGCCTCGCTGGGGCTCGATCGGCACTGGCGCAATCTGCGGGTCCATAGCGTTCACGATGCGAATGACTGGCGCTATGTCCAGGTTGGGGATTGGGTGGTGCATGGGAGAGCCCCCGGAAAGCCGCTACGCGCGCTTGCCCGCGACGTCGCGGACGATGGACGATCCGTTCCCGGCTGAGCCACGGCTCTATCGACAAGTCGCCAACCGCGCGCCAAAGCACGGCTCCATTCACCGAGGGGCCCATGCTTTCCCAACGCGCGCGTTATGCCGTCAAGGCGATGCTGAACATTGCCCGCACCCCCGAGAGCGCCAGCCAGGTGCGCAGCATCTCCGACGAGGAAGGCATTCCGCGGCGCTTCCTCGAAGTCATCATGGTCGACCTGCGGCGCGCCGGCCTGGTGGAGAGCGCACGGGGAAAGACGGGAGGCTATCGCCTGGCACGTCCGGCCAGCCTGATCTCGTTCGCTGAAATTCTCCGCACCATCGATGGTCCGCTTGCGCTACTGCCCTGCGCTAGTCGAAACTTCTATGCGCGCTGCGCGGACTGTCCGGATACGGTTCACTGTGCGCTCAGTCTCGTTCTGGCCGAGGCACGCGACCGAATGGCCAGCGTACTGGAAGGCACGACCCTGGCCGACGCCGATGCGCTGGATCGGCGCTTCCAGTTGCTGCGCGAGGTTGCGTGAGATCCGAGGGCGCGCGCCGAGAGGACGAGCGCCGGCCTGCACTGCGCAACAAACTCCGCTTTAATCCCTATTAAAAGAGTAGGATTATGGCATAGTGGATGAAGGTCGGTGCCGACTCGACGGCGGCGCCAACCCCTATCTCACCGCCAGCACGACAACATGTCGGTGCGCGCGGCGCAGGGCAAGGAAGCCGCACGCATGACACCAGACCCGATCAAGCTGCTCATCGTCCCTGGCATCGACGGGTCGGGCGCCCGACACTGGCAGACCGAATGGGAGCGCGGGCTGGAGGAGTGCTACCGCGTCGAGTTGGGCTGCTGGGACGATCCCATCCGCAACGTCTGGATCAGCCGGCTCGACCAGGCCGTTCACAAGGCCGGGGGCGACGTCGTGCTCGTCGCGCACAGCCTGGGGTGCCAGGCGGTCGCCTGGTGGGCCCGGCTGCTGGGGGCGAGCGCCATCCCCTCCGTACGCGCTGCACTGCTGGTGGCGCCGCCCGACGTGGACCTTCAAGACGTCGACCGCCGGCTCGACCGCTTCGCGCCGAACCCGGACGTCGCCTTCCCCTTTCCGGCGCTCGTCGTCGCAAGCCGCGACGATCCCTATGCGACGATCGGCCGCTCGCGCGAGATCGCCGATCAATGGGGCGCTGCGTTCCTCGACGCCGGTGATCTCGGTCACATCAACGCCGACTCCGACATTGCCGACTGGGAGGAAGGACAAGCGCTCCTGCCGCTCCTGATCGGTGGTACGCGCGATCGCGACCAGTTGAGCCGCCTGGCAGCGGACCTGCTCGCGAAGCACCGCCGTGGATCGAAACGCATCCCTTTCCACGCTGCGCGGGAACAGGACCGAGCGCGCGTACAATTGCCTCCCGCCAGCCTGTTCTTCGATGATGGCGTGGCCCGCGGCGTTCAGTCTTTCGGGATCGACGCCGGCGATTGACAACGTCCCGGCACCATGGCTGATTGTCGGCATGGGGATGGCGATCTCCCCACGAGGCGTCAGCCGGAGAATCGCGTCCAGCACCACCACGCAGGGGACGCCTCATGCCTTCTACGAACGCGATCGCTCCGGATAAACTCGCGCGCCTGCTTGCGCTGAGCGGATGCCCCCGCATTCTCGATCTGCGCGACGCGCCTGCCGAGACGATCCCGGGCGCGACATCCTCGCTCCCGCACGACCATGACAGCCGATCCGAAGCGCCTTCCGTCGTGGTGGTCGATGACGACGGGAATGGTGCTGCCGTGGCCAGAGCTGCGGTGCTTCGCAGCGACGGACTGGCGGCCGAGGTGCTGGAAGGCGGCTTTGCGGCCTGGCGCGCGGGGGGATGGCCGACAGTGTCGCTTACCCGTCTACCGCCGCGGCACGCCGACGGCCGCACCTGGTGGGTTACCCGCGCCCGGCCCAAGGTCGATCGCATCGCCTGTCCGTGGCTGATCCGGCGCTTCGTCGACCCCGATGCGCGTTTCCTGTTCGTCGCGCCGGCGGATGTACTGCGGGTTGCCGCCGAGAGCCATGCCGAGCCCTTCGACATCGCCGACGAGCACGTCTTCTGGAGCCATCGCGGCGAACGCTGCACCTTCGACGTGATGGTGGACGCCTTTGGCCTCGAGGACCATGCGCCGCTGGCGCGCCTCGCCGCGATCGTGCGCGGTGCCGATACCGATCGGCTCGACATCGCACCCGAAGCGGCTGGCCTGCTGGCGATCTCGCTCGGCCTGTCCCGCATGCATGCGAACGATCATGTGCAGCTGGAAGCCGGCATGGCGATCTACGACGCGCTCTATCGCTGGTGCCGCGACGCGCAGGAGGAAAAGCACAACTGGTCCTCCCACCAGCCCGCGCGCGCCAAGGTGTCGGCATGACCACCGCGGCACCGGATCTCCCGCCCCGCACGCAGCCCGAGCCGGTGACGCTCCGCCAGGCCTTCTGGGTCTGGCTGCGGATCGCGCTGCTGTCGTTCGGCGGCCCCGCCGGCCAGATCGCGGTGATGCACCGCATCCTGGTGGAGGAGAAGCGCTGGATCGGCGAGCAGCGATTTCTCCATGCCCTCAACTATTGCATGCTGCTGCCCGGCCCCGAGGCCCAGCAGCTCGCCACCTATATCGGCTGGCTGATGCACCGCACCAGGGGCGGGATCGTCGCCGGGGTGCTGTTCGTCCTGCCCGGCGCCGTCGCCATCATGGCGCTGAGCTGGATCTATGTCCTTTACGGACGGGTCGGCACCGTGTCGGCGCTGTTCTTCGGCCTCAAGGCGGCGGTACTGGCGGTGGTCCTCCAGGCCGTGGTGCGGATCGGCAGCCGGGCATTGCGCAGCGGACCCGCCCGGCTCCTGGCCGCCGCCGCGTTCGTCCTGATCTTCTTCGCCGGCGTTCCCTTCCCGGCCATCATCCTCGGCGCCGGGATCCTCGGCTGGTGCTCGGCGCGGCGAGGCAGCACTGCCTTTCGCGGCGGCGGGCACGGCGGCGCCAAGGGCATCATCGTCGCCGATGCCGATACGCTGCTCGGCGAGGAATTGCCGGATCATGCGCATCCGCGCTGGCAGGAGACGCTGCGCACGGCGCTGGTCTGGCTGGCGCTGTGGCTCACGCCGGTCGCAGCGCTGGTTGGCGTGCTGGGACCCGAGAGCGTGTTCAGCCGGATCGCGACCTTCTTCTCGACGATGGCGACGGTGACGTTCGGTGGCGCCTATGCCGTGCTCGCCTATGTCGCGCAGCAGGCGGTCCAGGGCTATGGCTGGCTCGACCCCAAGGAAATGCTCGACGGCCTCGGCATGGCAGAGACGACCCCGGGGCCGCTGATCATGGTGCTGCAGTTCGTCGGCTTCCTGGGCGCCTATCGCGACGCCGGCGGCCTCTCGCCGCTGCTGGCCGGCACGCTCGGCGGCCTGCTTGCCACCTGGGTGACGTTCGTGCCCTGCTTCCTGTGGATCTTCCTCGGCGCACCGTTCATCGAGCGGCTGCGCGGCAACGCCGCGGTCGCCGGCGCGCTGTCGGCGATCACGGCGGCGGTCGTTGGCGTCGTGCTCAATCTGGCGATCTGGTTCGCGCTGCACACGCTGTTTCGCGCCACGATCCCGGTTGCCGCAGGGCCCATCCGTTTCGACGCACCCGTGCTGCACAGCATCGATCCGGCGGCACTGCTGCTGGCGCTCGCCGCCGCCTACGCGATCTTCAGGACGCGCGCCGGCGTGATCACGACGTTCCTGGCGACAGCGACCGCCGGCCTGGTGCTGCACGGGCTGGGTGCGATCGGCTGAGCTAGGCGCCGCCGGCCATCGGTCAGCGAGGCCCATGGCGTGTCAATGCCAGCTTTCACCGACCCGCATTTTTTATCCTACCAATCGTGTAGGAAATACGCCATCGTTACGGCTGTGATCGGAACCGAGGCAGGGGCAGCGATAGGGCGTGCCCGCGGGATCGGCCGACACCTGGAGATTCATCGATGAAGAAGTTCGTTACCGTTTCGCTGATTGCCGCAACCGCGCTCGGGCTCGCCGCATGCAACAAGTCGGCGGGCGATAATAGCGCGACCAACGTCGAAGTCGCCAACGAAGCGCCGGCCGACGCCAATGTCACGGACGCGCTCACCAATAGCGAGGCGACCAACGAAGCGGCACCGGCGGGCAATGTAACGGGCAACGCTACGGCACAGTAAGGATACAGCGCAGCAATGCTGCGGATCCACCAATCGCACGCACGCCTGTAGCTCCCTAGGCTAGGCGCTCCTCGGGTCCGGTGCTCCCACACCGGACCCGTTTCCTATTGCGGGCCGCGACCGACTGCCAGGATCTTCAGCCCGCGGCACCGGTCGGCGCCGTCGTGCGGGATACGCGGCACAAAAGAAAATCTAGGGGGGGCCTTCTCTCAGCCCGCTTGCGAAATACAATCCTATCGTTGCACTAGGGATTAGCGGCGCAATTGCGCGACGGCGACGACGTAGGAAGGAGAGGCCATGGCGCCGGTCGACATCCATCGCGGGCTCGATCCCGTCATCGACGCGCTGCAGGCGGCGCGGCTGGAATGGCGCACGGCCTATGCCCGCCATGCCGAGCACGGCATCCAGTTCCCCGCGCGGCGCGCGCTCGCCAAGATCCTGCGCCAGCTGGGCGCCGCCCTGTTCCCGCTGCGGCTGGGGCCACCCGAGTTGACCGCCTCCAACGAGAATGCCTGGGTGGCGGCGACGCTCGAGTCCACGCTGTCGCAGCTCGGCGCGCAGGTGGCGCTCGAACTGCGGATCGCCACGCCCGGCATCACCGCGCAGGACGAGGGGCTGGAGGCCGAGCGGATCGTCGGCGAACTCGCAGCCGCGCTGCCCGAACTGCGCCGGCAGCTCGACGCCGATGTCGAGGCCGGGTTCGCGAACGACCCTGCCGCGCGCAGCGTGGACGAGGTACTGCTCTCCTATCCCTCGCTCGGCGCGATCATCCACCACCGCATCGCGCACCGGCTGCACCGCGCCGGCGCGCCGCTGGTGGCGCGAGTCATCGCGCAGGTCGCGCATGCCGATACCGGCGTCGACATCCATCCCGCCGCGCAGATCGGCCGCAGCTTCTTCCTCGATCATGGCACCGGCATCGTCATCGGCGAGACCGCGGTGATCGGCGACCGGGTGCGGCTCTATCAGGGCGTGACGCTGGGCGGCGATCCCCAGGCGATCGGCACCCGCACGGGCTCCTCGGGCCTGCGCCGGCATCCCGCGATCGAGGACGATGTCGCGATCTTCCCCGGCGCGGTCCTGCTGGGGCCGATCACCATCGGTGCGCGTTCGCAGGTCGGCGGCAATGTCTGGCTGCGCCACGACGTACCGCCCGACAGCATCGTCGAAACCTCCGAACCGGCCGTCCGGCCGCATAGCCCGGGACCCCAATGACCGATCTTGCCCTGCTCTACGAACACCCCGCCTGGTTCCAGCCGCTGTTCGCGGCGCTGGACCGGCGCGGCATCGGCTATCTGGCGCTCCATGCCGATGGCCATGCCTATGACCCGGCCGACACCACGCCCCCTGCCCCGCTGGTGTTCAATCGCATCGCCATGTCGAGCTTCCTGCGCCAGCCGGAGCATCCGATCTTCTACGCCCAGGCGCTGATGGCGCATTGGGCGGGCGCCGGCGCACGCGTGCTCAACGGCGCGGACACGCTGGCCGTCGACGCCTCCAAGGCCCGGCAATTGTCGCTGATCGCCCGGCTCGGCCTCGCCATCCCCGCGACCCGCGTCGTCCACCGCGCCGCCGACCTGCCCGCTGCCGCGGACCTGCGCTTCCCGATCGTGGTGAAGGCCAATATCGGCGGTTCGGGCGCCGGCATCACCCGCTACGACGATGCCGCCAGCCTCGCCGAGGCGGTGGCCGCCGGCACCGTGCCCGACAGCATCGACCGCGTACTGCTGGTGCAGGAATATGTGCCGGTGCGCGGCGGCAAGATCACCCGCATCGAGACGCTGGGCGGCCGCTTCCTCTACGCGATCGACGTCGATGGCGGCGGCAGCTTCGATCTCTGCCCGGCGGACGTCTGCCTCGCCACCCCCGGCAAGCCGGCGATCACCCTCACCGAAGCCAGGCCCGATGCCGCGCTGATCCAGGCCGCCGAGGCGATCGCGCAGGCGGCCAAGCTCGACATCGGCGGGATCGAGGTGATGATCGACGATCGCGACGGAACGCCGCGCTTCTACGACATCAACGCGCTGTCCAACTTCGTCGCCAATCCGCTTGATGTGCTCGGCTGGGATCCGCACGAACGGCTGGTCGACTGGCTCGAAACCCAGATCGCCGAGGTGCGCGCATGAGGTACGGCTATTGGATGCCGGTGTTCGGCGGCTGGCTGCGCAACGTCGCCGACGAGCAGATGGAAGCGAGCTGGGACTATGCCCGCGACCTCGCGATCCGCGCCGAGCAGATCGGCTATGACCTCACCCTGATCGCCGAGCTCAATCTCAACGACATCAAGGGCGTGACCGAGCCGGCGCTCGATGCCTGGTCCACCGCCGCGGCGATCGCGGCGGTGACGCGGACGCAGGAGATCATGGTCGCGGTGCGGCCGAACTTCCACCAGCCCGCGCTGTTCGCCAAGGCGGCGGCGAATATCGACCGGATCTCGGGCGGGCGGCTCTCGCTCAACGTCGTCTCGTCCTGGTGGGCGGACGAGGCACGCCAATACGGCCTGCAGTTCGACCAGCATGACGATCGCTATGCCCGCACCAGCGAATGGCTGGAGGTGGTGAAGGGGCTGTGGCGCGAGGAAAGGTTCAGCTTCGAGGGCCAGTTCTACCGCACCGACCAGGCGATCTGCGCGCCCAAGCCGCTGCACGCGCCCATCCTATACGCCGGCGGCGAGAGCGAGGCCGCGAAGACGATGATCGCGGGGCGCTGCGACGCCTATGTGATGCACGGCGATCCCGTATCGGCGATCGCCCCCAAGATCGCCGACATGCGCGCCCGCCGCGCCGATGCCGGCGGCGCGCCGATGACCTTCGGCATGGCGGCCTATGCGATCGTCCGCGACAGTGAGGCCGAGGCACAGCGCGAGCTGGCCCGCATCACCGACGTCCAGGCGCTGCCTGCCGGCTATGCCAATTTCGACCAGTGGCTGTCGGGCACCCAGCTCGAGCGCGAGCTGAAGATCCAGGAATATTCGGTCTCGAACCGGGGCCTGCGCCCCAATCTGGTCGGCACGCCCGAGCAGCTGCGCGAGCGGATCGCCGAATATGAAGCGGCGGGGCTCGACCTGCTGCTCCTCCAGATGAGCCCACAGAAGGAAGAGATGGAACGCTTTGCCGCGCAGGTGATCGCCGCATGATCCGCCTGGAGAATGTCCACAAACACTATGCCGCCGGCCGCGCCGCGCTGGCCGAGGTCGATCTGGAGATCGCCCGCGGCGAGGTGTTCGGCATCATCGGCCGCTCGGGCGCGGGCAAGTCGACGCTGGTGCGGCTGCTCAACGGCCTCGAACGGCCGAGCGGCGGCCGGGTGCTGGTCGACGGCATCGATCTGGCCAACCTAGACGGCGCCGGGCTGCGCGCGCTGCGCCGCCGGGTGGGCATGATCTTCCAGAATTTCGGGCTGCTCAGCGCGCGCACGGTGTTCGACAATGTCGCGCTGCCGCTGCGCATCGCCGGCGCCGACGCCGCGACGATCCGCGCGCGGGTGCCGGAGCTGCTCGCCCGGGTCGGCCTTGCCGATTATGGCACCCGCTACCCGGCCCAGCTGTCCGGCGGGCAGAAGCAGCGCGTCGGCATCGCCCGCGCGCTGGCGACCGGGCCGGACATCCTGCTGTGCGACGAGGCGACGAGCGCGCTCGACCCCGAGACGACACGCAGCACCCTTGCGCTGATCGCCGATCTCAACCGCGAGCTCGGCCTCACCATCGTGCTGATCACCCATGAGATGGAGGTGGTGCGTCAGGTGTGCGACCGCGTCGCGGTGCTCCATGCCGGGCGGCTGGTCGAGCGCGGCGCGGTGGCGGACGTGTTCCTCGCGCCCGGCACTGCCGAGACCCGCGCGCTGCTCCACGAAGACGAGGCGGCGGCGACGCCGATCCCCTTCGACGGCGCCGTCCTGCGCCTGACGCTCCGCGGCGAGGCGGTGGCGGCGCCCGTGCTCAGCCGCATCGCACGCGAGACCGGCACCGATGTCGCGATCCTCGACGGCCGCGTCGGCCAGTTCAAGGACGAGCGCTTCAGCCAGCTGACCCTCGGCCTGTCCGGCGGCGACACCAAGGCGGCGCTTGCCGCGCTCCACGGCCTCGGAGCGGTGGCGGCATGAGCGGGTTCTTCGCGCATGTCGACTGGGCGGAGATCGTCCAGGCGACGCTCGACACGCTGGTGATGCTCGGCGGATCGCTGCTGCTCACCCTGCTGATCGGACTGCCGCTGGGCGTGCTGCTGTTCCTCACCGGGCCCGGCGGGCCGTGGCGGAGCCGGGTGGCGAACGGCGCGCTGGCGCTGCTGGTCAACCTGCTCCGCTCGGTGCCCTTCATCATCCTGCTGATCGTGATGATCCCGGTCACCGTGCTGCTGGTCGGCACCTCGCTCGGCGTCGCCGGCGCGATCCCGCCGCTGGTCGTCGGCGCCGCACCCTTCTTCGCACGCCTCGTCGAGACGGCGCTGCGCGAAGTCGACCGCAACACGATCGAGGCGGTGCAGGCGATGGGCGCCACCACCCGCGACCTGGTGTTCCGCGCGCTGCTGCCCGAGGCACTGCCGGGCATCGTCGCGGGGGCGACGGTGACCGCCATCGCGCTGGTCTCGTTCACCGCGATGGCGGGCGTGGTCGGCGCCGGCGGGCTCGGCGATCTCGCCATCCGCTTCGGCTATCAGCGGTTCCAGACCGACGTCATGCTCGTCACTGTCGCGCTGCTGCTCGCGCTCGTCCAGCTTCTCCAGATGGCGGGCGACGCGCTCGTCCGCCGCTTCACCCGCACATAGGATCCCTCCATGCAACGTCGCCTGTTCCTGACGCTCGCCACCGCGCTCGCGCTCGCCGGATGCGGCAAGGCCACCAAGCCCGCCGATCCGAACACGCTCAGCGTCGCCGCCACGGCGGTGCCGCACGCCGAGATCCTCGATTTCATCAAGCCGACGCTCGCGAAACAGGGCCTCAAGCTCGATGTCCGCGTGTTCAACGATTACGTCCAGCCCAACGTCCAGGTCGCCGAGGGCCGGATCGACGTGAACTATTTCCAGACCGGGCCCTATCTCGCCGAGTTCAACAAGGCCAAGGGCACGCATCTCGTCACCATCGCGGGCGTGCATGTCGAGCCGTTCGGCGCCTATTCGCGGCGCTGGAAGTCGCTGGACGCGCTGCCCAAGGGCGCGACGGTCGCGATCCCGAACGAACCGAGCAACAGCGGCCGCGCGCTGCAGCTGCTCACCCGCGAGCATCTGATCATGCTGCGCGACCCGAAGAACGCAACCGCCACGCCCAAGGACATCGCCAGCAACCCGCGCGGCCTCGTGTTCCGCGAGCTGGAGGCGGCGACGCTGCCGCGCGTGCTGGGTCAAGTCGACCTCGCGCTGATCAACACCAACTATGCGCTCGACGCCAAGCTCAACCCGACGCGCGACGCGCTGGCGATCGAGGACAAGAACAGCCCGTACGTCAATTTCGTGGTGGGCCCGGAAAGCGCCAGGAACGATCCGCGCGTGCAGAAGCTCGTCGCGGCGCTGCGCAGCCCGGAAGTAAAGGCGTTCATCGCGAAGAAATATGACGGCGCCGTCGTCCCGGCCTTCTGACCGGGGCGACGCACCGAAGGATCAAACCTCCAGCGGGTGGGTCGGGCGGATATTGGGATAGATCCGCTCGACCGGCTCGGCACCGGGTTCGCCGGCCTTCTTCCAGTTGAAGGCGTTGACCGGCTGCGAGCGATTCACCCACAGCGTATAGTAGAGATGGTCGGCACGCGGATCGTCGGTGTTCGGGTGCAGCAGGATCGTCAGCCCCAGGCTGTTGAGCTGCAGCCATGGCACCACTACCGGCAGCAGATCATTGGTGAAGCCGAAATAGAAGGACGGCGTCACATGCGGCCCGCGCGGCGTGAGGTTCCAGTTGCCGAGCTCCACCGGGAACCGCTCGATCACCCATTGGCGCAGACGCGCGGCCTTGGGGTAGTTGTCCTCATCGAAATAGATATGGGCGTGGTAGCTCTTCACCGCCGTGTAGGGCCGCGGATGCTCGGGCAGGCCGTAGCCGCCCTCGGGACGGATGCTCAGCGGGCGGGTCGCCGGCTCGAGCGCCGTCTTCTCGCCCCAGGGGCTCTTGCCGACGTCGCGCGGCGGCAGGACCGGACGGAAGTTCGGATCGCCCAGCGGCGCCTGGCTCTGCGCCTCCGCCATGCCCGCGCCCAGCCCGGTGGCGGCGATCCCTGCCGCCGCGAGCGTCGAGCCGGTGATCAGCCCGCGCCGCGTCGGCGACAGCAGATCTGCCCAGGCCTGATCCTCGGTGCTGTTCGGAACGATGGTCTCTTCGTGCATGCTTCCTCCGGGAAACGGCTGGCCTGAAGGGCGCCTCAGCGGGTCCATTGCGCCAGCCAGTCGGCCAGCGCCTGCGGCGTGAGGCTGCGGGCATCGGCCAGTGCCGAAACGCGGCCGCCGTTCAGCAGCTTGTTGGTCTTGGGGTCGACAACAAGCAGCGCGGGCACGCCTTCCGGCCGCGACCCGACGCCGTAGCGGACCGGGATCGCAAGGTTGCGATCGAACCGGCCGATGTCGACGGTCACCAGTTCATAGTGGCGCTCGACCCAAGGCTTGAGCTTGGGCAGTTCGAGCGTCCCAGCGAGCAGCCGGCAATCCAGGCACCAGTTGCCGCCGAGGTCGATCAGCAGCAGCTTGTGCCCCTTGATCGCCCGCGCCTTGGCCGCCTTCACCGCCGCTTCGGCATCGGCCTTCTCGTCATAGGGCAGCGGCAGCGGCTTGGGCAGCGCCTCGAAGCTGGCGACACCCACTGCCGGGGCGCGATCCGGCGGCGGCGCAGCGGCGGGCAGCGTGAGGACGTATGCGAACAGTGCGGCGGTAATGGGAAATTGCATATGGCCCCCTTTTGGCGCGCGACACGCGCGACATATCGAGGCACAAGCTCCCAGTACATTTGTAGGATTTGAACGTACAAAAACTGTGCAAGCCTTCAAGCTCGGCTTTACCCCGCATCCGCGAACCGCCTGCCCCGGGCGCCTTTTTGCGCCAATGCGTGCGGATCCACGCACCCCCGCGGCCGCTTCTGCAGCCCCAACAATTTCTTCGCTTCAATTCCCATCTATATAAGGGACATTGATGCCTGCCGGTCGTCGGCCACAGGAGGATTTCCATGTCGCTCAAGATTCTCGACACCTTCCCCGACTTCACCCAGGAATCGACGCAGGGCCCGCTCAACTTCTACGACTGGGCAGGCGACAGCTGGGTCGTGCTCTTCTCGCATCCCAAGGATTTCACCCCGGTCTGCACCACCGAACTGGGCGCGGTCGCGAAGCTGAAGCCCGAGTTCGACAAGCGGAACGTCAAGGCGATCGGCCTCTCGGTCGATGCGGTCGCCCAGCACCTCGCCTGGGCCGGTGACATCGAGCGGACGCAAGGCACGACGCTCAACTTCCCGCTGATCGCCGATGTCGATCGCCGCGTGGCGACGCTGCTCGACCTGATCCACCCCAATGCCTCGGACACCAACACCGTGCGCAGCGTGTTCGTGGTCGATCCGGCCAAGCGGGTGCGCCTCACCCTCACCTACCCCGCCTCGACCGGCCGCAACTTCGACGAGCTGCTGCGCACGATCGACAGCCTGCAGCTGACCGATGCGCACAAGGTCGCGACCCCGGCCGACTGGCGCCAAGGCGACGACGTGATCATTCTGCCCTCGCTTGGTGCCGACGAGGCCAAGGCGGTGTTCCCGGCCGGCTGGACCGAGCACACCCCCTATCTGCGCACCGTGCCGCAGCCCGAAGCGGCGGACTGAGCGCATGGCCCGCTTCGTCCGCCGCGATCCCACACCGGCCGCCCAGCGACCCGTGATCGGCGTGCTCTGCTGCAACGAAGTTGCGGACCGGCCGATCCAGGCGGTGGCCAGCCGCTTCATCGAGCCGCTGTCGCGAATCTCGGGGGCGACCGTGTTGCTGGTGCCCGCGCTGGTGGAGGTGGCGGATGTGGCGGCGCTCACCAGACGGCTGGACGGGCTGCTGCTCACCGGCTCAAGGTCGGACGTCGAGCCGCACCATTACGGCGGACACCCGGCACCGGAGTCGCGCGCGGACCCGCAGCGCGACCGCGTCGCCCTCGCGCTGGCCGAACGGATGATCGAGAGCGGCCGGCCGGTGTTCGGCATCTGTCGCGGGTTGCAGGAGATCAACGTCCTGTTCGGCGGCTCGCTGCGCCGCGACCTCGGCGAGGAGCATCACCGCGCCGGCGACCTGCCGTTCGAGGCGCTGTTCGAGCATCGACATGACGTGACCCTGACACCGGGCGGTTTGCTGGGCGGGGTCGCGCAGGATGCGCGGATCAGCGTCAATTCGGTCCACCGCGAAGGTATCGACCGCTTGGGCACAGGCCTTACCATTGAAGCGCTTTCGCCGGAAGACGGATTGATCGAGGCAATCTCCGCCCGTCCATGCGGAGGCGACGTGCTCGCGGTCCAATGGCACCCCGAATGGAATGGCGCGCGCACCGCAACCGATCGAAGATTCTTCGAGCGTATCGGCGCGGCGCTACAGCCAGCGGCATTTGGGAGTGCGGACCTCGTTGCGTGCTACGCGCGGGGCCACTAGCCGTCGGAGAGCTCCGTTTTCTGCAACTGGCGCTAGCTGTTCCGCTGATTCGATCCGGTGAAGCTTCGCCAACTTCTGCAAGTGCGAGGCTTCACTGTCTGGCTTCCGCCCCGACCGCGTCATGCTGCGCTGTCGGGGCGCAACTTTGTCGGCACTGAGTAGCCCTAGATTTCTGGACGCCTTGGATCCTAATTTTGAGGACAGGAGGCGACGATGGGGAAGCCCAATTTCAGCGATGCATTCAAGCGTGACGCGGTGGCCCAGATCACCGAGCGCGGCTATCCGGTAGCGGAGGTTTCGCAGCGTCTGGGCGTCAGCCAGCACTCGCTGTATTCATGGAAGCGGCAGCTAGCGAAGATGGGGTCAGGCGATGCCGGCAAGGATGCGGAGATCCGCCAGCTGAAGCGCGAGCTGGCCCGGGTGACCGAGGAGCGGGACATCCTAAAAAAGCCACCGCGTATTTCGCTCGGAATGCAAAGTGAGATACGCGTTCATTGCCGAGCATCGCAATCGTTTTGGCGTGCGGGCGATGTGCCGGTGCCTCGCCGCGCAGCCAAGTGGCTACTATGCATGGCAGAAGAGCCCGCTGAGCCAGCGGGCTAGGGAAGATGCTCGGCAGACGGAGCTGCTCCGACGGGCGTGGAACGACAGCGGCAGGGTCTATGGCTACCGCAAGCTGCACGACGACCTGTTGGATCACGGCGAGACCTGCTGCCCGAACCGGGTCGCCAGATTGACCAGGCTGGCGGGCATCAAGGCGCAGATCGGCTACAAGCGCAGGCCCGGCAGCCATGGCGGCAAGCCGTCCCTGGCGGTCGTGATCGACCTGTATTCCCGCCGCGTCGTGGGCGGAGCAGCCAAAGGTTCCGGCGATGCGGAGCATCGTTGGAAAGGCTGCGGAGGGTGGTCGATGCAGAGCCGGCAGACCACCGATCTGGTGCTGCAGGCACTGCACATGGCGGTATGGCGCCGTAAGCCGAGGCACCGGGTGTTGATCCATTCGGACCAGGGCGCGCAGTTCACCAGCATGGACTGGGCTGGCTTCCTACGCGCGCACAATCTTGAGCACTCGATGAGCCGCCGCG
>NZ_AGFU01000014.1 GCF_000226955.1 Sphingomonas elodea ATCC 31461
CCCCCCCGCCGCCTCGATCGAGGCCGTGGCCGCCTGCTGCAGCCCGGTGATCCCGGCGACCGAGACGTAATAGAGGAAGCCCGAGGCGCCC
This sequence comes from Sphingomonas elodea ATCC 31461, assembly GCF_000226955.1. Taxonomy (GTDB): domain Bacteria; phylum Pseudomonadota; class Alphaproteobacteria; order Sphingomonadales; family Sphingomonadaceae; genus Sphingomonas; species Sphingomonas elodea. The sequence continues at coordinate 92 of NZ_AGFU01000014.1, forward strand.
TCCAGCACCGCCGGCAAGCGGGCGGCGTCGGTGGTCGGGGTGGCGAGGCGGACATTGCCGATCCCGGCGGCGCGGAGCGCTTCGCCCAGGCTGTCGTCTTCCTCGGCGGGGATGTCGACGCAGATCGCGCCGTCGACGCCGGCGTCGCGGGCGGCATTGGCGAACCATTCGGGCCCGCGCCGCGTCATCGGATTGGCATAGCCCATCAGCACCAATGGCACGTCCGGATGGCGGGCGCGGAACGCGGTGGCGATGGCGAGCACGTCGGCCGTGGTCGTGCCGGCGGCGAGGCTGCGCAGGTTCGCCGCCTGGATCGCCGGGCCGTCGGCCATCGGATCGGTGAACGGCATGCCGAGCTCGATCACGTCGGCGCCGCCCGCGACGAGCGCGTCGAGGATCGCGGCGGTGGCGCCGGGGGCCGGATCGCCGGCGGTGACGAAGGTCACCAGCGCGGCGCGGCCCTGGTCGGCGGCGCGGGCAAAGGCGTTGGCGAGGCGGCTCATCGTAACGTGACCATTTTTGTTTTGAACACCATGCCGCTCACGCCATACGCGATAGCGAAGCAAGAGGCGGTGAAAAGCGACTTCTCATAATCAACGCTGGCACCCGTGGTCACACACCAGAGCAATTGAAGCCCAACGGATACCGTGAAGACAACGCATGCCGATTGAAAGGCCTCAGTCGGATCGCGTCGTCGCCAGGCGGTTTGTACGGGAGCGATTTCCCCGCCTCCGCGGGCCATCACATCTGCACTCCCAGCGCGTCGGCGACGGTGAAGATGTCCTTGTCGCCGCGACCGCAGAGGTTGGCGAGGATCACCTTGTCGCGCGGCATGGTGCGGGCGACCTTGGCGACCGCCGCGATGGCATGGCTCGGCTCGAGCGCGGGGATGATGCCCTCGGTGCGGCAAAGCAGCTGGAACGCGTCGAGCGCCTCGGTGTCGGTCACCGCCGTATACTCGACGCGGCCGATGTCGCGCAGCCAGGCGTGCTCGGGGCCGATACCCGGATAGTCGAGACCTGCCGAGATCGAATGCGCCTCGGTGATCTGGCCGTCCTCGTCCTGCAGCAGATAGGTACGGTTGCCGTGGAGAATGCCCGGCGCGCCGCCGGCGAGGCTGGCGGCATGGCGCTTGTCCAGCCCTTCGCCCGCCGCCTCGACGCCGAGCATCTGCACCTCGGCATCGTCGAGGAACGGGTGGAACAGACCGATCGCGTTCGATCCGCCGCCGATCGCGGCGACCAGCAGGTCGGGCAGCTTGCCGGTGCGCTTGAGCATCTGCTCGCGCGCCTCGCGGCCGATTACCGACTGGAAGTCGCGGACCAGCTCCGGATAGGGGTGCGGGCCGGCGGCGGTGCCGATGATGTAGAAGGTGTCCTCCACATTGGCGACCCAGTCGCGCAGGCCCTCGTTCATCGCGTCCTTGAGCGTCGCGGCGCCCGAGGTCACCGGCACCACTTCGGCGCCGAGCAGCTTCATGCGGAACACATTAGGCTGCTGCCGCGCCACGTCGGTTGCGCCCATATAGATCACGCAAGGCAGGCCGAAGCGCGCGCAGACCGTGGCAGTGGCCACGCCGTGCTGGCCCGCGCCGGTCTCGGCGATGATCCGCGTCTTGCCCATGCGACGGGCGAGCAGGATCTGGCCGATGCAATTATTGATCTTGTGCGCACCGGTGTGGTTGAGCTCGTCGCGCTTGAACCAGATCTCGGCGCCCATGCCTTCGGGCGCATCGGCACGCAGCGCCTCGGTCAGCCGCTCGGCGTAATAGAGCGGGCTGGGGCGGCCGACATAATGTTCGAGCAGGTCGTCGAACTCGGCTTGGAAGGCCGGATCAGCCTTGGCGGCGGTATATTCGCGCTCCAGATCGAGAACCAGCGGCATCAGCGTCTCGGCGACGAAGCGTCCGCCGAACTGGCCGAAATGCCCGCGGTCGTCGGGCTGGGCGCGGAAGGAGTTTGGTGCGTTCATGATCGGGCCACGGCTTTAAGGAATGCGGCGATCTTGTCCACATCCTTGATGCCCGGCGCGGCCTCGATGCCCGAAGAGACATCCACCAGGCCCGCACCGGTGACACGGATCGCCTCGTTTACATTGTCCGCATCCAGCCCGCCGGAAAGCACCCAGGGCAGGGGATGGGCGAAACCGTCGAGCAGGGTCCAATCGAAGCGCAGTCCGGTGCCGCCGGGCACCTTGGCCCCCTCCGGCGCCTTGGCATCGTAGAGCAGCCGATCGACCGCGCCGCGAAAGCCGGCGGCGGGAACGAGATCGGCGCGAGTCTTCACGGCCAGCGCAGCCCAGGTTTCACGGCCGGTGCGGGCCTTCACGGCGGCGGCGCGCTCCGGGGTCACCTTGTGGAGCTGGATCACATCGAGCCGCCCGGCGGCAATGGCGGCATCGAGGAAGCCATCGTCGGGATCGACGAACACGCCGACGCGGAGGACATGCCCCGGCACGCGCGCGGCCAGACCTTGTGCCTTCTCGAAGCTCAAGTGGCGCGGGCTGGGCGGGAAGAAGACGAAGCCGATATGGCTGGCGCCGCCGGTGGTGGCGGCGTCGAGCGTCTCGGGCGTGGACAGGCCACAGATTTTCGCGGTTGCGGGCATCTTTGCCCTCTAGGCGCTAGACCAGCTTCTTGGCCAGCACCGTCATGAACAGCGGCGGATCGAGCGGAATGGGGAAATCGCGGCGCTCGCCGGTTTCGGCATAGCCGCGGCGCAGATAATATTCGATCAGCTTGCGACGTTCCTCGATCACCGTCATCTCGATGCGGGTGCAGCCGAACACGTCGCGGGCGTGCGCTTCCGCGGCGGCGATGAGCTGGCGGCCGAGCCCGCCTGCCTGGCGCAGCGGTTCGATGCAGAGCAGGCCCAGATAGGCGGTCCCGCCGCCGTGATTGGCGACGTTGACGCAGCCGATCGCCGAGCCCTCCTCCCAGGCACTCAGCAGTACCTGTGCGGGATCTTCTACGATTGCGGTGAGCGTCTCGATATTGGTGCGCGGGCCCTCGATCAGATCCGCCTCATGCGTCCAGCCCTGGCGCGCGGTTTCGCCGCGATAGGCGCGTTCGATCACGGGGTGGATCGCCGGAAGATCGGCAGGGGTGGCGGGGCGGATGAGGAGGGGCATGGCTTCCGATGCTTGGTCGCTTTCCCCCTCACCCTTCCGCCGCTTCGCGGCTCCCTCCCTCTCCCACAAGGGGAGAGGGAGCGGGGATCGAAACTCCCTCTCCCCTTGTGGGAGAGGGAAGGGGCCCATTGCGTCAGCGATGGGAAGGGTGAGGGGGACTTGGTTTCGCTTTACAACGTCGCCGCGATCGCCCGCGCGGCTGCGTCCGGATCGGCTGCCTGGGTAATCGGGCGGCCGATCACCAGGATCGACGCGCCGGCATCCACCGCGCTGCGCGGCGTCACCACACGCTTCTGGTCGCCGACATGCGCGTCGGCAGGCCGCACGCCGGGCACGACGAAGAAGCCGTCCTTCCATGCCGCATGCGCCGCTTTCACCTCGTCGCCCGAGCAGACGATGCCATCGACGCCGGCGGAGCGGGCGAGCTCGGCCAGCCGCATCACCTGCTCGTGCGGATCGGGCTTGAGGCCGATCGAGGTCATGTCGCTGCCGTCGAGGCTGGTCAGCATCGTCACCGCCACCACCTTGGTGCCCTCGGGTGCGGCGGCCTTGGCGTCTTCCAGCATCGCCCGGCCGCCGGCGGCATGGACGGTGAGGATCGCCGGGTTGAGCGGGCGAAGCGCCTGGATCGCCTTGGCGACGGTGTTGGGGATGTCGTGAAACTTGAGGTCCAGGAAAATCGGCAAGCCGATCTCGGCCATTTCGTGCACGCCGTGGCGGCCGTTCGCCATGAAGAATTCCAGACCCAGCTTGATGCCGCCGACATGGTGGCGGACCTTCTGGGCAAGCGCCTTGGCCTTTTCCAGCTCCGGCGTGTCGAGCGCCACGTAGATGCGACTGCTCATGCGCGCGGCTCCTCGATGGCGGGTGCCTGGACCACGGGATCGAAGCGGGGCGCCGGCGTGGCGGGGATCGCGCGCAGGTCGGCAAGCGCGCGCTCCAGCCCGGCGAAGCGCTGCCGCATCCGCCAGCGCAGCGTCTGATAGGCGATCAGCATCGGCAGGAAGCCGGCAAGGAACACGACGATCAGCAAGAGCGGCAGGCTGATGTCCGCGACGAGCCCGTTCCAGAGCTGGATGCTCACGCGCTGCTCGCCATTGTAGATCACGAACCCGGCGATAACGCCGCCGAGCAGGAGCCACAACAGCACCTTCAGAAACCGCATTCCGCTCCCTTCCTGGAAAACCTTCTGCGCCTTCTAGGCCTGAGCGGCCCCGCTTGCCAAGGCTCAGCCGATTTCGCCGCGCAACTCCCTGATCAGCCCCGGGATGGCGGTCAGCCGCGGTTCCTCCTCGTCCAGGATGGCGTGGAAGGCGCGGCGCTTCAGCGCGGCGACATGCTCGGCGGTAGGACGGGCATCGCCATCCAGGGTCGAGAGCACGATGTCGATCAGCCGGTCCGCGCCGTTGAGGCGGCCCCAGAGATAGTCGTTCTCGCGATAGGCGCGGCTGAAGAAGGCGCCGAAATTGTTGAACTGCTGGCCCTTCAGCATCGCTGCCACGCCGCCGGTGCGGATCGCCTTGGCATCCTCGGGAGAGATACGATCGACCCGGATCGGATCGAACTCGTCGACGCCCTCGCCCTGGAGGAGCGGCAGCGTTGCGATGTCGAAGAACGGGAAGCCGAGATAGGCCAGCAGCATCGGTCGCCGGAGCTCCTTCGACAGCGCGCTGAAGCCGGCGGAGAGCACCTCGTCGGTCTGGCGATCGAGCAGCCGGAGCTTCATCCGCTCGGCCAGCGTGTCGAGGGTGGCGCCAGCGTCCCCGGTCAGCTGATCCTGGAGGTCGACAAAGGTGTCCGAGCGCTTGAGCTCCAGATAGGCGGCCAGCGCGCCGTAGATCGCGTCGCGCATCGGCCGCATCGCGCCGCGCGGGGCGGATTGTTCGAGTTCGGCTAGTCGCCGAGCGAGTAGACGGAGCCGGCGGATTCGGAAGCCGAGATCATGGCCGCGCAGGAAATCCAGCGCTTCGGGCGAGGCGCCGCCCGGTAGCGTGGCCCCGAACCGGTCCGCACCCCGGGCCCGGACCGTTTCGCGCAACCGGCGGGCGAGGCTGCGCAGCTTCTGCCCATCCTGGGCTCCGCCCAGCGCCTGCAGCAGGCCGGCGGTGCGATCGATCGCACCGTCCACCTTGAGCAGTGCATAGGCGGTATGCCCATAGCCAGCCTTCGCGGCGGCCGCGACCTGGGCGCGCTTGCGCCAGGCGGCGAGTCGTTTGGGTGTCGGGTAATCGAGCCAGAGCGTGTAGCCGAACAGCGATTCGACCTGCGCCTCCACCTCGGCGCGGATCTCGGCAACGATGGCGAGCATCCGCTCGATCCGGTCCGATCGCGCGGCGATGGCTTCCAGATTGTCGCGAATCGGCTGCTTGCGCGGCAGTTCGGACAGCGCGCCGATAATCGTCGAGAAGAAGCCGGGACGTTCCTGGCGCGGCCCGTAGAAGTCGAACCGCATGTCCGGCGTGGGATCGAGAAACACGAAGCGGCGATCGACCTGGCGACGGGCAGGGCGCTCGCGCAGCGCTGCCATCGCCGGTCCGAAGGGGGCGTTCGCCAGCACCGAGCCGTCGATCAGCACCGCCTTCTCCGCGCGGTTCTCGGCCCATTGCTCGGGCAGTGCGCGCTGGAGGAAGGCGTCGCGGCCTGCCCAGCGCTCGCCCCGGTCGGCGAGGACCTTGTCGATCTCCTCGACCATCAGCGGCGGGAAGGCGCCGGGAAAGCTGGAGGTGGCTCGCGCGGCGAAGGCGAGGGCGGCCGCATCGGCAATCCCCCGTCCGCGACCATGATCGCTGAAACCGAAGACGAGGCGATGCTCGGTCTCCACAACCTCGGGCGGTGAATTGAGCCGCAGCGTTTCGGCGTGGCCACGAAAATCGGTCGCCGTGACGAACAGATCGAGCGGCTGGCCGTCGGGCAACAGGCGGCGCTCGGCCGGGCCCTTGGCCATCGCATCGAAGGCGTCGAGCAAGGTGTTCAGCAACTGTTCCCCACCGAACGGCGGCTCGAACCAGCGTGAGCGGACGAAGCGTTCCAGCTTCTCCCGCACCTCGCCCCGGGCACCCGCCTCGACCGTCTCGTCGATGGTGTGCGAGCGGTTCGCCATGGCCCAAGCGAGCGGCGTCGCCCAGATCTTGGCGAAGCGGTGCGACGGCGCCTGGCTCGGGGCCAGCAACGCCTCGACATCGGCATGGTCGAGCCACATCGCGGTCAGCGGATCGAGCGACTGGCCGGTCGCGATCGCCTGGGCGAGGAACACCGCGTTGATGCCGCCCGCGCTGGCGCCGGAAAGGATGTCGACCAGCACGCGGAGGTGGAGACCGCTGCGGTCGCGGATCTCCTCGATCAGGTCGTGGTAGACGCTCTGGAGCGGCGTCCCCTCTCGCTCCGCACAGCTTGCCCGGGCGAGGTGCCAGACCTCCTTGGTGATGCCGTGCATGTAGACCGCAAGGCTGATCCCGCCATAGCAGACCAGCGCGAGTCGTAGTTCCTTTTCCTGGTTCTCGTGCATCAGCGGTGTTGCACCTCCGCCCAGACGGGAAGGTGATCGGAGGCCGTCCGGGCGGCGAGGCTGTGGTGCGTGCCGGCATTGCCGATGGCGAGATCGGGCGACGCCATGATCCGGTCGAGTCGCGCCATCGGGCGACGCGCGTGGAAGCTCTTACCGGTAGCGGCGAAGGCGAAGTGCTGGCCGAAATCGCGCAGGCAGCCGCGCTCGGCGCTCCATTCGTTGAGATCGCCCATCAGCACCGTCGGCATCGGCGGCAGGGTGGTGAGATGCGCGAGGATGGCATGCGCCTGGCGACGGCGCCAAAGGCCGGACAGGTCGAGATGCATGCCGACGACGCGTAGAGGGCGCCCGTTCACGCGGAGGTCCGCCAGTACCGCGCCGCGGGGCTCCAGCGTCGGCAGATGGAGCGCCGCGCAACCGAGGATTTCGGCATCCTTGCGTACCAGCAGCGCATTGCCATGCCAGCCCATCGATCGTGCCCGCATCCCGAAATGCACCGGCTTCCACGGACTGTGTTCGGCGAGCAGGCTTTGGGTGAGCACGGCCTCGCGCGTGCCGAAGCGGCGATCAGCCTCCTGCAAGGCGATCACGTCGGCGCCCAGCTCGAGCAGCACCTCGAGCGTCCTCTCCGGCCGGCGTCGTCGGTCGGTGCCGATCGACTTCCGCATGTTGTAGCTGGCGACCTTGATCATCCGCGCCTCTTATCGGCGCTGGCAGTATCGTTGCACAAGCCTAATAACCCGTTTCCCCACGCGCACGCTGCATGCCGGCGGTCTCGGCCGCGGCAAGCAGGCTGCGGCCGGTGGCCTCGGCGGCTTCGGGGGTCATCGCGACGGCCACACCGTTGGGACCGTCGAGCAGCACAAGGCCGAGTTCGGCGGTGGCGATGCCGCCCTCTTCCTCCGGCGTAAGCGCCGTGCCCCTTGGCATGATCCTCGTGTCCCCTGTCATTCCATGAAGGGGGAGAACGCCGGATCAGACGCAAATATCCGTCTGTGTCAGTCGCGCAGCCAATCGGCCAGCGTTCTGGCGTAGAGCTTGTGTTCCTCGGCGAGCACGCGGGCGGCGAGCGTGTCGGCCGTGTCGCCCGACAGGATCGGCACGCGCGCCTGACCCAGAACGTCGCCGCCGTCCAGCTCCTCGGTGACGATATGGACCGACGCGCCGGCCTCGGTATCGCCGGCCGCGATGGCACGGGCGTGCGTATCCAGCCCCTTGTACTTGGGGAGTAGCGAGGGGTGGATGTTCACGATCCGCCCGCGCCATCGCGCAACGAAATCGTCCGACAGCAGCCGCATGTACCCGGCAAGCGCGATCGCCTCGACGCCGGCATCGCGCAGCGCCGCGTCGATCTTCGCCTCATACTCGGCCTTTGGCATGCCCTTGGGGCTCTGCGCGAAGGTCGGCACGCCGCGTTCGGCTGCCCAGGCTAGCCCGGGCGCTTCCGGCTTGTCGCTGGCGACGAGGGCCACCGTATAGGGGCAGTCCGGCGCGGCAGCGGCTTCAACCAGCGAGGCCATGTTGGAGCCGCGACCAGAAATCAGGATGCCGATCTTCTTCCGAGGGCTGGAGACGCCGGCAGACGTCTCACCCATGGTGGGTGGCGCTCCACGGCGCGCGGGCGCTCCAGGTCTCGTCGCCGCCGACTACGGTACAACCGCGCTCGCCCGCTTCGATCGTGCCGATGGTGAACACCGTTTCGCCCGCCGCGGTCAGCGCTGCCGTCACCGCCTCGGCCTGATCGGCGGCGACGACCGCGACCATGCCGATGCCGCAGTTGAAGGTGCGCGCCATTTCCTCCGGCTCGATATTCCCCTGCGCCTGCAGGAACGCCATCAATCGCGGCAACGGCCAGGCCTCGGCGTCGATCCGGGCATGGGTCCCTTCCGGCAGCACGCGAGGTACATTCTCCAGCAGGCCGCCGCCGGTGATGTGGGCGAGGCCGTGGATCGTGCCCTTGCGGAGTTCGGGCAGCAGGCTGGCGACATAGATCCGCGTCGGCGCCATCAGCGTGTCGATCAGCAGCCGCTCCTGGTCGAACAGTGCCGGACGATCGAGCTTCCAGCCCTTGTCCGCCGCGAGTCGCCGCACCAGCGAGAAGCCGTTCGAGTGCACGCCCGTAGAGGCGAGGCCGAGCAGCACGTCGCCGGGGGCGATCTTCTTGCCGTCGAGCAGCCGGTCGCGCTCGACCGCGCCGACGCAGAAGCCGGCAAGGTCGTAATCGCCGTCGGCATACATGCCCGGCATCTCGGCGGTTTCGCCGCCGATCAGCGCGCAGCCCGCCTGGCGGCAGCCCTCGGCGATGGACGCAATCACCCGCTCGGCGACCGCGTTGTCGAGCTTGCCGCTCGCATAATAATCGAGGAAAAACAGCGGCTCGGCGCCCTGCACGATCAGATCGTTGGCGCACATCGCGACGAGGTCGATGCCGACGCCGTCATGATGGTTGTGCTCGATCGCCAGCTTCAGCTTGGTGCCGACGCCGTCGTTCGCGGCGACCAGCAGCGGATCGGTGAAGCCCGCCGCCTTCAGGTCGAAGATGCCGCCGAAGCCGCCCAGATCGGCGTCCGCGCCCGCGCGCCGGGTGGAACGGGCAAGCGGGCCGATCGCGCGCACCAGCGCGTTGCCCGCCGCAATAGAAACGCCCGCCTGGGCATAGGTATAAGGGCCATGGCCCGCCTTGGTCTCGCTCATGGCAAAGCGCCCTAGCCACAACGCGCTTGGATTTCCACGCCCGGTTCGCCAAAAGGGCGCCCGCATGCAATTTCGCCGTCCCAAAACCGTCCTTGGCGCCGTTTCGGCGCTCGCGCTCGCCGGTGCGGGCATCATGGCGGCACGCGGGCAAGGGGGGGCGCCGGCCGCGCCCGCCGGCGTCGCGAACAGCTTCGAAGTGAGCGGCGTGAAGGTCGACGTATCCGGCAAGACCGCCGACATCGCCCGCCAGGGCGGCTGGCGGATCGCGCAGCGCAAGGGCTGGTCGATGCTGTCGCAACAACTCACCGGCAAGCCGGGATCGCTGTCCGACTCGACGCTGGACGCGATCGTCACCGGCATCGTCGTAGAGCGCGAGCAGATCGGGCCCAGCCGCTACATCGCAAGCCTGGGTGTACAGTTCGATCGCGCCAAGGCAGGGTCGATCCTGGGCGTGTCGATCGCTGTTACCCATTCGCCGCCGATGCTGCTGGTGCCGCTGCAATATTCGGGTGGCGTGGGCCAGGTGTTCGAGCGAGACACCGCATGGGCGCGCGCCTGGAACCGGCTGCGCGCGGCGGGGAGCACGATTGACTATGTCCGCCTGCGCGGCACCGGCGCGGATCGACTGCTGGTCAATAGCGGCCAGACGCTCCGCCATGGCCGCAACTGGTGGCGAACGATCCTCGACCAATATGGCGCGGTCGACATGCTGGTGCCCGAAGTGCAGCTGCGCCGCGACTATCCCGGCGGGCCGATCGTCGGCATCTTCTCGGCGACGCACGGGCCGGACAAGCTGCCGATCACCAGCTTCGCGCTGCGCATCGAGAATGGCGATGCGATCGACGCGCTGTTCGACACCGCCGTCGCGCGGATCGACAAGGCCTATCAGGCCGCGCTGACCGACGGCCGGCTGCATACCGATGCCGTGCTCGCCGCCCGCCCGCCGGTTGCCCAGCCGGCGGCGCCCACGCCGGAGGAGACGCCGTTGCCGACGCCGTTGCCGAGCGTCGAGGCCAGTGGCGCCGCCGCCACCGCCACCGCGTCGCTGTCGGTGCAGGTGGAGACTCCGAACGCCGCCGCGGTCACCGCTTCCGAAGCCGCGGTTCGCGGCGTGCCGGGGGTGCGCAGCGCAACGACGACCAGCCTTGCACTGGGCGGCATCTCCGTGATGCGAGTCGCCTATGACGGAACGCAGGCCGCCTTGCGTGCTGCGCTCGAGTCGCGCGGGTGGAGCGTGCAGGAAGGGCCCGGCGTGCTCCGTATCCGACGTGGCGCCGCACCGCAGGCATCGCCGTCGCCCAAAGCCCAATGAGCCAGCTCCGCCTGCCGCTGGGCCTGCCCGAGGCGAGCGAGACGGACTTTCTGGTCAGCGACTCGAATGCCCGCGCCGTCCACCAGCTCGAACATTGGGCCACCTGGCCGGTAATGGCCGCGCTGTTGATCGGCCCGCGCAAGTCCGGCCGCAGTCTGCTCGCGCGCGTGTTCGCCGCGAAGACGGGCGCCGCGATCATCGACGATGCCGAGCGCGCCGACGAGGCGGACATCTTCCACGCCTGGAACCGCGCCCAGGGCGAGCGTCGCCCGCTGCTGATCGTCGCCGATGCCGCCCCGCCCGTGTGGGAGGTTGCGCTGCCCGACCTCCGCTCGCGCCTCGCCGCCTCGCCGCTGCTCGAGATCGGCCCGCCCGACGATGCGCTGATCCCGCCGCTGCTCGAACGTGCCTTCACGCGCCACCTGCTGCACGCGACGCCGGCCGTGATCGCCTGGATCGCCAAACGGATCGAACGCAGTCATCTCGCCATCCTGCGCGTTGCGGACGTGCTGGAAATGGAGACCGACGGCCGTTTGTCGATCCCGGTGGTGAAGTCTACACTGGAGGCTGCAAGCCTTTTGACGCATTCCGACGATAGCGAGAGCGAATGACCGAATCCGCTGCCCCCGCGACCATCGCCCCCGCCGATCCCACCGAAGCGCGCTACTTCAACCGCGAACTCTCCTGGCTGGCCTTCAACCGCCGCGTGATGGAGGAGGCCTGCAACCCCGCCCATCCGCTGCTCGAGCGGCTGCGCTTCCTCTCGATCTCGGGCAGCAATTTCGACGAATTCTTCATGGTCCGCGTGGCGGGCCTGATGGGCCAGCAGCTCCAGAATATCGACACCCGTTCGGCCGACGGCCTCACCCCGGCCCAGCAGCTGGAGGCGATTTCGGCTGAAGCGGCGACGCTTGCCGACGAGCAGCAGGCCGTATGGGTCGATATTCGCGCCGAACTGGCGCTCGCCAACATCTTCGTGCTCGAAGCCGATGCGATCGAGGGGGAGACCGAGGAATGGCTCGCCAACCATTTCCGCGAGCAGATCTTCCCGATCCTCACCCCGCAGGCGCTCGATCCCGCGCATCCGTTTCCGTTCATCCCCAACCAGGGATCGAGCGTGATCTTCAACCTCGTCCGCAAGTCCGACAGCGAGCCGATCCAGGAACTGGTGATGCTGCCGACGACGCTGAAGCGCTTCGTCCGGCTGCCCGGCAGCCCGGCCCGCTACGTGGCGATCGAGACGCTCATCAAGCATTTCTGGCACCTGCTTTTCCACGGCTACGAGATGCTGGGGGCGGCCACCTTCCGGGTGCTGCGCGACAGCGACATCGAGATCGAGGAAGAGGCCGAGGATCTGGTGCTCACCTTCCGCTCGGCGATCAAGCGGCGGCGGCGCGGCCGGGTGATCCGTCTCGAGATGGAGGAGGGCATCGCCCCCGATCTCGAGGCGGTGCTCAAGGAGGAGCTGGGCGGCAGCGATGCGCTGCTCACCGAGACCGGCGGTTTCCTCGGCGTCGGCGACCTGTCGATGCTGGTCGACGAGGACCGTCCGGACCTCAAGTTCACGCCCTTCTCGGCGCGCTTCCCGGAGCGGATCCGCGAATATGGCGGCGACTGTTTCGCGGCGATCCGTGCCAAGGACATCATCGTCCACCATCCGTACGAGACGTTCGACGTGGTGCTGAGCTTCCTCCAGCAGGCGGCCGCGGACCCGGACGTGGTGGCGATCAAGCAGACGCTCTACCGCGCCGGCAAGCAGCCCGCCGTCATCAACGCGCTGATTGCAGCGGCGGAAGCGGGCAAGTCGGTCACCGCGGTAGTCGAGCTCAAGGCGCGCTTCGACGAGGAGCAGAACCTCTACTGGGCGACCGCGCTGGAGCGCGCCGGCGTGCAGGTCGTCTATGGTTTCATCGACTGGAAGACGCACGCCAAGGTGTCCATGGTCGTCCGGCGCGAGGGCGATCGTTATCGCACCTACTGCCATTTCGGCACGGGCAACTACCACCCGATCACCGCGCGGATCTACACCGATCTCAGCTTCTTCACCGCCGATCCGCGGATGGGGCGCGATGCGGCGCAGATCTTCAACTACGTGACCGGCTATGTCGAACCGCAGCAGCTGGAGCTGCTGGGCATCTCCCCGCGCAACCTGCGCCAGCGGCTCACGGACCTGATCGAGGAGGAGATCGCCCATGCCCGCGCCGGCCGGCCGGGTACGATCTGGGCGAAGATGAATTCGCTGGTCGACCCCGCGACCATCGAGAAGCTCTACCAGGCTAGTGCCGCAGGCGTGCAGATCGAGCTGATCATTCGCGGTATCTGCTGCCTGCGCCCCGGCGTCGCCGGGATGAGCGAGAACATTCGGGTCAAGTCGATCGTCGGGCGCTTTCTGGAACACAGCCGCATCTGGGTATTCGGCAACGGAAAGGCGCTGCCGAACGACGGCGCCAAGATCTACATTTCCTCGGCCGACTGGATGCAGCGCAACTTCGATCGCCGCGTCGAGTTCATGTTGCCGATCCTGAACAAGACCGTGCACGATCAGGTGCTCGATCAGGTGATGGTGGCCAACCTGCTCGACAATGAACAGAGCTGGCTGCTCGCGCCCGATGGGCATTATGACCGGATCACTCCGGGCGAAGACGGGGAATTCAACCTGCACCGCTATTTCATGACCAATCCCTCGCTCTCCGGTCGCGGCGCAGCCGTGGAGGCGCGCAAGCCGGTGCCGAAGCTATCGCCGCGGAAGCGCCGTCTCGCCGCGAAGAGCGCCTGAGCGCGTGGCCACGGCCCTGTTCCGCAAGCCGCGTCTCGTTTCCGAAGGCGACCGGCCGCGCACGGCGATCATCGACATCGGCTCCAACTCGATCCGCCTGGTCGTCTATGAAGGCCCGGCGCGGCTGCCGGCGATCCTGTTCAACGAGAAGGTGATGGCAGGGCTGGGCAAGGGGCTTGCCGAAAACGGCGCGATCCATGCGGGCGGCCTTGCCAGCGCCCGGGCGGCGCTTGGTCGCTTCGCCTTGCTTGCCCGCGAGATGCAGGTGAGCGAGCTGCGTACCGTCGCCACCGCGGCGGTGCGCGATGCCTCGAACGGCGGCGAGCTGATGGCAATGGCCGAGGGGCTCGGCCTCACGGTGGAGCTGCTGTCCGGCGTGGAGGAAGCCACGGCCGCCGGGTTCGGTGTGCTTTCCGGAATCCCCGAGGCCGACGGTGTGGTCGGCGATCTCGGCGGCGGCAGCCTGGAGCTGGTGCGGGTCGTGGCGGGCACGGTGACGGACCGGGTTTCCTTCCCGCTCGGCGTGCTGCGCCTCGGCGCGATCCGGGCGCGCGGCAAGGGCGTGCTGGAGCGCGAGGTCACTCGCATGATCGAGGCGGCGGGCTGGAAGGGACGGGGGAAGGGACTTCCCTTCTACATGGTCGGCGGATCGTGGCGTTCGCTGGCCAAGCTCGACATGCACCTGACCAGCTATCCGCTGCCGATCGTCCACCATTATCCGCTGGCGATCCCGCGGGTGGAGGAACTCGGCCGCCGCGTCGAAGGCGCGACCAAGGCCGATCTCAAGACGGTGCCCGATCTGTCGAGCGCCCGCATCCCGTCGCTGGCCGATGCCGCCGCGCTGCTGGTGGCGGTAACCAGGCAACTGGGCAGCAGCGGGACGATCGTGTCTGCCTATGGACTGCGGGAAGGCCTGCTCTTCCAGCGCCTGTCGACCGAGGAGCGGCTGCAGGATCCGTTGATCGTCGCCGCGCGCGAGGAGGGCCAACGCTCAGGCCGGTTTCCCGAACATGGTGACCTGCTCGACGCCTGGCTTGCCCCGCTGTTTCGCGACGGGCCGGATTGGGCGCGGTTGCGGCATGCGGCCTGCCTGCTCGCCGATGTGGGCTGGCGGGCGAACCCGGAGTTCCGCGCCGAGCGCGGGCTGGAGATCGCGCTTCATGGCAATTGGGTGGGCATCGATGCGGCCGGCCGGGCCATCGTGGCCCAGGCGCTCTACACGTCGCTGGGTGGCGCGACCGACAGTCCGGCACCGCTGGAGCGACTCGCCTCCCCCGAAGGGCTGGCCGAGGCCAAGCGCTGGGGGCTGGCGATGCGGCTCGGCCAGCGGCTGAGCGGCGGCGTGGCGCGGCCGCTCAAGCGGTCGCGGCTGCGGCTGGAGGGACCGTCACTGGTGCTCAGCCTCGCGGACGGCGACGAGCCACTTTACGGAGAGGCGGTGGAGAAGCGCCACCGCGCGCTGGCGCTGGCGATGGCAAAGGAGCCGGTGCTGGAGACGTGAACCTGCGCTTTAAGCTGTCATCCCGGCGAAAGCCGGGATCCATTGGCCTGACGCTTCCGGCTCCATCTGGAACGTAGAGGCTTCTGGATCCCGACGTTCGTCGGGATGACGGCTGAGAAGATGTGCCGCCCCCCCTCAGGCCGCCAGCCAGTCCTTCAATGCCGCTCGCGCACGATCGGTATACATGCGCTTGCGATCCGCCTTCTTCGTCCGTCCCTCGATCGGCGGGAACAGCCCGAAATTGACGTTCATCGGCTGATAGGTTTCGATCTCCGCCTCGCCCGTGATGTGCGAGAGCAGCGCGCCGAGCGCGGTCTCGCGCGGCGGCGGGGGCAGGTCGGTGCCGGCGATCTCGGCCGCGGCGAAGCGCCCCGCCAGCATGCCGATCGCGGCGCTTTCCACATAGCCTTCGCAGCCGGTGATCTGCCCGGCGAAGCGGATGTTGGGGGCGCTCTTCAGCCGCAGCGTGCCGTCGAGCAGCTCGGGCGAGCGCAGGAAGGTGTTGCGGTGCAGGCCGCCCAGCCGCGCGAACTCGGCATTCTCAAGGCCCGGGATGGTGCGGAACAGCCGCACCTGCTCGGCATATTTGAGCTTGGTCTGGAAGCCGACCATGTTCCACAGCGTGCCGCTGGCATTGTCCTGCCGCAGCTGCACCACCGCATAGGGCCAGCGCCCGGTGCGCGGATCGTCGAGGCCGACGCCCTTCATCGGGCCGTAGCGCAGCGTGTCCACGCCGCGCTCCGCCATCACCTCGACCGGCATGCAGCCTTCGAAATAGGGCACGTTCTCCCACTCGCGGAACTCGGTCTTTTCGCCGGCCATCAGGCCCGCGTGAAATTCCAGATACTGCTCCTTCGACATCGGGCAGTTGATGTAATCCTTGCCCGACCCCTTGTTCCACCGGCTCTGAAACCAGGCGGTTTCCATGTCGATCGAGTCGCGGTGCACGATCGGCGCGATCGCGTCGAAAAAGGCCAGGCTGTCCTTGCCGGTCGCGCGGCCGATGCTCTCGGCCAGCACCGGCGCGGTCAGTGGTCCGGTGGCGACGATGGTGCGGCCTTCGGCGGGCAGCGTGTCGATGCGCTCGCGGACGATGGTGATGTTCGGGTGCTGCTCCAGCGCTGCGGTCACGCCGTCGGCAAAGCCGTCGCGGTCCACCGCCAGCGCCGATCCGGCGGGCACCTTGTGGATGTCGCCCTGGGTGAGGATCAGCGAGCCGAGCGCGCGCATCTCCTGGTGGAGCAGGCCGACCGCGTTGCTGTCGGCATCATCCGAGCGGAAGCTGTTCGAGCATACGAGTTCTGCCAGCCGGTCGCTCTGGTGCGCCGGGGTCATCTCGCCCGAGCCGCGCATTTCGGAGAGGCGGACCTTGTGCCCCGCCTGGGCAAGCTGCCACGCCGCTTCCGAACCGGCGAGGCCGCCGCCGATGATGTGGATGTCGTAGCCGGACATGGATGCTCTTCACTTCATGAAACAGGGGGAGGGGACATAGACGCACGCGCTGGCGGTGCAAGCCCCTGGGCCTTCTCCGCACGGGCGGCGATCACGGCGAGCACGTTGTTCGACACGTCGCCGATGAACAGCTCGCCCCATAGCCGCGCATACCAGTTGACCGGGGTGCGCACCAGATAGCGGGTGGTCAGGGTCAGCCGGGTATGCCCTTTGCTCAGGGGCTGGAGCGTGTAGCCGCCCTCGCTGATCCGATAGGCGGGGCCGTCGGGCAGCAGGTGGCGGTCTTGCAGGCCCCAACGGGCAAGGTCCTTGCCCGCGAAGTGAAACCGCCACCAGATCCGCCTTGCGGGCTGCCAGCCGGTGATGACTTCCTGGAAGTTGAGCCGCTGCTGCCAGCGCACCTCCCGGATCGCGCCCACGCCGGTGCCGATCAGCCGCGCGCTTTCGGGCCGGGGCAGACGGATCAGGCTTTGCGATACATTCCAGCGCCCCTCGCCCGGTGCGATCTCGCCGACCCCTTGTGCGAGCGGCCAGATCGTGGCCGGGTCGGCCGCGACGACCACCGAGCGGGTGACCGCGAGTTGCTCGGTCGGCACCGGCAGTAGCGGCTCGATCTGCATCGCCAGCACCGGCACGATCAGCAGCGCACTCGATCGCATCAGCCCCTCGCCGTCGGAAGGCGGGGTGGCGAAGAAGCGATGGGCGAGCGCGCCGCCTGCCGCGCCGGAGAGGAGCCAGATCGGTGCAAGCATGACGATGCAGATCGTCCCTTCGCGCAGGAACAGGATCGAAGCGACGATGACCGCGCCGAGCAGTCGGGTGGGCACCTGCCAGGTGTAGAAGTGCCGGGGCCGCTCGCCAGAGGGATCCGAGACGGTGGCGATGAAGGCAGTGACCAGGGCCGGCAACAGGATCAGGAAGCTGATGCTGATCAACCCGTCGGGCCTGGCATAGTCGATCAGGAGATAGGCACCGAGGCAGAAGGCGAGTCCGGCAGCGAATGCCCAGGCGATCCGGAGCGCGGGTGACCGGCGGGGTTGCTCGCTATCGCGCATGTCGAAATCTCCTGTCTGCACGGTGCTGCGGCCGTTTCGCCACATCTTCCGTGCAATTCTGTATAGACAGAAATATCGAAACATAGAAAAAGGGTCAAGGGATCGGGGAGCTTTTGGCCATGCGATGCGCTAGGGTGTCGTCCGGCCCGCCGCGCGGCTTGGGATCGGAGGCTGGCAGATGCGGATCTTTACCATCGGCTATGAGGGCGCGACCATGGCGGAGTTCCTCGCGGCGCTCACCCGCGCCGGGGTCGAGCGGGTCATCGACGTTCGTGCGCTGCCGAATTCCCGGCGGCCGGGCTTTTCCAAGAACATGCTGGCGGCCAGCCTGGCCGAGGCCGGCATCGATTATGTCCATCTGAAGCAGCTGGGCACCCCCAAGCGGGGACGCGATGCGGCCAAGCGAGGCGATGTGGCGACGCTGCGTGAGGTGTACGAGGTGCAGCTGGCGCTCCCCGAAGCCCAGGCCCAGGCGGCGGCCATGCGCGTCCTTGCGGCGGAAAAGCCCAGCGCATTGCTCTGCTACGAGCGGGATCCCTGCCACTGCCACCGGACCCTGCTGCTCGCGGCAAAAGGCGCGGATGCGACGGTGATCGATCTGTTCGCCTGAACGCCGATAAAAAGGCCGGGGCAGCCTTGGGAGGCTGCCCCGTTTAGTTCGGGGAGAGTCGACGCGAGGGGGAACAAACGCGTCGACACCGGACGATCTGCACGCGCCATGTTGCAGCGGCATGTCGCCGCGTTGCGATCGGATGCGAATTTGTCGCCGAATGTCGTTTCGCGCAGAAAAGAAGGGGCGGCGACCGCCCGAAAACGCCCGATATTTACTACCTGGCAACTCCCTTTGGTGCAGAGCCGGAGCGAGAGTATCTCAGTGGAGCGCATCATGGGCATTGCGGCACGGCTGTATCAGGACGCCCGCTGGGCGGAACGGCACCCAGTGGAGCTGGAAGCGACGCTGCGCGACTCGGATTGGTCGCCCGTCGATGTCACGATCGAGGATCTGTCGCATGGCGGGTTCCGCGTCGTTGCGGGCGCAAGTCTCTCGGTAGGGGATATGATCGCGCTCGGCATCGCCGGCATCGGGACGCGCGAGGCCAAGGTGGTCTGGGGCACGGCCGGCATCTATGGCTGCGAATTCGCTGCCGCGCTCAGCAACGAGGAACTGCGCACGGCGGTGTCCGGGCCGGTCGCGACCCCGATCATCTTCCCGAAGACGCCGCTGCCGACACCGCCCCAGTCTCCCCCGGTCGTCGAGGGCTGGACCGCGCCGGCGGACGAGAAATTCTCCATGCGCACGCGACTGGCGATCATCACCGGCAGCGCGGTGATCGCCTGGATGCTGGTGTTCGGCCTTGGCTGGGGCCTGTGGGCGCTGGCGGGCGCGCTGCTCCGCTGAGCAACGCGCCGCCCGGCGTCAGGCGGCGGCCTTGCGGCGCTCCGCCATTTCGTCGTTGAGCATTTCGGCGAGCAGGAACGCCAGCTCCAGGCTCTGACCCGCGTTGAGGCGCGGATCGCAATGCGTGTGGTAGCGATCGGCCAGGCCCTGTTCGGTGATCGCGATCGCGCCGCCGGTGCACTCGGTCACGTTCTGCCCGGTCATTTCGGCATGGATGCCGCCGGCGAAGGTACCCTCGGCGCGGTGGACGGCGAAGAAGCCGCGCACCTCGGCGAGGATCCGGTCGAACGGCCGCGTCTTGTAGCCGTTCGCCGCCTTGACGACGTTGCCGTGCATCGGATCGCAGCTCCACACCACCGGATGGCCCTCGCGCTTCACCGCGCGGACCAGCTTGGGCAGGCCCGCCTCGATCTTGTCATGCCCGTAGCGGGTAATCAGCGTCATCCGCCCCGGCACCCGGCCGGGATTGAGCGTGTCGAGCAGCCGCAGCAGCGCATCGGGCTCCAGGCTCGGCCCGCACTTCATCCCGATCGGGTTGCCGATGCCGCGGAGGAACTCGACATGCGCCGAGCCCTCGAAGCGGGTGCGGTCGCCGATCCACAGGAAGTGGGCCGAGGTATCGTACCAGTCGCCGGTCAGGCTGTCCTGCCGGGTCAGCGCCTGCTCATAGGGGAGCAGCAGCGCTTCGTGGCTGGTGTAGAAATCGGTGCCCTTCAGCTGCGGCACGGTATCGGGGTTGATCCCGCACGCCTCCATGAAGTCGAGCGCCTCGCCGATCCGGTCCGCGACATCGGCGAACTTGGCCGACCAAGGGCTCTTGCCCATGAAGTCGAGCGTCCATTTGTGGACCTGGTGCAGGTTCGCATAGCCGCCATTTGCAAAGGCGCGCAGCAGATTGAGCGTCGCTGCCGACTGGCTGTAGCCCTGCACCATCCGCTGCGGATCGGGGATCCGCGCTTCGGGCGTGAAGGCGATGTCGTTAACATTGTCGCCGCGGTAGCTGGGCAGCTCGACGCCGTCGATCACCTCGGTATCGGCCGAGCGCGGCTTGGCGAACTGGCCGGCCATGCGGCCGAGCTTCACCGTCGGCAGCTTGGAGGCGAAGGTGAGGACGACCGCCATCTGCAGGATCACGCGGAAGGTGTCGCGGATGTTGTTCGGGTGGAACTCGGCGAAGCTTTCGGCGCAGTCGCCGCCCTGCAGCAGGAAGGCCTCGCCGCGCGACACCTTGGCCAGCTCGGCCGTCAGCCCGCGCGCCTCGCCGGCAAAGACCAGCGGGGGATAGCTGCTCAGTTGCCGGGTGGCGGCGTCGAGCGCCCCCTTGTCCGGATATTGCGGCATCTGGCGCGCTTCTGCCTGCGTCCAGCTATCGGGGGTCCAGCTTGCCATTGCACTCTCCACGTCGCGGACGGCGACGTGCCAGTCCGCATGCTCGGCGATTCCCATCGCCGCAATCTGGTTCATCACCTTGGTATTGGCGCGTTTGCCGTCCGTCTCCCAGCCCTGCACGGTCGAGCCCGGCGTGTCGAACCAGGCACCGAAGGCGGCGCGGGTGAGCGTGCGCTCCTCGCGATAGTGGCGGATTTTGGAACCGGCTAACGTCGTCATGCCGTCCCCTTACCCGGCTGGGGTAAATGGATGCAAGCGCTTTCTTACCCTGCCGGGGTAACGCATCGGTTCGATTGCCTGCGGCGGTCGGCAGGTGTAGCGGGCGCTGGCGATGCATTATTTCGACGCACAGGCGCGCGATCTGGCCGAGTTGGCGGCGCGTGGGAGGGGACGGCGATTGATCGGGCGCGAAGGCGCCGATTTCGCCTCGAACGACTATCTCGGCCTCGCCGACTCGCCGGCGTTGCGCGAGGCCGTGGCGGCGGCGCTGGCGCGGGGCGTGCCGATCGGATCGGGTGGATCGCGGCTGCTGCGCGGCAACCAGACCGAGCACGAGGCGCTGGAGGCCGACGCCGCCGCGTTCTTCGGACGCGAGTCGGCGCTCTATTTCTCCAGCGGCTATGCAGCCAATGCCGCGCTGCTCGGTACCCTGCCGCAGCGCGGCGACCTGGTGCTGTTCGACGAACTCGTCCACGCCAGCGCCCATGAGGGGATGCGGCTTGGTCGGGCGGAAACGCGGCAGACGGCGCATAACGATGTCGCCGCCTTCGCCGCAGCGATCGCGGACTGGCGCCGCGCGGGCGGGTCGGGGCGCGTGTGGATTACGGTGGAGAGCCTCTACAGCATGGACGGCGATCTCGCGCCGCTGGCCGAGCTGTCGGCGCTGGCCGGTGCGGAGGACGCGATTCTGATCGTCGACGAGGCCCATGCGACCGGCGTCTACGGCCCGCAGGGACAGGGGCTCGCCTATGGCCTGCCGCGGGACAATCTCATCACGCTGCACACCTGCGGCAAGGCGCTGGGCTGCGAGGGTGCGCTGGTCGCCGGGCCCAAGGTCGTCCGCGACTTCCTCGTCAATCGCGGCCGGGCGTTCATCTTCTCGACCGCGCCGTCGCCGCTGATGGCGGCAGCCGTGCGCGCCGCGCTGCGGATCGTGGGAGAAGGCGATGCATTGCGTACGGCCCTGTTCGATCGCGTTCGCGCGGCACGCGCGGCGCTGGGGCCGTTCGGCGTTCTTGATGGCCCCAGCCAGGTGCTACCGCTGATCCTGGGCGACGACGTCCGCACCATGACCGTGGCCGGCCTGCTGCAGGAAAGCGGCTTCGACGTGCGCGGCATCCGGCCGCCGACGGTCCCTGCGGGCACCTCGCGCCTGCGCATCTCGATCACCAACAATGTCACGCTGGCCGATATCGCCGCTCTGGCGGATCGGCTGGCCACCCTGATTTCCGCAACCGAAACGGCCGCAGCATGACCCAGACCTTCATCGTTACCGGCACCGACACCGGTATCGGCAAGACCGTATTCGCCGCCGCCCTCGCCGGCGCACTCGGCGCGCACTATTGGAAGCCGATCCAGAGCGGGCTTGAAGACGGCAGCGACAGCGAATCGATCGCGGCGCTGTCCGGCCTGCCGGGCGCAAACATCCTTCCCGAGGCCTATCGCCTCGTCACCCCCTGCTCGCCGCACCGCGCGGCCGAGATCGACGGCGTGACGATCGATCCCGCTCGGCTTGCCCTTCCGCAGGTGGACGGCCCGCTGGTGGTGGAAGGCGCCGGCGGCGCGCTGGTGCCGGTGACCCGCGAGATCCTCTATGCCGACATGTTCGCGCGCTGGGGCAAGCCGGTGGTGCTGGTGGCACGCACCGCGCTCGGTACGATCAACCACAGCCTGCTCTCGATCGAAGCGCTGCGGGCGCGCGGCGTGCCGATCCACGGCATCGCCTTTGTCGGCGACCCTGTCGAGGACAGCGAGGCCACCATCGCGGCGATCGGCAAGGTCAAGCGTCTCGGGCGCCTCCCGATGCTGCCCGAACGCACGCCTGCGGCGCTGGCTGCTGCCTTTGCCGCGGCGTTTGACCTGGCGGACTTTGCCTGATGTCGTCGGTCTGGCATCCCTTCACCCAGCACGGGCTGGGCGAGCCGATCCCGATGGTCAGCCATGCCAAGGACGCTGTGATCCACACCGCCGACGGCCGCAGCTTCATCGATGCGATTTCCTCCTGGTGGGTGACGACGCACGGCCATTGCAACCCGCGCATCATGGCGGCGATCGCTGCCCAGGCGGCCAAGCTCGACCAGATCATCTTCGCGGGCTGGACCCACGAACCGGCCGAGACGCTTGCTGCCGGATTGCGCACCATGCTGCCCGACGCGCTTGAACATGTCTTCTTCAGCGACAGCGGCTCCACCGCGGTGGAAGTCGCGCTGAAGATGGCGCTCGGCTACTGGCACAATCGTGGGGAGGAGGATCGCAACCGCATCCTCGTCCTGGAGCACAGCTATCACGGCGACACGATCGGCGGCATGTCGGTCGGCGCGCGCGGGGTGTTCAACCGGCCCTATCAGCCGCTGCTGTTCGACGTCGGCACCATTCCATATCCCGCGACCGGTGCCGAGCAGGCGACGCTGGATGCGCTGGAAGCCGAGTGCCGCGCCGGTGCCGCGGCCTTCATCGTCGAGCCGTTGGTGCTGGGGGCGGGGGGCATGCTCTTCTACACCCCCGCGCTCCTCGCCGAAATGGCGGCAATCTGCGCGCGCTACGACGTTCTTTTCATCGCCGACGAGGTCATGACCGGCTGGGGCCGCACCGGCACGCTCACTGCCTGCGAACAGGCGGGCGTGGTGCCGGATATCCTGTGCCTGTCCAAGGGCATTACCGGCGGCGCGATCCCGCTGGCGGTGACGTTGGCGACTGCGCCGATCTTCCAGGCGCACTGGTCCGAGGACCGGGCGCGGATGTTCTTCCACTCGTCCAGCTACACCGCCAACCCGATCGCCTGTGCCGCAGCGGTCGAGAACCTCGCCATCTGGCGGGAGGAGCCGGTGCTGGAGCGGATCGCGCAACTCGGCAACTGGCAGCAGGCGGCGCTGGACGGGCTGGCGGATGTGCCGGGCCTCGCCAATTTCCGTCGCATGGGCACGATCGCCGCGCTGGAGATCGAGCAACCGGAGAATGGCTATCTCTCCGCGATCGCCCCGCGCCTGATGGCGTTCGCGCGCGAGAACGGCGTGCTGCTGCGTCCGCTCGGCAACACGGTGTACGTGATGCCGCCCTACAGCATCACGCGCGAGCAGCTCGACAAGGTGTGGGGGCTGGTACCGGCGTTCCTCGGCCGCTGATCAGCGGCGCGGGTAGCGCTGGGCGAACTCGGCGTCGCTCATCAGCAGGTAGCGGATCGCGTCGACGAACGCCCAGACGCCGGTAACCAGCGCACCGACGATGGTGCAGGTGAGCACCAGCATCACCACGCCCGAGCCGGTACGGCCGAGATAGAACCGGTGGATGCCCAGCGTGCCCAGGAACAGCGCGAGCACGGCAGCAACGATCTTGTTGCGCGGCTCGCCCGCGGGCACCGGCAGTTCCGCGCCGTCGAGCAGGCGGAAGATGCGGCGGGCGCGCTTGCCGTCGATGTCGAAATCGACCTTGGCGCCGACGGCGGGGTGGCGGCTGTCGCTCCAGTCTTCCCGGGTGAAGACATAGCGGCTGCCGTCCTCGCCCGAAATCTGGCCTTCGCCGCTGCTCCGATCGACACCCAGAACCTGCCCGCGCATGCCATCCCCCGAATAACGTCGCGTTTTGTGGCGGAGGTTCGGCGTCTGAGGCAAGCAAATTCCTCCCCCGTGCGGGGCGGGCTCCTCAGCCTACAGCGCCGGCTTCCAGTCCCAGCCGAGCGGATCGCCGTCCATCACCTCGATCCCGGCCGCGACAAGATCGTCGCGGATCCGATCGGAGCGCTGGAAGTCCTTCACCACGCGCGCTTCCTTCCGCTCGACCAGCAGATCGGAAATCGCCTCCGGCGTGATCGTCGCGCCTTTGGGGCGAATGCGCAGCTCCTCACGGGTAAGTTCGGAGAGGCGCAGCCCCAGCACCTTGTCGAACTCGACGAGCGCCGCCAGCCGATCGGCCGGGGCGGTGCGCTTGTCGGCGAGCAGCTCGTCCAGCACCGGCAGCGCCCTGGGCGTGTTGAGGTCGTCCGACACCGCCGCGTCTAGCCGTTCCAGCCACACCGCCGGCGCAGTACCTTCGCCCTCGGCCCGGGCCTTGAGCGCCGTGACCGCCATCACCAGCCGCTTCAGCCGGGTGAGCGCCGCCGCCAAGTTCTCGGCCGAGAATTCCAGCTCGCTGCGATACTGGGCCTGCAGGCACAGCAGGCGATAGGCGAGGGGGTGCACGCCCGCGTCGATCAGCGACTGGAGCGTGGTGAACCCGCCCTTGGACTTGGACATCTTTCCCTGGCGATCCACCAGGAAGTTGTTGTGCATCCAGAACTTCGCACCGGTATCGCCGCAGCCGCAATAGGCCTGGTTCTGCGCGATCTCGTTCGGGTGGTGGATCTCGCGGTGGTCGATGCCGCCGGTGTGGATGTCGAACGGGGCGCCGAGATACTGGATGCTCATCACCGAGCATTCGAGGTGCCAGCCGGGAGCACCTTTCCCCCAGGGCGAATCCCATTCCATCTGGCGCTGCTCGCCCGGCGGCGACTTGCGCCAGATCGCGAAATCCTGCGGATGGCGCTTCCCGTCGACCGGGTCGATCCGGCCTTCCGCCGCGTCATCGGCGGCGCCGGCGAGGCGGCCATAATCGGGCACGGTCGACACGTCGAAATACAGGCCCGACTCGAGCTCGTAGCAATGCTCGGGCGCGATCTTCTCGGCGAAGGCGATCATCTGCTGGATGTGATCGGTCGCCACCGACCATTTGCTCGGCTCGGTGATGTTGAGGTCGGCGATGTTCTGCTTGAACGCGGCGGTATAATGCGCGGCGATATCCCAGATGCTCATCGCCTGGGCGCGCGCGGCCGCTTCCATCTTGTCGTCGCCGGCATCGGCGTCCGATGTCAGATGGCCGACATCGGTGATGTTGATGATGTGGGTGAGGGAAAAGCCCTTCCAGCGCAGCACCCGGCTCAGCGTGTCGGTGAACACATAGGCGCGCAGATTGCCGAGATGGGCATAGTTGTAGACCGTCGGCCCGCACGAATAGACGCGCACGCCCTTTTCTGGATCGAGCGGCTGGAACGGCTCGAGCGAACGGGTAAGTGAATTGTAGAGCGTCAGGGGCGAGTTCGGCATGCGCTCGCGCATAGCGAACAAAACGTCCGGCACAAACCCGGCTTCAATCGGCGAGGGCGGGGATCTCTGCGATCGCGGCGTTGACCATCGCGCTCCAGATGCGGGCGGGATCGTCCCCGGCGGCGCGCCCCGCCTCGATCATCCGTGCGGTCGGCTCGCGCAGCGTCCGCAGGATGGCGAAGGCGCGGTCGGTCTCGCGCGGCCAGATCGTGTCGACGATCTCGCTCACCGGGCGGCTGAGGTCGCCCGCACCTTCGGCATTGGGGCTGAGCATTTCGGCGGCGATCACGCGGGCGATTCGCTCGATGGGCGAGGTGGAGGCGATGCTGGTCATCGGCTCAGGCCGCGAGCGGGTGGCGGGCGGGGCGGTTGCGGAGCGCGCTGCCGCCCCCGGCACCATGATGAAGCGGCAATGCGGTGCTGCAAAAGGCGCATTCCGCCGTCATCCGCCCGACGATCCAATGCGACTGGCCGCAACCGGGGCAGACGTTGCTCTCGTGCGGACGATAGGCGAGGCGGTAGCCGGTAAGGGCGCGACGAATGCCGAAATCGTACATCTGGGCCATTCCCTCCATTCGCCTCCACGAACGTTTCTCAGGTGTCATGGTTCCCGCGCGAGCGCGGCCGATACGGCGCCGCATCGAGCCTGAACGCCAGCTAACCAGCGCATTCAGGCTTGGAACAGTCGATTTGTGCGAATCAGGGCTCAGACGAGGCACAAGTGCCCCGCGAGGAGACGAGGACATGAAGAAGGTTCTGATCGGCGCCACCTTGGCAGCCACGCTGATGACCGGTTCGATCGCTGCGACCCCCGCGGCCGCGCAGGACTGGGGCTATCGCGACGGCTATGGTCACTATGACCGCGACTATCGTGGCGATTACCGCGAATATCGTGACTATCGCGGCGACCGTCCGCGCTACGCCTATCGCGACCGCTATTATCGCCAGCGTTGCAGCGACGGCACCACCGGTACGATCCTGGGTGCGATCGCGGGCGGCTTGCTGGGCGGCGAGATCGGCCGCGGCAGCTCCTATCGTCGCAGCGGCACGGGGACGATCATCGGTGCCGGCGCCGGTGCTCTGGCGGGCCGCGCGATCGACGGCGGAGATTGCCGCGGTCGTCGCTAAGCATCGCTGAGACCTGCTAAAAGGGCGTTCGCTGCACGGGGCAGCGGGCGCCCTTTTCGCGTCTCGGGGGGGCGAGGAGCCATGGTGAGGCGCGCCTGGCGCCGGTGGAGGCCCGAGCCGGAATCGAACCGGCATATACGGATTTGCAGTCCGCTGCGTCACCATTCCGCCATCGGGCCATCCGGAGGTGAGGCGCGGCAAATGCCCTCGGGGTGGGGGCAATGTCAACACAGTTTCAAAATAACGTCACGCTCGCTTGGCGAGTCCCCAACAGCGCGATAGAAGCCTCGGGACAGCAACAAGTGTATTGCACAACTAATACGGTTGTGCGACAAGCGGAGTGATGATGGCCCTTATGGTCGACCCTGCGCCCCTCGAAGCGCCCCGTTTCGAAGCGATGCGCCACGCCATGGTGGCGAGCCAGCTGCGTACCAACGCGGTGAACGATCCCCGTGTGGTCACGGCGATGTCGCGCGTGCCGCGCGAGGCCTTCCTGCCCACCGACCAGCGCGCGATGGCCTATCGCGACACGCTGCTGCCGCTGGGCAATGGCCGCCGCCACGACTCGCCGCTGGTGATCGGGCGGCTGCTGACCGAAGCGGAACTGCAGCCGACCGACCATGTGCTGCTCATCGGCGCGGCCGGCGGCTATGCCGCAGCGCTGCTTTCCGGCCTGGTGGCGTCGGTGGTCGCGCTGGAGGAAGAGCCCTCGCTGCTCGCCATCGCGCGTGGCGGTCTTGCCGGGGCGGCCAATGTCGAGCTGGTCCAGGGTCCGCTCAATGCCGGCTGGGCCGCGCGCGGTCCCTATGATCTGGTGGTGATCGACGGCGCGGTGGAGGAACTGCCGCAGGTGATCCTCGATCAGGTCAAGATCGGTGGCCGTGTGGTTTCCGGCGTGCTCGATCGCGGCGTGTCGCGTCTTGCGGTTGGCCGTCGCACCGAAGGGGGCTTCGGTCTCGTCGACTTCCTGGATATCGAAGTGGCGACGCTGCCGGGCTTTGAAAAACCGAGAAAATTTACCTTTTAACCTTAAAAGCGGGGCTCATGCGACTGAACATTTTGCTCATTGGTGTGAGCCTCGTTTCCCTCGGGGCCCCGGCGCTGGCGCAGGACGCGCCCAGCGGCCGGCAGGACGTGCCGTCCCCCGGCGCCAAGACGGCGGCGCCGACGACGACGCTGCAGGATGCGCTGGCGCAGGCCTATGCGACCAACCCGGACCTGCAGGGTCAGCGGGCCAATCAGCGCGCGAACGACGAGAATGTTCCGATCGCACGATCGCAGGGGCTCCCCGGTTTCAACGCGACCGGCAGTGCCAATGACAGCCTGTACAATACCGCGTCGAACCCGCTGACGCCGACGCGGCAGGCGCAGCTTGGGCTCAACCTGTCGCAGCCGATCTACAATGGCGGCCGGATCCGCAATTCGGTGCGCGCCGCCGAGGTTCGGGTGAATGCCGGTCGCGCCAATCTGCGCGGTACCGAGGCGGACATCTTTACCCAGACGGTTACCGCCTATCTGAACGTGATCCGCGACGAATCGATCGTCCGGCTCAACCAGGAAAACGTCCACGTCCTCGAGGTGAACCTGCAGGCGACTCGCGATCGCTTCCAGGTCGGCGACCTCACCCGGACCGACGTCGCCCAGTCCGAGGCGCGCCTCGCGCTCGCACAGGCGCAGCTTCGCAATGCCGAGGCACAGCTGATCGGCAGCCGTGAAACCTATATCCGCGTCGTCGGCACGCCGCCGGGCGTGCTCGCCCCGCCGCCGCCGCTGCCGAACTTGCCGGAGGACGTGCAGACCGCCGAGCAGGTCGCGCTGGCCAACAATCCCTTTCTTGAAGCGGCCCAGCTATCGCGCGACGCCACCCGCTACGACACCCGGGTCGCGCAGGCCGGGCGCCTGCCGCAGGTGAGCCTCGGCGCCGGGGGCAACTATACCAATTATCTAGGCTCCATCGGCAGCGTCGGCGGCATCTCGTC
Organism: Sphingomonas elodea ATCC 31461; assembly: GCF_000226955.1. Lineage (GTDB taxonomy): Bacteria > Pseudomonadota > Alphaproteobacteria > Sphingomonadales > Sphingomonadaceae > Sphingomonas > Sphingomonas elodea. Next base: position 28,705 of record NZ_AGFU01000014.1, read on the forward strand.
GGGCGTGCCGAACGCGACCACCAACGCCACGCTGGGCGTGCAGGTGACCCTGCCGCTGTTCCAGGCCGGGCGCCCCGCGGCGCAGGTGCGCCAGGCCCAGGCCCGGGAAGGTGCCGCGATCGAGCAGGTGACGCTTACCGAGCGCGGCGTGATCGCCCAGGCGCGCTCGGCCTATGCCGCCTATCAGGCGTCGCTCCGGGTGATCGAGTCGTCGCGCACGGCGGTGCAGGCCAACCAGCTAAGCCTCGAAGGCGTGCGGGCCGAGAACAGCGTCGGCACCCGCACCATCCTCGACATCCTGAACGCCGAGCAGGAGCTGCTCAATTCGCAGGTCCAGTATGTCACCGCGGAGCGCGACGCCTATGTGGCCGGCTTCACCCTGCTGGCGGCGATGGGGCGCGCACAGGCGAAGGACCTGAACTTCGACAGCCGGCTGCTCTATGACCCGAGCGTCAATTACAAGCGGGTGCGCAACCGCATCAACGACTGGCGCGACGACAAGACGCCCCAGCCGGTGGCGAGCAGCACCCGCTCGACCCCGCCGCAAAGCGCGCAGGTGGTGGGAGCACCGCTGGATCCCACGCTCCAGCGTTCGGTTGACAGCACCCGTCCGAATCCCTGATTGAGGGCTTTCGTACCGCTCGAACGTCAGGATGGACGCGATGGGGACTGCCAGCAGCGAGCCGTCGATGGAGGAGATCCTCGCATCGATCAAACGGATCATCGCCGATGACGAGCCCGGCGCGGTCGCCCGTGGGCGTCCGCTCCGCGCAGTGCCGGAGCCAGAGCCCGCAGAGGCCGAGGAACCGCACGAGGATGTGCTCGAACTGAGCGAGGCGATCGCCGTAGCGCCGACACCCCTCGCCGCGCCGGCCGATCCGATCCTGTCCGATCGCGTCGCCGAGGCGAGCCGCGAGAAGCTCGAGGCGCTGTCGCGGCTGATCGTGAAGCCGCAGGTGGCGGGCTCGGACACCCTGGAGGGTTTGGTCCGCGAGATGCTGAAGCCGATGTTGCGGGACTGGCTCGACCAGAACCTGCCGCAGCTCGTCGAGCAGATCGTCGCACGCGAAATCGCGCGGATCACCGGCAGTCGCTGAGTCGCAAACGTCCGATTGTATCGGGCGTTACCTTGTGGCTATCGTGGCGGCCATGAAGCAGTTCCTCGTCGCGGGCGTTGCGCTCGCCGCCCTCGCAGCGCCGGCCTCGGCGCGAGACCTCACCATCCAGGACGTTGTCGGCCTCTCCCGGGTAGGCGCGCCTGCCGTATCCCCCGACGGGCGCTGGCTCGTCTGGCAGCAACGCGAGACCGATCTGGCCGCCAACAAGGGTCGCTACGACCTGTGGCGGCTCGACCTGGCCGCCAAGGGCGCCAGGCCCGAGAAGCTGGTCGCCGAGCCGCTGGTCAACGAAACCGCCCCGCAATTCTCGGCCGACGGCAAGACCGTGTGGTTCCAGTCGGACAAAGGCGGCGAGGATGCGGTGTGGTCCGTGTCGATCACCGGCGGCACGCCCGTCCAGCTGACCCACATCCAGGGTGGGTTCAGCGGGTTCAAGGTCTCGCCGGACGGGTCGAAGCTGCTCGTCTGGGCCGATCGCAAGCCCGGCGCCCCCAGCGTCACCCCGGCGATGGAGAAGAAGGATGCGAACGCCGGCTCGGGCCGCGTCTACAGCCAGCTCTTCGTGCGCCACTGGGATACATGGGCGGACGGCACCCGCTCGCAGCTGTTCGTCCTGCCGTTCGGGCCGCAGGGCGCGACCGGCGACGGCGTCGCGATCGAGGGCGGCCTGATCGGCGACACGCCTTCGAAGCCTTCGGGCGGCGGCGAGGAAGTCGCCTGGAGCGCCGACGGCAAGACCATCTATTTCGCCCTGCGCGAGGCCGGGCGGATCGAGGCGCTGTCGACCGATCTCGATATTTTCGCCGCCCCTGCAGACGGTTCGTCGGCGCCGGTGAACCTCACCAAGGGCAATGGCGGCATGGACAATCTGCCGACGCCGTCGCCCGACGTGAAGTGGCTAGCCTGGTTCGCGATGGCGCGGCCGGGCTATGAGGCGGATCGCCAGGTGCTGATGCTGCGCAACCTCGCCACCGGCGATGTGCGTGCGCTGACGGAGAAATGGGACCGTTCGGTCGCCTCGATCGCCTGGGGGCCGGATTCGAAAACGATCTACGTCACTGCGCAGGATGTGCAGGAGGAGCCGATCTTCGCGGTGTCGCTCGACGGCAAGGTCGAGCGGCTGACCCAGCAGGGCAGCGTCTCCGCGGTGGTGCCGACCAAGGGTGGCCTCGTCTATGCGATGAACAGCCTCACCGCGCCGGACGATTTCTACTGGCTGAAGGGCAAGAAGAGCACGCGCCTCACTTCCGTGAACGCAGAGAAGCTCGCCGGCATCGCGATGCCCGAGGTGACGCGCTTCAGCTTCAACGGTGCCAATGGCGACACCGTCTGGGGCTATGTCGCCAAGCCGGCCGGGCTGGCGGCGGATGCCAAGGCGCCGATCGCATTCATCGTCCATGGCGGGCCGCAGGGCAGTATGGGCAATAGCTGGTCGTACCGGTGGAACCCGGCGGTGTTCGCCGGCGGCGGCTATGCGGTGGTCGCGGTCGATTTCCACGGCTCCACCGGCTATGGTCAGGCCTTCACCGATGCGATCCGCAACAATTGGGGCGGCTGGCCGCTGGAGGACCTGAAGAAGGGCCTCAAGGCCGCGACCGATCGCTTCACCTTCCTCGACGGCGACAAGGCCTGCGCGCTCGGCGCGTCCTATGGCGGCTATATGATGAACTGGATCGAGGGCCAGTGGCCGGATCGCTTCAAGTGCATCGTCCAGCATGACGGCGTGTTCGACGCCCGCGCCATGGCCTATGAGACCGAAGAACTCTGGTTCGACGAATGGGAACATGGCGGCAAGGCCTATTTCGAGGATCCCGCCGCGTTCGAGCGCTGGAATCCCGTCAATTACGTCAGCGCGTGGAAAACGCCGCAGCTGGTGATTACCAGCGAGAAGGATTTCCGCATCCCCTACACCCAGGGGCTGGCGGCCTTCACCGCGCTCCAGCGCCGCGAGATACCGTCCAAGCTGCTCGTCTTCCCGGACGAGAACCACTGGGTCCTCAAGCCCAAGAACTCGCTGCAATGGTATGGCGAGGTGCTCGGCTGGATGAACCAGTGGACCGGCAAGGCGGGGAAGTGATCGAAGGGGAGGGGCGACGGCCCCTCCCGACTATGCGTCATTCCGGCAAAAGCCGGAATCCATTAGGGTCTCCGCAGAAGCGCCTCCTGCGCCCGGGTGGCGTCTGGATCCCGTCTTCCGCCGGGATGACGGCTTGAGACTCTATCCCAGCACCCGCACCGGATCGCCCAGCCGGATCAGCCCCGGTCGCGCGGGTGCCGAATAGAGGCCGTAACAGGCAGCAAAGCGCTGGGCGACGGTGCGCAGGATTGTCGGGTCCTTGGCGCCGGTATCCGGATCGATCGTGATCAGCACGCAGCGCTGGATCGGATCGGCGCACTGCACGATCGCGCCGTCGTCGCGCGGGGCCCCGAACGCCAGGCGCTGGCCCTGCCATTGTTCGGGGAGCAGTTCGCTTTCGATCGTGACGTTGATGCGGAAGCGGCGGGGGTCGATCCGGCCGCCATGCGCGGTCTCCAGCGCGCGGTGGCCCGCGCTGGTCTGAAGCGACACCGGCATCGAGTCGTAGACGCCGCGCGCCACCTGGATCAGCGAGACCGGCTCGCGCGCGGCTTCGGCGAGGTGCGCGTGCAGCCCCGCATCGTGGAGCGAACGGATGCCGCCGTCTGGTGTCTCGACCTGAATGGCGCTGGTCTTGGGCGCTGCGGGGTCGGCGAAGCGCGCCCGGTGCAGCACCATGCCCGGCACCTCGCGCGCGGTAAGCCACGGAAAGCGCGTGCCGTTGCCCGCGCGCACAAAGGCATATTGGCGGTCGCCCTCGATGCCCTGCCAGTCCATCTCGGCAACCGACAAGGCCTCGCCCGCCATGGACTTTACCGGAAAGCGGGCAAGGGCGGAAACGTGGCCGACGATCATGCTCATGGCTCTCCCGCTAGCCAGCGGGGGCGGCCGCTGCAAATGTTCCTGTAGGTTCCCCTCTTGTTCTCGTAGAACAAATGGAATACATCAGGTCCAACAGTTGAACGCGGCACGTAAACCCTCTAGCGACGAGGCTTCCCAATGGCAGCATCTCTCAAGGTGATCGACGGCAATATGGCCAATCCCACGGACAAGCAGAAGGCGCTCGACGCCGCCCTCGCGCAGATCGACCGCGCCTTCGGCAAGGGCTCGGCCATGCGGCTGGGCTCGAAGGAGACGATGCAGGTCGAGGCGATCTCCACCGGCTCGCTCGGGCTCGACATCGCGCTCGGCGTCGGCGGGCTGCCGCGCGGCCGCGTGATCGAGGTCTATGGTCCGGAAAGCTCGGGCAAGACGACGCTGGCGCTGCACGTGATCGCCGAGGCGCAGAAGAATGGCGGTGTGGCCGCGTTCGTCGACGCCGAGCACGCGCTCGACCCGGTCTATGCCAAGAAGCTGGGCGTCAATATCGACGAGTTGATCGTCTCGCAGCCCGATACCGGCGAGCAGGCGCTGGAGATCACCGATACGCTGGTCCGCTCGAACGCGATCGACGTGCTGGTGGTCGACTCGGTCGCGGCCCTGGTGCCGCGCGCCGAAATCGAGGGCGAGATGGGCGACAGCCATGTCGGCCTCCAGGCGCGGCTGATGTCGCAGAGCCTGCGCAAGCTGACCGGCTCGATCAGCCGCTCGCGCTGCATGGTGATCTTCATCAACCAGCTGCGCATGAAGATCGGCGTGATGTACGGCAACCCGGAAACGACGACGGGCGGCAACGCGCTCAAATTCTACGCCTCGGTCCGCCTCGACATCCGCCGCACCGGCCAGATCAAGGACCGCGACGAGATCATCGGCAACGCCACCCGCGTGAAGGTGGTGAAGAACAAGGTCGCGCCGCCGTTCAAGCAGGTCGAATTCGACATCATGTACGGCGAGGGCATCTCAAAGATCGGCGAGATTCTCGATCTCGGCGTGAAGGCGGGGCTGGTCGAGAAGTCGGGTGCCTGGTTCAGCTATGACAGCATCCGCATCGGCCAGGGGCGCGAGAATTCGAAGAACTTCCTGCGCGAGAATCCTGAGGTGTGTGCCCGGCTGGAAGCCGCGATCCGCGGCCGCACCGAGCAGGTCGCCGAAGGGCTGATGGCCGGGCCGGAGCCCGACGACGATATCTGATCGGTCAATCTCCGTGGCGGCGGGGCCGGCCGGGACATGCGATGCCATGTTCTCGGCGGACCTCGCTGCCCATCTCTCTGCGGCCCGGCTGTTTCTGCGATCGGCGTGGCCCCAGGCGACGGAACGGCAGGCGGCGCACGGAGCCGGCCGGATGTTCCTCTACGCGGCGCCGGATAGTACGGCAGCGGTGCTTCGGCTGATCGCCGATCCGCCCCATCTGCTGCTCCATTTTGCCGCAGGTGTGGGCTTGCCCGATCCGGCCGGATTGCTGCAGGGCGAAGGCCGGCGCGGGCGCTTTGTCTGCCTCGGTGCGGTGGGAGACGAGGATCGTCCGGCGTTGACGGCGTTGATCGCTGCTGCGACTGCGGCCAACTGAACTGAGAAAATCTATTTAGTTCACCAAGCTAGCGCAACTGCCTGATCTACGGGTCGTTGGACCTTCGCACTCTCGCGAGGATTCCCATGACCGATCAGAACAACCGCAACGCCCCCGCCGGCGGCGAGACGCATCAGGTGACCGATGCCGACCATCCGGTGCTCACCACCAACCACGGCACGCCGATCAGCGACAACCAGAATCAGTTGAAGGCAGGGCCGCGCGGTCCGGTGCTGATTGAGGACGAAGTCTTCCGCGAGAAGATGAACCATTTCGATCACGAGCGCATTCCCGAGCGGATCGTCCACGCCCGCGGCTCGGCCGCGCACGGCTATTTCGAGGTTACCGACAGCCTCGCCGACGTCACCATCGCGGATCTGTTCCAGAAGAAGGGCCAGCGCACCGAGGTGTTCGTCCGCTTCTCGACCGTCGCGGGCGGCGCGGGCTCCGTCGACACGCCGCGCGACGTGCGCGGCTTCGCGGTGAAGTTCTACACCCGCGAAGGCAATTGGGATCTCGTCGGCAACAACATTCCCGTCTTCTTCATCCAGGACGCGATCAAGTTCCCCGACCTGATCCACGCCGCCAAGATGGAGGCCGATCGCGGCTATCCCCAGGCGGCGACCGCGCACGACACTTTCTGGGACTTCATCAGCCTGATGCCCGAATCGACCCATATGATCCTGTGGGCGATGTCCGACCGCACGCTGCCGCGCAGCTTCGCGACGATGGAGGGCTTCGGCGTCCACACCTTCCGGCTGATCAACGCCGAGGGGAAGAGCAGCTTCGTCAAGTTCCACTGGAAGCCCAAGGCGGGCCTCGCCTCGACGATCTGGGACGAGACGGTCAAGATCGCCGGGGCCGACCCCGATTTCCAGCGCCGCGACCTGTTCGAGCGGATCGACCGCGGCGATTATCCGACCTGGGAACTCGGCGTGCAGCTGTTCGACGAGGACTTCGCCAACGCGCAGCCCTATGACGTGCTCGATGCGACCAAGCTGATCCCCGAGGAAGTGCTGCCGGTGCGGATCGTCGGGCGGATGGTGCTCGATCGCTATCCCGACAATTTCTTCGCCGAAACCGAACAGGCGGCGTTCGTGCCCGCCCATGTCGTCCCCGGCATCGGTTTCAGCAACGATCCGTTGCTCCAGGGGCGGCTGTTCAGTTATACCGACACGCAGCTGTCGCGGCTGGGATCGGTCAATTTCCACCAGCTGCCGATCAACGCCGCCAAGGGGCGTGCCGAGGCGGCAGGCTGCCCGTTCCTCAACCAGCAGCGCGACGGCCATATGCAGATGGCGGTGCCCAAGGGGCGCGCCAATTACGAGCCCAACAGCCTCGCCAAGGCCGGCGAGGAAGGCGGCGCGCGCGAGGATCCCGAGAAGGGCTACAAGACCTATCCAGCGGAGGAGCAGGGCCAGAAACTCCGTATCCGCGCGGAGAGCTTCGCCGACCATTATAGTCAGGCGCGGCTGTTTTTCCGCTCGATGGATCCGGCCGAGCAGGCGCATATCGCCTCGGCGCTGGTGTTCGAGCTCTCGAAGGTCAGCCTCGAGCATATTCGCGTGGCGGTGATGGCCAATCTGCGCAACGTCGACGAGACGCTGGCCCAGCGCGTCGCCGATGGCCTGGCAATGGACCTGCCCGAAGCGGCCCCCACCGCCGCGCCGGTGCTCGACATGGAGCCGTCGCCGGCGCTGCGGATCATCCGTGGTCCGCGCGAGCTCCGCACGCTGGAGGGCAAGACCGTCGGCATCCTTATCGCCGATGGCAGCGATGCGGGCGAGCTCTCGACGCTGAAGGACGCGGTCAAGGCCGCCGGCGGCCACGCGATGACGATCGCGCCGAAAGTGGGCAAGGTGCCGCTCTCGGACGGGTCGACGATCGCCGCGGATGCCCAGCTGTTCGGCCAGCCCTCGGTCACCGTGGATGCCTGCGCGGTGATCCTGTCGGAGGAGGCTGCGGCCAAGCTCGTCAAGGAAGGCGCTGCCGTGCAATGGGTGATGGACGCGTTCGGCCACCTCAAGGCAATCGGGGCCAACGCCGCCGCCCAGCCGCTGCTCGACAAGGCTGGCGTTGAGCCGGACGAGGGCGTGACCGACCTTCGCGGCTTCGTCGAGGCGGCGAAGCAGCGCTACTGGGACCGCGAGACGAAGGTGCGTACACTCGCCTGACGGTCAGGCTCGGCTTGCGCTGCGGCCCCCCGTCGCGCAAGCTGCAGCCTTGTGCAGAAGCGACGGCGAACGCCGCGCGACACCGGAGGGGCCGCTTTGACCATTATCGTCCATCATCTCGAAAACTCCCGCTCGCAGCGCGTGCTTTGGTTGCTTGAGGAGCTCGATCTTGCCTATGAAGTGAAACGCTACGAGCGGAACAAGACGACCATGCTCGCGCCGCCCGAGCTCCGCCAAGTCCACCCGCTCGGCAAGTCGCCGGTGATCGAGGATGGCGGCACCGTGGTCGCAGAAACCGGTGCGATCCTCCAATATCTGGTCGACAGGGCGGGGGGGAAGCTCGGCGCGCCCGCGAACCGCGAGGATGCGCTGCGCTATCGCCACTTTCTCCATTATGCGGAGGGATCGCTGATGCCGCCGCTGCTGGTCATGCTGGTGCTGGCCCGCGTGCCGCTGTTCGGCAAGATGGGCCTCAAGAAATTCCGCCCGATGGCCGAGGTGCATTTCGACTATGTCGAGAGCGAACTGGCGCAGCGCCCCTGGTTCGCCGGTGACAGCTTCACCGCGGCGGACGTGATGATGAGCTTCCCGATGGAAGCAGCCGTGAAGCGTGCCGGTATTCTCGACGGTCGTCCGCACATCGCGGCGTTCCTGGAGAAGATCCATGCCCGCCCGGCCTATCAGCGTGCGCTGAAGGCGGGCGGGCCCTATGCCTATGCCTGAACCGCGCGGGAGCGATCAGCTCCCGGCATAATCCTCGAACTTGTCCGGATCGTGCGGCCCCCCGGCAGGGAGCGGCCGCACATCCGGCTCGGCCTCGTCCGGTTCGTCCAGCTTGCCTTCCCAACGCGCCACCACGGCCGCTGCCACCGCATTGCCGACGACGTTGGTCGCGGTGCGGCCCATGTCGAGGAAATGATCGACCGCAAGAATCAGCAGCACGCCGGCCTCCGGGATGTTGAAGTGCGCCAGCGTGCCGGTGATCACCACCAGGCTGGCGCGCGGCACGCCGGCGATGCCCTTGCTGGTGACCATCAGGATCAGCAGCATCTGGATCATCGTCGCCCAGTCGAGATGGATGCCATAGGCCTGCGCGATGAAGATCGACGCGAAGGTCATGTACATCATCGAGCCGTCGAGGTTGAACGAATAGCCGAGCGGCAGCACGAAGCTGGCGATGCGCGGCGGCACGCCGAACCGGTCGAGCGCATCCAGCGTGCGCGGATAGGCGGCCTCGGACGAGGCGGTAGAGAAGCCGAGCAGGATCGGATCGCGCAGATAACGGAACAAGAGGCCGGTGCGCGGCCCGATCGCCAGGAAGGAGGCGCCGAGCAGCACCGCCCATAGCGCGGCGAGGCCGAGGTAAAAGCTGCCCATGAAGAAGGCGAGGTCGCCGACCACGCCCAGCCCCTTGGTCGCCAGCGTGCGTGCGACGGCACAGAACACCGCGACGGGGGCGAACAGCATCACATAACCGGTGACCGTCAGCATCACCGAAACGAGCGCTTCGAGCCCGCGCAGCAGCGGCTTGGCCTTGTCGCCCACCGCCGCCATGCCGACGCCGAAGAACAGCGAGAAGATCACCAGCTGGAGGATGTCGTTGCTCGCCATCGCGTCGATCGCACTGGTCGGCACGATATGCGTGAAGAACTTGGCGGCATCGAAGGCGGTGCGATCGACGCCGCTCGATGCATTGGCCGGCGGCAGGGCCAGGTGCAGCCCGGTGCCCGGCTGAAGCAGGTTGACCAGCAGCAGGCCCAGGGTAAGCGAGACGAGGCTGGCGCAAACGAACCAGAAGAACGCCTTCAGCCCCACACGCCCGATCGCGCCGCCGCCGCCCATATGCGCGATGCCGACGACGAGGGTGGAGACCACCAGCGGCGCGATGATCATCTTGATGAGATGGAGGAACATCTGGGTAGGGATGTCGAGGCCATAGGCGATGCGCTCCAGCGTCGCCTTGCCCGCATCGGTGCCCCCATAGCCGAGGTTGAGGCCCCAGCCGATCAGTCCGCCCAGCAGCAGCGCCGCCAGGATGAACCAGGTTAGTCGTTTACCCACACTTGCTCCCCGAAGAATCGTCCGGGGAGGGAAGGGGATTGTTGGGCCCGGGTCAAGCCCGCCGCATTAACCGAGGGTGGCGGCCGTCCCGTGCCAGCGCATCGCCGCAATCGCACGATCACGGCGCGCCGCAGCGGCATCGCCCAGCTTCGCCTGGATCTGGCTGCGGGTGGCGAGGGCGACCGGGTCGAGCGGTCGGTGCCGCAGCGACGCCTCGATGGCGGCAAGGGCCTCGCCGGTCTTGCCTTGGGCGAGCAGCGCGGCCGCGAGGTCGCGGCGCACCGGATACCACCAGAGCGGCGGATCGGTCCATTCGGAGAGTGGTTTGGTCTCCTCGATGGCCGCCGCCTTGCCGAACGCCTTGGCGGCGCGGTCCGGCCGGTCGTCGAGCATCGCGGCGCGGCCTTCCAGTACCAGCCGGGCGAGGCGGATCGCAGCGGTCGCGCTTCCTTCCAGCGGATTGCCGTCGATGCGACCCGGCAGCGCCCGCGTCTCCGCCTCGAGGCCGGGCCGGTCGCCCGCACGCGCCAGGGCCTCGCCACGGGCATAATGCCAGAAGGCCTGTGCCACGGTCGCGTCCCGCGGCGGGGCGGGGATGGCAAGCGTCTCGGCGAGCGGTGCGAACCGGGCGATGGCGATATAGCCCTGACCCAGAACCGCCTGCCGGAACGGATCGAGATCCTTGGCGCGGCTGCCCATCGCCACCAGTGGCCGCGCAAGCGCCAGCCCGCGCACCGCATCGCCCGCCATCAGCGCGCCGCCGATGCCGAACTGCACATTGTGGCCGTGATAGGCGAGGGTCCACACGCCGTCCGGCTCCGCCAGCTTCAGCCGCCGCGCATTGGCGAAGCCGAGTTCCACCGCCTTCAGATTGGCCACTGCCGCATCCTCGTAGCGGCCGAGCCAGTAGAAGGTGTGGGAGGGCATGTGGACGAGGTGGCTGGCCGAGGGGGCGATGCTGCCCAGCCGATCGGCATAGGGTTCGGCCCGCTTGGGGAAGCCGGCGCCCTCGGTCGCGTGGATGTAGAAATGGATCGCGGGTGCATATGCGGGATTGCGGCGGAGAACCGCTTCCAGCAGTTCGACCGGGCGGGCCAATTGCTCGGCCTTGAAGTCGGAGGCGATCATCAGCGCGTCGGCGGCCACCACGGCGATCGCGTCGTCATCCGGATAGGCGCGGGCAAGCGCGTCCATCGCGGCGGCGAAGGCCTTGTTCCCCTGGCCGGCGCTCCCCGCGTAGCGCAGCTTCATTGCCGCGATGAGCCGCTTTTCCTTCTCGGGACCCGTTGCGGCGAGACGCTCGGCAGTGGCGGTCACCTCGGCGAGGCGGGTGCGCTCCTTGTCGTCAATGCCATAGTTGATCGTCGGGCCGGCGGCATAGGCTTCGCCCCAGCCGCACATCGCGCAGTCGGGATCGAGGCGACGGGCCTCCTGGAACGCCGCGATCGCCGCCTTGTGGGCAAAGGCGTGCGCCAGCTGCATGCCGTTGGAGAAGAAAGCCTGGGCGTCGGTATTGGCCGTGCGGACCGCGAAGCCGCCGGGGCCATAGCCGGCAAGGATCGCGGGGCGGGCGCCAGCGTCCACCGCATCGCCGCACCACCCGGGCGCGCGCACGGCCGACCCGCCTGCATCGGGGGACGGCGGCGCGGCGCCGAGCAGCAGCAAGGCCGGTGCGAGCACGATGGCTGGTGCGAAACCTCGCATATGACGTCGATCCCCTGTGCGGCGCATCCGAAGTGCTTGCCGTCTGCCCCTGCTTCGTCCTACCCGACCCGCTGCGAAAACACGAGGGGCGGCATGACGGCTTGGGCTACGACGCGACGGAACCTGCTGGGAACCATGGCCATGCTGCCGCTGCTGGGGGCACCGGGCGTCGTCCGCGCCGCCGAGCCCGACCTTGCCCAGCTGCAGGACATGACTGTCGGCGCCCGCCCGATCGGCCCGAAGGAACGGGAAGTGCGGCTCGCCCGGGCGCAGGCGCTGATGAAGGCGGCAGGTATCGGCGCGGTGCTGATCGAGCCGGGAGCGAGCCTCGTCTACTTCACCGGCATCCGTTGGGGCCGCAGCGAGCGGCTCACCGCCGCCATCCTGCCGATGGAAGGCGAGCCCTGCATCGTCACGCCGTTTTTCGAGGAGCCGCGCACCCGCGAGACGCTGGCAATCCCCGCCGAGGTCCGCGTGTGGCAGGAGGACGAGGATCCGCTGAAGATCGTCGCCGGCTTTCTGAAGGACCGCAAGCTGGCCGGGCTGCCGGTCGGCATCGAGGAGACGGTGCGCTATTTCGCGGTGGATGGACTGCAGAAGAACGGGCTGCGAGTCACTTCCGCAAACCCGGTGGTGCGTGGCTGTCGGATGATCAAGAGCCCCGCGGAGCTGGCGCTGATGCAGCTCGCAACCGATATCACCATTACCGCCTATCGCTTTGTTTATGCGCGCGTCGAGACGGGCATGCGGCAGCGCGATGTGTCCGCGCTGATGGATGCGGCGACCCGCAGGCTGGGCGGCGATCCCGAGTTCAGCATGGTGCTGGTGGGTGAGGGCGCGGCCTATCCGCACGGCACCAGGACACCCTCGCCGGTCAGCGACGGCGCGATCGTGCTGATGGACTGCGGCTGCAACGTGATGGGCTACCAGTCCGACGTCTCGCGCACCTTCGTTCACGGCACCGCGAGCACCGAGCAGCGCAAGGTGTGGGATGCGGTGGCGAAGGGGCAGCAGGTCGCGTTCGCCGCCGCCAGGCTCGGCGCGCCGGCGGGCAGCGTCGACGATGCGGTGCGCGGCTATTATGCATCGCTCGGCTATGGGCCGGACTACAAGCTGCCCGGCCTGTCGCATCGCACCGGCCATGGCATCGGGCTCGACGGGCACGAGCCGGTCAACCTCGTGCGCGGTGAGAAGACTCTGCTGGCGCCGGGCATGTGCTTCTCGAACGAGCCAGGCATCTACATCCCGGGCAGCTTCGGCGTGCGGCTGGAGGATTGCTTCCACATGACCGAGGCCGGGCCGAAATGGTTCTCGGCTCCGCCGGTCTCGATCGACCAGCCGATCGGGTGAGCGTCGGCGGGGCTTAGTGCCCCGTCAGCGCCGTCATCCAGCGCAGCCACCAGGGCTGATAGAACAGCCAGGTGCCGAGGCACTGGCTGGCGACGATCCACAAGGCGGAAAGTGCCCAGGCCGGGTGGACGCGGCGGCGCGTGACGAGATCATAGCCGCCCGCGGCGAGCACCAGCAGCAGCGTGCCCACATAGGTTTCGAGATAATAAGGCACATAGCCCTCGCCGAACCAGGCGTAGAGCGTCGGAAAGAGCAGGCGACCGAAGCCGGGCTCGGTCAGGCCGATCGTCCCCATGATCATCAGCCGCTTGTGCGCCGACGGGTGCTTCACGGCGAGCAGCCCGGCGGCCAGCACGACGCCCGCGCCGAGCATGTTGGCGAACTGCGTGCCCATGAAGGCGAGTTCCTGCCACATCGGATGCGGGGCGACCGTGCGCACGACGATCGCGGTGGCAGGCCCCAGCACGATCATCGCCGGGAGGAGCAGCGCGCCCAGACGTCCGAGCCGACGATGCAGCGCCAGCCGCCGCGTGCGTACCAGCCCGACCTGCGTCGCCAGCAGCACGATCCAGCCGGTGTAGACCAGCGCGTGGACATGCACGATCCACGGGAAGTCGAGCATGCCCAGCCGCGCGCGCGTCACCAGGTCATAGCCGAATCCGGCGACAAGCACCGCCCAGATCGCCAGCGTCGCGGTCAGAAAGAAGCTGCGATCCCAGCGGTGGAAGGGCGCGAACCGCCCCGAAATCGTCGTTGCCGTGCCGTTTCCCTGCATGGGATCCGCCGATAATCGATGCGGAAACGAAACGATAGCGCTGAACGACGTGTTTCGCTTGAGCGAACGCCCGTGCGCCCTTAAGTCGGCGGATTATGACGTCGACCAATGATATCCGCCGCTCGTTTCTCGACTATTTCGAGGGCCAGGGCCATGCCCGCGTCCCCAGCGCGCCGCTGGTGCCGCACAACGATCCCACGCTGATGTTCGTGAACGCCGGCATGGTGCCGTTCAAGAACGTGTTCACCGGCCTGGAATCGCGCCCCTACAGCACCGCGACGAGCAGCCAGAAGTGCGTGCGCGCGGGCGGCAAGCATAACGATCTCGACAATGTCGGCTACACCGCCCGGCACCACACCTTCTTCGAGATGCTCGGCAATTTCTCGTTCGGCGACTATTTCAAGGAGCAGGCGATCACCCATGCCTGGACGCTCCTTACCAGGGAATGGGGCATTCCGGCCGAGAAGCTGACCGTCACGGTGTACCACACCGACGACCAGGCGTTCGACCTGTGGAAGAAGATCGCGGGCCTGCCCGATCACAAGATCATCCGCATCCCGACCAAGGACAATTTCTGGGCGATGGGCTCGGACGGCCCCTGCGGCCCCTGCTCGGAAATCTTCTACGATCATGGCGAGCACATCTATGGCGGCCCCCCGGGCTCGCCCGAGGAGGATGGCGACCGCTTCGTCGAGATCTGGAACCTCGTCTTCATGCAGTTCGTGCAGGAAAATGACGAGATCATCGGCGACCTGCCGCGGCCCAGCATCGACACCGGCATGGGGCTGGAGCGCATCGCCGCCGTGCTCCAGGGCGTCCACAACAATTACGACATCGACACGTTCAAGGCGCTGATCGACCAGTCCGCTGCGCTGACCGCCACGAGCGCGATCGGTGAGCAGGCCGCCAGCCACCGCGTGATCGCCGATCACCTCCGCTCGTCGGGCTTCCTCGTCGCGGACGGCGTGCTGCCGGCCAATGAGGGCCGCGGCTATGTGCTCCGCCGCATCATGCGCCGCGCGATGCGCCACGCGCACCTGCTCGGCGCCAAGGACCCGCTGATGCACCGGCTGGTGCCGTCGCTGGTCGCCGAGATGGGCGCCGCCTATCCCGAGCTCGTCCGCGCGCAGCCGCTGATCGAGGCGACGCTGCTCCAGGAGGAAACCCGCTTCCGCCAGACGCTCGCCAACGGTCTGCGTCTGCTCGATGAGGCGACCCAGGGGCTCAAGGCCGGCGACACGCTGCCGGGCGCGACCGCATTCAAGCTCTACGACACTTATGGCTTCCCCTATGACCTGACCGAGGACGCGCTGCGTGCCAACGAGATCGGCGTCGATCGCGCCGGTTTCGACGAAGCCATGGCCGAGCAGAAGCGCGCCGCCCGCGCCGCCTGGAAGGGCTCGGGCGAGAAGGCGTCGGAAGATCTGTGGTACGACCTTGCCGACGAGCTCGGCGGCACCGAATTCACCGGCTATGTCAGCACCGAAGGCGAAGGCCAGGTGGTGGCGCTGGTGAAGGACGGCGCGCGGGTCGACAAGGCGGTCGTCGGCGACACCGTGACCATCCTCACCAACCAGACGCCCTTCTACGGCGAGAGCGGCGGCCAGATGGGCGATGTCGGCGTGATCGGCAACGACAAGCTGCGCGCGGCTGTCGACGATACCTCGAAGCCGCTTGGCCGCCTGCACGCGCATCACGCCAAGATCGAGAGCGGCGAAGTTGCCGTGGGCGACGCCGTCCACCTCTCGGTGGATGTCACGCACCGCGACCAGGTCCGCGCCAACCACTCGGCGACCCATCTGCTGCACGCGGCACTGCGCAAGCGGCTAGGTACCCATGTCAGCCAGAAGGGCAGCCTGGTGGCGCCCGAGCGGCTGCGCTTCGACTTCTCGCACCCCTCGGCGCTGACCCCCGAGCAGATCGCCCAGGTCGAGGCCGATGTGAACGCGCAGATCCGCCACAACGGCACGGTCGAGACCCGGCTGATGACCCCGGACGACGCGATCGCCGCCGGCGCCATGGCGCTGTTCGGCGAGAAATACGGCGACGAGGTCCGCGTGCTCTCGATGGGACTGGGCGAGGATGCGTCCTATTCGGTCGAGCTGTGCGGCGGCACCCATGTCAACGCCACCGGCGATATCGCGATCTTCAAGATCGTCTCGGAAAGCGCGGTCTCCTCGGGCGTCCGTCGCATCGAGGCGCTGACCGGTGAGGGCGCTCGGCTCTGGCTCAACGCCCGCGACGAGCGGCTGCGCGAGGCTGCGGCGGCCCTCAAGACCGCGCCGGACGACGTGCCCGCGCGTGTCGCGGCGCTGGTCGAGGAACGCCGCAAGCTCGAGCGCGAGCTGGCCGAGGCCAAGAAGGCGCTGGCGCTAGGCGGCGGCGCAGGGGCTGCCCCGGCGGGCCCGGAGCAGGTGAACGGCATCAACTTCGTCGGCCAGGTGCTCGACGGGCTGGAGGCCAAGGCGCTGCGTGGCGCCGTGGACGAGGCCAAGGCGCGGATCGGCAGCGGCGTGGTCGCGCTGGTGGCGGTGAATGAGGGCCGTGCGTCGGTCGCGGTCGGCGTGACCGATGGGGTCGGCATCAGCGCCGTGGACCTGGTGAAGGTCGCCGTAGCCGTGCTCGGCGGCCAGGGCGGCGGCGGCCGTCCGGACATGGCGCAGGGCGGCGGTCCGGACGGGGCCAGGGGCGCGGACGCGCTCGCGGCGGTGAAGGCGGCGCTGGCGGAAGCCCAGGTCGCCGCCTGATTGTTCGGGTCAGCGCCCGGGGGCGTAACCGTCCTCGGGCAGCACCCAGATGGCGCCCTGCGCCATGTCCGGCCGCAGAATGCCGTCGACCGTCACGTTGACCGACAGTTCGTCGCCGCTCGTGGTATCGCGATAGCAGCGCTCGTGCCCGGCCAGCGGCTGCAACGTCTGCAGCAGCTTGAGCCGGGTGTTCGCCTCCAGCGCCGGGCTCAGCGCGGTGCCGTTGCTCGTCAGCTTGCCCGCATTGAAGTCGGCCGGGCGGATGCGGCTGCACACGGCGCCGTCCCGCACCTGCCCGAAGGTGGAATATTCGATCACGATCATCGGATCGCGATTGACGATGCCGGTGACCAGCGCATCGAATGCACCGTCGCCGCGCAGGGTGTAATGGACGATCGTGCCGCAGGTCCGGCTCGCCCGATCGGGGTCGATGCAGCGGATGCGACCGGCGCGGGCGGGCGCCAGCGGATCGGAGACCGCATCGCCCTGTACCGGGGCAAGCAATGCAAGGGCGAGAGAAAGCAGCATCGGGGTTCAGGCCTTGTCGGGTTTAGCGGTGGCGTTCAGGCGCGATCGGGTCAGGCGCGGCTCGCGTTGCAGGCCGGCGGCATCCTTGATCGTGCGCCGCATCTCGTCGCGCTTTTCGTGGATGGATGCAATCACCGGGCCCACGGCGAGGCCGAGATCGACGAGCAGCGACTCCGAAAGCTGCAGCGAACTTTCCATCGCTTCCGGCACCGCTTCGGTCGCGCCCGCTTTGTAGAGCTCGGCCGCATGGGTCGCATCCCGGGCGCGGGCGATGATCGGCAGGCTCGGCACCCAGCCGCGCACCCGCTTGGTGAGGCGGACGGTGAGCACCGGATCGTCCATCGTCAGCACCAGCGCCTGTGCCCGTCCGAGCTGGAGCTGGTCTACGAGTTCGTTCCGCGTGACGTCGCCGAAAAGCACGTGAAAGCCCGCTCGGCGCCCACGAACGACATTGTCGATGTCCGCATCCACCGCGACATAGGGCTTGTCGTGCCGGCGCAGCATCTCCGCCACCGTGCGACCGACCCGGCCGAAGCCGATGACGACGGTGCCGCCGTCGATCTGGGCAAGATCCTCCTCGGCGATTTCGGCGCCGTTCTTGCCCTCGATACGCCGCGCGGCACCGCGCCCGGCCTTGGCGAGCAGCGGCGTCGCGGTGAGGCCGATCGCGGTCACCGCGGTCCAGAAGGCTGTGGTCGCAGGGGCGATGAGGCCCGCGGCGCCGGCGACTCCGAGCACGATCAGCGTCGTTTCGGACGGGCTTGCCATCAGCACGCCGGTTTCCGCCGCCGTGCCCATCCGCGCGCCCGAGAAGCGGAGAAGGGCTGTGGTGACGGCAACCTTCACCGCCATCACCAGCAGGCTCGCGCCCAGCAGCGCCGCCCAGTTGGACCAGACGAAGCCGAGATCGAGGCGCATGCCGACGGTGAGCAGGAATACGCCGAGGGCGAGGCCCTTGAAGGGCGCGGTGATCGCCTCGACCTCGCCGTGATATTCTGTCTCGGCGATCAGCAGGCCGGCGATCAGGGCGCCGACGATCGGCGACAGGCCCGCCGCGGTGGTCGCAAGGCTGGCGACGATCACCACCAGCAGGCTGGCGGCGAGAAACAGCTCCGGGCTCTTGGTCCGCGCGGCTTGGGCGAACATGCGCGGCAGCACGATGCGGCCGCCGAGGAACAGCGCGAATACCGTGGCGATGCCGATCCCCAGGGTCATCAGCAGCCGGGTCCAGCCCGCGCCGTCCGGCGTGGGGGCCATCGCGCCGAGTCCGAAGATGATCGGCACCAGTGCCAGATCCTCGAACAGCAGCATCGCGAAGGCGGCGCGGCCCACCGGGCTGGTGGTGCCGGCGATCGGGATCACCAGCGCCGTGGACGAAAGGGCAAGCGCCAGGCCCAGCCCGATCGCTCCGCCGGTGCTCAGCCCGGTGAGGTAGAGCAGCGCCGCGAGTATCAGTCCCGAGCCGAACAGCTCCGCCGCGCCGGTGCCGAACACCAGGGATCGCATCGCCCAAAGCCGCTTGAACGAAAGTTCGAGCCCGATCGAGAACAGCAGCAGGATGATGCCGAACTCGGCGAACGGCTCGATCGCGTGGACGTCGGAAATCGTGAGGTAATAGAGCCACGGCGCCTGGCCGACCAGGCTGCCGAGCCCGAACGGACCTACCAGCGCGCCGACCAGGATGAACCCGATCACCGGGCTGATGCGGAAGCGCGCAAAGGCGGGGATGACGAGCCCCGCCGCGCCGAGGATCACCAGCGTGTCGCTGAAGCCGTGGTTGGAAAGGTTCAGCATGGGGCACCCGTGGCGATGATGGGTGCGGGGCGGGGCAGGGAGGAACAGAAAGGCCGATGGCCGGTGGCGGGTTTAGCTCGCTCGGTCATGCCCCTAGCGACCATGCGACAGCCGCCATTGCAAGTAGAAAAGCCCGCCAGTGGCGGGCTTTTCCGTAGGTTTCCGGAGGGAAGGTGGCTTACTGCCAGCTGCCCATCGCGGTCTCAAGGTTGACGCGGATCGCCTCGAAGAACTGCTCGGTGGTCATCCAGGCCTGGTCCGGGCCGATCAGCAGCGCGAGGTCCTTGGTCATCTTGCCGCTTTCGACGGTTTCGATGCAGACCTTCTCCAGCGTCTCGGCGAAGCGGGTCACCTCGGGGGTGCCGTCGAACTTGCCGCGATACTTGAGGCCGCCGGTCCAGGCGAAGATCGACGCGATCGGGTTGGTCGAGGTCGCCTTGCCCTGCTGGTGCTGGCGATAGTGGCGGGTGACGGTGCCGTGCGCCGCTTCCGCCTCGATCGTCTTGCCGTCCGGGGTCATCAGCACCGAGGTCATCAGGCCCAGCGAGCCGAAGCCCTGCGCGACCTGGTCCGACTGGACGTCGCCGTCATAGTTCTTGCAGGCCCAGACGAACTCGCCGTGCCACTTGAGCGCCGATGCGACCATGTCGTCGATCAGGCGATGCTCGTAGACGATGCCGGCGCTCTGGAACTGGTCCTTGAACTCGGTCTCGAACACCTCGGCGAAGATGTCCTTGAAGCGGCCGTCATAGGCCTTGAGGATCGTGTTCTTGGTCGACAGGTACAGCGGCCAGCCGCGGCCGAGCGCATAGTTCATCGAGGCGCGCGCGAAATCGCGGATCGATTCGTCGAGATTGTACATGCCCATCGCGACGCCGGCCTGCGGGAAATCGAACACCTCGTGCTCGATCGTCTCGCCATTCTCGCCTTCCCACTTCATGGTCAGCTTGCCCTTGCCGGGCACCTTGAAGTCGGTCGCCTTGTACTGGTCGCCGAAAGCGTGACGGCCGACGACGATCGGCTTGGTCCAGCCCGGGATCAGGCGCGGCACGTTCGAAATCACGATCGGCTCGCGGAAGATCACGCCGCCCAGGATGTTGCGGATCGTGCCGTTGGGCGACTTCCACATCTTCTTGAGGCTGAATTCCTCGACGCGCTGCTCGTCCGGGGTGATCGTCGCGCACTTCACGCCGACGCCGTACTGCTTGATCGCATTGGCCGAATCGATGGTGATCTGGTCGTTGGTCTCGTCGCGCTTCTGCACCGAGAGATCGTAGTACTTCAGATCGATGTCGAGGTACGGAAGGATCAGGCGCTCGCGGATCCATTCCCAGATGATCCGCGTCATTTCGTCGCCGTCGATCTCCACGACGGGCGTTGCAACCTTGATCTTCGCCATATGCTCGCTTTCCTGAGACAGGTGGTTTTCCCGGCAGCGTCTAGGGGCAAGCACAGGGGGGATCAAGCCGCTGTCGCCGCATTCGCGCTGCCGGCGGGTTCAGGCCCGGGCGCGTTCGATCGCCTCGAGCGACTGGCCTTCGTTGCGGGGGGCCCAGATCAGCCCGATCACGCCCGAGGCGACGAGGAAGCCGGTGAGGAACCAGGCAAGCGTGGTGAAGTCGTGCGCCGCAAGGCTCGGCACCGCCAGGCTCCAGATCCCGAGGCCGATGCGCACGATCGCGAAGGTCAGCCCTTGCGCGGTCGATCGGATCGCGGTGGGGAAGAGTTCCGCCGACCAGAGCTGGAAGAAGCTTTGCGCGCCGAAGCCGCCGGCGACGCCCATGATCACGATGTGGAGGATCACGATCTCCAGCCGGAAACCGAAGATCGCGAGCAGCGCCATGCCGAGCACGTGCAGCCCGGCGGAGATGCCGAACAGCAGCCGCTGGTTCACCCGGTCCGACAGCGTCATGAAGATGGTGAGGATCGAGACCATGCCGATCAGGAAATAGCTCGCCGGCAGCATCGTCGCGGTCCATTCGGGCAGATGGTTTTGCGCGATCAGATAGGGCGTGAAGAAGCCGTTATAGCCCGCCCACAGGTTCCACAGCCCGTACATGCCGGCAAGGAAAGCGATCGCGCCGAGATAGCGCGGCGCGAACAGCGCGCGCCAGTCGATACCCGCGGCACCGGCCCGCCGCGCGGCCTGCACTTCTTCCCAGCGCGCCGACTCCTGCATGCGCGAGCGCAGGAAGGTGAGCGCGACGGCGAGGATCGCGAGATGCGCGAACAGCCAGCGGATGCCGGTGATGCCGAAGGGACGCAGCAGGTACGCCGCGACCAGCACCGCGACCGGCCCCAGATACCAGAGCAATTGCGCCACGCCCGAATGCGCCCCGCGCTTGCTGTCCGGCGCCTGCTCGGCGATCAGCGACCAGGAGGCGGGAATGTCGGCGCCCACCGCCAGGCCGACCAGCACGAAGCCGAGCACGATCATCCACGGCGCGCTGGCGAACACCAGCCAGAGCATGCCGAAGGCGTAGAACAGCATGTCATATTGGTAGATCTTCTTGCGCCCGAACCGGTCGCACAGCACGCCGCCGAGCAGCGCGCCGACCCCGGCCGAAATCGCATTGGCGCTGAACGCGCCGATCAGGCCGATGAACTCGTCCGAAAGCCCGAACTGCGCCTTCCACAGCGCCAGCGCCACCGATCCCGAGACGATCGAGCCCGCATCGATGTAATTTGCCAGCCCCGCCAGGATCGAATTGCGCCAGGATCCCTGGCCGCCATGTGCCGACATCGCTTTCCTCTCGTTGGTTCTGTTTTGTCCATCGTTACGCGGGCTTGCTGCCATGCGCAAAATCGATGCGGTGCCGTCCCGGCCGAAGATCGCGGCAGGAAAGGCGGTCCCCTTCGATCGCCAGTCGCTGCGTGCCGTCGGGCCCCGTTCGCCGGGCGGACACGAGCCCCGCGACCGGCACCGCGACGCCTAGATCGGCGCGGCTATTGGGCGGAAGCTGCAGCGTCAGGCTCGGCGGAGCGTCGGCCCGCCAGGCGACCTCTACCGGCCCGCGGATGGTCGGGATGCGCGCCTCGAACCGGCGGAGCGTGCCTGGCTGCGGGGCGATGTGCAGCCGACGGGCGCCGGGTTCGGTGATCGTCACCCCGGCGATGCGGCTGGCGATGAGGTTGACGGGCGCCGTCCCCCAGGCGTGGCTGAAGGTGGTGTTGGGCTTGAGCATGGGGTTCCAGGCTTCCATCACGATCGTCGCATCCCAGCCGTCGAGCATGGTGAGCCAGCTCTGCGCGCTGCGCGCGGTCATCAGCGCCAGTGCCGCATCCGGCTCGCCGCCGCGATACAGCGCCTCGAGCAGGAACTGTGCGCCATAGACGCTCATCCGCATGTCCTGCCGGGCGAGCAGCGCGGCGCCGGCGCGGGCGGTATCCTCGGACGCCACGCCCAGCGCGATGGCGAAGGCGGTGGCATGCTGCGAACAATGCTCGGTGTCGAGGCCGTCGCGGTAGAGTCCAGCCGGCGTACGTAGCCGTTCGTTGATCGCCGTGCGCATCCGCGACGCCCGCCCCGCCAGGTCGCGGGCGTCCGCCGCCCGGCCGATCGCGCCGCCGATCGCGGCCAGCGCATCGAGCGCCGCGACCTGCCAGGCGTTGACCACGGTGTTGACCGGGCGGAACACGAATCCGTCGCGATTGGCGACCGGCCAGTCGACGAGGTCGCCCCACGGCTTGCTCGACTGGCCGGGATCCTTCTCGACCAGCCCCTCGGCGTTGATCCGGTCGAGCAACTGCGCCGCCACCATCGCATCGAAGCGGGCGCGCAGCAGCCGGTCGTCGCCGGTCGCGAGATAGTCGCGCCAGGCGAGGATCGGCGGCATCAGCCGGTATTCGGTGGGCCAGGTCGGGCGGTCGATCAGCCAGTCGATCGACTGGCGCGCGAGCGCATAGGAACGCTGCACCGCCATTTCCGAAAGCTGGTTGACCACCGCATCGCCCTCATAGGGGCCGCGTTCGCGGGTGGGCGTATCCTGGTAGAGGTCGAGCCGCGTGGCGCGGATCGAATAGGTGCAGAAATCATGCACCCGGTTCAGGTCCGCATCCGAACTGGCGAAGTGCGCGTCCTCCGCGTTCCACGGCTGCCCCAGCCGGAGCGCGGTCACCTGCAGGTCGAGATGCGGCGGGCTCTCGATCTCGACCCAGCGAAAGGCGCGGTAGCCCCAATGGTCGAGCGTCTGGGCCCCCGCGCGCAGCGTCCAGCGTTCGCGATAGGTCTGGCCGCAGCGGAGCTGGTCGCGGACGCTGCCGTCCGGGTTGCGCTCCTCGCCAAGGCTGATGCGGAGCTGTTCGCCGCCCTTCGCCCGGGTGGCGAGCGACAGGCCGCCGACCAGCTCGCGGCCGAAGTCGATCCGCCAGAGACCGCCGTCGCGTGTGACGCTCGCCGGTTTCTCGGGGGTGACGACCAGCGAACCGACCCGTTCGGCCACCAGCGGCGGCAGCGGCTGGCGGAGAAGGGCAGGCGCCCATCCGCTATCGTCATAGCCGGCATCGCACCAGCCGACCGGCTCCTGGCGCGCATCGATCGCTTCGAGCGGGGCGACATAATAGCCGCCGCCGGTGGTGCCGACGGACGGGCGCCAGGCGCCGCCGTCGCGCGCCTTCCAGTCCGGCCCGGTCGCGATCACCCGGCGGCTGCCATCGGCGTGGAGCAGCACCAGCTCGGCCTGGAAGGCGTGCGCCTCGGTGGTGAAGCAGAGCGCGGCGATGGCGTTCGGCCCGGCGCGCAATGCGTCCGTTACGTCCAGGCCGACATAATGGGCGTGGCGTCCCGGCTGCGACGACCGCGACGGGCCGACTCCGACCAGTCCCCCGTTCATCCAGGCCCGGAACACATATTGCCGGATCGGCTCGGGCGATAGCGCGGTGATCCGGAGCCAGGCGAGCACCGGACGCTGCTCCAGCACGAAGCCTTGGCGAAGCAGCGCCCAGTCGGCGGGCGTATCCGGCGCATCGGCGCGGGGCGCCCAGATCGGTTGGGCCTGCCAGCGCGGCGGGGCTGCGAGCAACAATTGCGGCGCCGACCAGGCCGAGCGGCGGCCGCGCTGGTCCTCGATCTGCACGCGCCAGAGGCAGGTCTCATCTGGTCCCAACAACGCCCGCGCTGCTGCGGGAAGTTCGATGCCGGTGCTGCGATCGCCCGCCACCCAGCCGCCGTCCCACAGCATCCGCGCGCCCCCGGCGACGCGCAGTAGCTGGAGCCGATAGCCGCGCTGCATGCCCGCGGGCACGGTCCAGGCGAGCCGTGCGGCGCCGTCTAGCACCACCGGCCCGTCGAGCAGGTTGCACAGCAGCCCCCCCGGCGCACCGGCCCTGGGCGCGGCCGCCCAGCTTGGCGGGGCGAGCCCCGCCAGTGCGGCGGCGGTGCCCTGGCCGAGCAGGTGGCGGCGCGTGACGTGCGGCATCGGCTCCTTTCCCGTGGCCCTCAGAAGGTGCCGTGCAGGCTCAGCGTGAAGGTGCGGCCGTCATAATCCGCCTGGCGCGGAATGTCCGGCGTCACCTGATACTGGATCCGCTTGGCGTTGGTGAGGTTGTAGAGGTCGAGCGAGATCGAATAGCGATCGGTGAAGTTGAACGAGGTCGATGCATCGAGCTGCCCGCGCGCGGCCACCAGGCTCTGCCCGCCGGTGAAGGTCGATCCGCCGGTCAGCACATATTCGTCGCGCCAGCTATAGGTTGCACGGACGCCGAACTTCTTCGTCTCGTAATAGCCGATCAGGTTGATGTTGTTCTTCGAGACGCCGGGCAGCACCGCGGCGCTGCCGTCCGGATTCTTGCCCGAGATGTCGGTGTAGGAATAGTTGAACTGGCCGCCGAGGTTCTTCAGCATACCGGGCAGGAAGTCGAAATTCTGCTGTACGCTGAATTCCAGGCCCTTCACCGTGATCGGATTCGGCTGGTTGTAGTTGCCCGTCGCGGTGACGATCGCCGGCTGGCCGTTGACCAGCACGCTGCTGAAGCAGGTGGTGCCGATCAGCGAGAGCTGGCCCAGCCCGAAGGCCGAGGCATCGGCCGGACAGAGCTTGTCGAGCCGGCTTTCCGGCCCGATCAGGTTGGTGATGCGCTTGCGATACAGCGCCAGCGCGATCGCGCTGCCGGGGCGGTTGTACCATTCGATCGACAGATCCTGCGCGGTCGCCGAATAGGGCTTCAGGTCGAACCCGCCATAGGCGATCGCATAGCCGCTGGAATTGGCGCTGACCGTCGTGGCGGGCGTCAGGTTGCGCGGCTGCGGGCGGACGAACGCCTCGTAATAGGCGCCGCGCAGCACCAACCTATTGGTCAGGTCGGCAACCACGATCACCGAGGGCAGGGCATTGTGATAGGTCTGCCGGAACTGCTGCGGCACATAGGTGATCGCACCGCCCGGGCCGACCTGCCGGTTCTGCGTGTCGATCCGCTGGCGGGTCTCCTCATAGTGAAGCCCTGCATTGCCATGGACGGGCACGCTGCCCAGGGTGAAGCCGAACTTCACCTGGCCATAGACCGACCAGATGTCGTTCCGCACGGTGAAATTGTACAGCGCATAGGATGCGTTGGTGGGATCGTTGATCCAGCCGGTCGGCGTGATGACATCGCCGGGGGCGGCGGTAACCGGCTGCAGCGCCGCCACCGCTCGGTCGAAGTTCACCTGCGGCCAGTTGGTAAGCACGCCGGGCACCGATCCGCCGAAGAAGGAGCCCGCATAGGGGTTGTCACCCAGGAAGCTCGCATCGATGTTCTGGGTGCGGACACCCTTTGCGCTGGTGCGATAGCCGCGCGAGATGAAGCGGTCTTCCTCATAGCGTCCGCCGGCATTGATCGACTTGAGGAAGGGCAGGTCCAGCGTACGCTCCACGTCGAACTGTCCGGCCCCCACCTTGTTCAGGCCATAACCGGAGGACCCGGCAACGACCAGCTGGTCGCCATTGGCGGCGATCTGGGTCGGCTGGTTGCCCGGACTCCACGACCAGGGGCCTGAAGGCACGACCAGCGCGGGGGTGCGGTCGACCGTCAGCCGGTAGCCGCCGATGTTCGATCCGCCGGAGGCGAAGCTGCCGTTGATGCCGTTGCCGGCGGCGGTGGGCAGGTTGCGGACGTCGATCTGAGTCTGCAGCGCGTTGTTCTCGCCGCGCGATTTCACGACCGTCCCGGTCAGGTGCCAATCATCGCTCTGCCAGTCGGCGGTGCCGATCACGTTCCATGCCTGCTGCAGCATCGGCTCGGAGCGGATCGAGTCGTTCAGCTGGGCAGTGCTGTAGCTGTAGGTCTGGACATAGGCATTGCCGTCGACCAGCGCCCTCGGTGCATCGGTTGGCGCGATGACCGAACGCGCGCCGCGCAAGTCGACCTCGATCAGGTTGGTGAGGTTCTTGGACAGGTTGCGCCGGGTGTAGAAGCCGCCCAACGACAGGTGCAGCCGCTCGTCCGGGCGCCACTCGGCGCCGCCCGCCGCTGTCCACAGCGTGCCTTCGTTATACTTGACCGCCTGGCGCTGATCGGATGCGAAGCGCACGCCCGTGGTCCCCTTGGTGCCGGTGCCGCCGGCCGCGCACACCTTGCCGGAGGGGCAGCTGCCATTCGCCGCGAAGGGCGAGTAATACTCGGCATATTGCGCAAAATTCGGGGTCGTGGCCGCATTCAGCGGCGAATAGGCGTTGAGATAGATGGAGTCGCGGCGGAACTTCTCCTTCTTGAACGCGACCACACCGAACAGCGCGAAATCATCCGACAGATGCTTGTTGTAGCCGAGCGTGAACGCCGGCGAGCCATAATGGCCGAGCGTGTTGTACTCGCCCGCGACCTTGGCGAAGCCGCCGTCGGTGCGCGACAGGGCCGGGGCGATGCGCAGGTCGACGATGCCGGAAAGGCCGCCCGCCTGGTCGCCCGCGGCCGGGGTCTTGATGATGGTGATCGCGGAGAAGACGTCGGCGTTGAACGCGCCCAGCGGCGTGGAGCCGTCGAGTAGCGGATCGGCATAGGCCTGGCCGTTGATGGTGTAGCGCACATAGGTGCCGGGCAGGCCGCGCAGGTTGATGGTCGCGTCGCGCGATGCTGCCTCGCGGTTGATCTGCACGCCGGGTACGCGCTGCAGCGCCTCACCGACGTTCAGGTCCGGAAAGCGGCCCAGGCTGTCGGCGGAAATGCTGTCGGTGACCCCGTCGGCCTGCCGTTTCATCTTGAGCGCGTCGGCATAGGATTTCCGGAAGCCGGTGACGACGATCTCTTCGGCGGCCGCAGGGGAGTCCGCCTCCGCTCCGTCCTGTTGCGTGGCAGAGGCTGTCTGTGCATGCGCGTGTTGCTGCGTGCCCAGCAGCAACGCCAGCGCGAGCGCGAAGCTCGATACGCCACCGGACACAACTCGACCGTCGTTCAGCATACCCCAGATCCTCCCCTCGGCGCGCCTTGAGGCGTCGACCTTGTCCGGCTTCGTGGCGCTGAACTGGTCAGGCCAAACCGTATGGCTCATTGTACCTATTGTCCGACAACTAGTCTATACCATTTTACGAGCAGTTATCCCGTATAATGGGACGGTAGACGAGAGGGCACCTCTTGCGAGCCTGTGAAGCTAAGTGTCTGCATGCATTGTCGATCGCGGTACGAGGGAGACAGAAGGCGCTGTCGCAGCAGCGCGATTGGGTGGAACGCGGGTGCCGCATTGGCTTGGCCAGTACAGCCGCTCAGCCCGTGATCCACGAATCAGGCGAGAAGATCGGCCAAGGCGCGCGCGGGACGCGAAACAAGGCGAACTCGGCCGCGATCGCCAAGAGGCTGCCGTGGTGAGACCGGACGCCTGTGATGTGTAGCCTCAGCGATGTGACCGCCGATTTCCGCGCTACCGGGCAGCGTGGCGACGGGAGCTGCAGAACCCACAAGCGGCTGAACACCGCAGATTACCTAGGTTTTCGCACTTCGATCTGGAATCTGCCCTAACGACATAGCTCACGCCGATAATCTACATTATGTAAACATTGGGTCGCTACAGGATCGGAAAGCCGATCCTTCTCAATCCGCTGAACGCGGTGCCTTCGGCTGCAGCACGAGCATGTTGCCCTCCACGCGCCAGCTGTGCAGCCGCGACAGGAAGTTCATGCCGAGCACGTCGAGGTCGCCGAAATTCTGCGACACGACCACGCCAAGATCGCGCATCTTCAGTGGTCCCAGTGCCAGCGCATCGATCCGGCTGCGACGTGCTGCGACGCTGCCGTTGGCGGTTTCGATGATCGCCGGCAGCCCGTCGGAAGACGAGACCCCGGCCTCCTGGGCGGTGCGGTCCGAGATCGCCGTGATGGTCGCGCCACTGTCGATCAGCATGCGCCGCTCGACGCCGTTCAGCGTCACCCGCGCCCAGAAATGCCCGTCCGGGCTCATGCGGATGCGGACGGTGTCGCCCTCGACGCGCTGCTCCTCGATCCCCAGGCGACTGCTAAGCGACGACCATGCCGCCGCGAGTTCGTAGCGATGGCCCACGGCCAAAACGACCAGCAGCACGATCACCGCCCAGCCGAGCAGCGTCCGCACGAACAGCCCGAACCCGATCCTGCGCACGGAGAGCGCGCTGACGATCAGCACCAGCGCACCGATCGCCCATATCAGGTTCACGCCCTGCAAACCGTTCACGTCCGCAACTCCAGCCCGTCATAACCCGGCTCCACGCCGGCGGGAAGTTCGGCGACGAGCGTCGCATAGTCCATGGACTGGTCCATATGGACCAGTGCTGAACGCTTGGGCCGAAGCTCGGAAATCCACCCCAGCACCGACGCGAGATCCGGGTGCGTCGGGTGCGGCGCACGGCGCAGCGCGTCTACCACCCACAGGTCGAGGCCGGCATAGAGCGCCCGCATATCGGGTGTCATCTCATGGAAATCCGTGGCATAGCCGATTGCCTTGCCACTGTTTTCGAAACGCAGGCCTGCCGAGGTGATCCCACCATGCGGCTGGTCGACCACCTCCACCGCGATATCGCCGAGTACGAACCGGTCTGGCATGGCCTCGATCGCGACCACGGGAGGGTAGAATTTCCCCCTACCTTCAAATACGTAGGGAAAGCGTTTGCCGAGCTGTTCGAAGGTGAACGGTCGCGCGAGGCCCCGCACCGGCGTGCCGCTGCGGGCGTGCATCACCTGCCGGAGGTCGTCGATGCCGTGGCAATGATCGGCATGGTCGTGGGTCCAGAGGACGGCATCCACATCGGCAACCTTCGCAGCGATAAGCTGCTCGCGCAGGTCCGGACTGGTATCGACCAGGATCGTCGTTGTCGCGCTGCGGACCAGCACCGAGGCGCGCGTCCGCCGGTTGCGCGGCTCGTTCGGGTCGCAGGCACCCCAGTCGGGGCCGATGCGGGGGACGCCGGAGGAGGTACCCGATCCGAGGATGCGGATACTCAGCATGGGCGGTTCCCCTGCCCAGTCACGCGCGGGTCTTGGCGAAGAGCGTGTGGAAGTTGGCGCGGGTCGCGTCGGCCAGCATTTCCGGATCCTCGCCGCGAAGCTGCGCGAGGAACTTGCACGTATCGGCCACGAACGCCGGTTCGCCGGTCTTGCCGCGATGCGGCACCGGCGCGAGGAACGGCGCGTCGGTCTCGATCAGCAGCCGGTCGAGCGGCAGCGCGGCGGCGGTTTCCTGCAGGTCCCTGGCGTTCTTGAACGTCACGATACCCGAAATCGATATGTAGAAGCCGAGTTCCAGCGCGATCTCGCCAAAGGCCCTGCTCGCGGTGAAGCAATGGATCACGCCGGGGAAGGCGCCCTTCCCCATCTCCTCGCGCAGGATCTCCGCCGTGTCCTCTTCGGCGTCGCGGGTGTGGACGATGATCGGCAGCTGGGTCTCGCGCGACGCCGCCAGATGCGCGCGGAAGCTCGCCCGCTGGCGATCGCGGTCACTATGGTCGTAATAATAATCGAGCCCGCTCTCGCCGATGCCGACCACGCGGCGGTGCTGCGCGCGCTCGACCAGCTTGGCGGTGTCGACATGGGGGTGGGTATCCGCTTCGTGCGGATGGATGCCGACGCTTGCCCACACATCGGCCTCGCGCTCAGCGACGGCGATCACCTGATCCCACTCGTTCTCGCGCGTCGAGATGTTGAGCATCGCCACCACCCCGGCGTCGCGGGCGCGGGCCAGCACCTCGGGCTGCTGCTCGCCCAGACCCTTGTAGATCAGGTGGCAATGGCTGTCGGCGAGCTTCATGCGTCCTCGGAAGTTTGCAGTTCAAGTCGCGGAAAGATGGGGGTCGGCGCCGCGATCCTGAAGTCCACATCGCCCTCGGGGCCCAATTGCGCGAGCAGCTTCGCCGCCGAGGTCGGCACCACCGGCTCGATGGTCACGCCCAGGCGGCGGATCGCCTGGAGCAGCGTGCCGAGTACCGCGTGCATCCGCTCAGGGTCGGTCTTGCGCAGCGTCCAGGGCGCCTGCGCGTCGATATACTGGTTGCAGGCGAATACGCCGGCCATCCACGCCTCCAGCCCCTGGCTGAGCGCCAGATCCTGGAACGCGCGGGTGAAGGCGGCGCAGGCGGTGTCGACCTCGGTCAGCAGCACCGCATCGGCATCCTCCGCGCGACCGGCCTGCACCGCGCCGTCGCAGTTCTTGGCGATGAAGCTCAAAGTCCGCTGCGCCAGATTGCCGAAGCTGTTCGACAGATCGGCGTTCGCACGCGTGACGATCGCCTCGTCGCTGAACGTGCCGTCCTGCCCGAAGCTCACATCGCGCAGCAGGAAGTAGCGCAGCGCATCGACACCGTAGGTCTCGGCAAGCTCCATCGGATCGACGACGTTGCCGACCGACTTCGACATCTTCTCGCCGCGGTTAAGCAGGAAGCCGTGGCCGAACACCTGTTTGGGCAGCGCGATCTCGGCGGACATCAGGAAGGCCGGCCAGTAGACGGTGTGGAAGCGGACGATGTCCTTGCCGATCAGGTGCAGATCGGCCGGCCAGTAGCGCGCCAGTCGCTCGGTATCGTCAGGAAAGCCGGCGCCGGTCAGATAGTTGGTCAGCGCGTCGACCCAGACATACATCACATGTCCGGGCGAGCCCGGCACCGGCACGCCCCAGTCGAAGCTGGTGCGGCTCACCGACAGGTCGACCAGCCCGCCCTCGACGAAGCGCAACACCTCGTTGCGGCGCGAGTCCGGGCGGATGAAGTCCGGGTTGGCGGCGTAGAAGTCGAGCAGCGGCTGCTGGTACTTGGACAGGCGGAAGAACCAGGTCTCCTCCTTGGTCCACTCGACGGGCGTACCCTGGGGCGAGAGCTTCTGGCCCCCTTCCCCTTCCTGCAGTTCCTTCTCCTCGTAGAAGGCCTCGTCGCGGACCGAATACCAGCCCTCGTAGCGATCGAGATACAGGTCGCCCTTGGCCGCCATCTTCTCCCAGATCGCCTGGCTGGCACGATAGTGACCGGGTTCCGACGTCCGAATGAAACGATCGCACGAAATATCGAGTTTCTCCGCCATAACACGGAAATAGCTGGACATTTCATCGGCAAGCTCGCGCGCCGTCATGTCGCGGGCGCGGGCGGTCTGCACCATCTTGAGGCCATGCTCGTCGGTGCCGGTCTGGAAGAACACGTCACGACCCTGCTGGCGCTGGAAGCGCGCGATCGCGTCGGCGGCGATCATCTCATAGGCGTGGCCGATATGCGGCTTGCCGTTGGGATAGTGGATCGCGGTGGTGATGTAGAAGGGGTCAGCCATGCCCGCCGCTTTAGGATGCGGCGCAGCAACGGGCAACTGGTACGCGCGGCCCGATCAGCCTCGGGCAAGCCGCGCGAGGATGCCGCTCATTTCGAACACGGTCGCGGTGGCATCGAGCGAGAGCCCCAGCGCCGCCCCGGCGAGCTCGCGCGCGGCGGCATAGGCGTCGAGCGCCGTCCGCAGCGCCTCGCCCTCCAGTCGCCTGGCGCGCGCGGCGATGAAGCTCGGCGTGCGCTCCAGAAACGCCTCGTAGCGCGGCTGGGCGGCCTTGGCCCCGAGCTGGCGGCCGAGCCGGGTACGCAGCGCATTGTCCGGATCGCCGTAATCGGCGAGCTGCGCCATGTCCGCCTCCAGCGCCGACAGGTCGAGCCCGGCGAAGCGCAGCGCGCGACCCGGCGAGCCCTCCGCAGCCTCGACCAGCGCCGCAATCTCGATCTCGCTGGCCTCGGGGATCTGTCGCCGGAGCACCGTGGTCGTCTCGGCATCGCCCAGCGGCTCGAAGCGGAGCAGCCGGCAGCGCGAGCGGATCGTCGGCAGCAGGCGCCCCGGCGCATGGCTCACCAGCAGGAATATCGTCCCCGCGGGCGGTTCTTCTAGATTCTTGAGCAACGCATTGGCGCCGGCGCGCTCAAGATCGTCGATCGCGTCGATGACCACCACCCGGCGCGGCCCCAGCGAGGGCTTGGTCGCGAACAGCGGCTGGAGGCTGCGCACCTGCGCGATGGTGATCGAGCGCGCGAGCGCCTCGTCCGGCTTGTCCGCATCCTTGGGCAGCCGGGCGAGGATCTTGAGGTCCGGATGGCTCCCTGCCGCGATCAGGCTGGCGGTGCGGCTGGTCTCCGGCACGCCCCAGCCGGGCATCAGCCGATCCGGCTCGGCGGCCTCGGCCAGCATCCGTGCGGCGGCGATGCGGGCGAAGGCCCCCTTCCCCACGCCTTCGGGCCCGGCGATCAGCCAGGCATGGTGCAACGCGCCGCTCGCCATGGCGGCGGCGAGCGCGTTGCGGGCATCTTCATTGCCGATCAGGGCGTCGGCCAAGGTGATCAGGCCAGGTGGAGCAGCGACATCAGCCCCGCCCAGGCGCGGCCGAAAAAGCCCGCCTGGCCGACATCCTCGGCAGCGACCAGCGGCAGCACCTGCTGCGGCATGCCTTCGCCCTCGATGATCAGGTCGGCGATATGGTCGCCCTTGTGGAAGCCGGCCTTGACCGGGCCCTGATAGACGATCTTGCCGCTGAGCTTGGGGCTCAGGCCCGAGGGCAGCGTGATGTTGAGGTCGCGCGGCGCCACGACGGCGACATGATTGGCGGTGCCGCCCTGCACGTCGATGGAGCCGACGGTGCGGTCCTTCTTCACCACCGGCTTGGTGCTCCATGCGGCGAAGCCCCAGCGCATGAAGCGGACGGATTCGTCGGCGCGGCCGCTATAGCTGTCGAGCCCGGCGACCACCATCACCAGGCGCCGGCCATTCTGCTCGGCCGAGCCGGTGAAGCCATAGCCCGCTTCCTCGGTGTGGCCGGTCTTGAGGCCGTCGGCACCCGGCACCTTGCCGAGCAGCGGGTCGCGGTTGCCCTGTTCGATGTCCGCGCCGGCGCCCAGCGTCTTGCCCCATTTGAAGCTCGGCAGCGAGTAGAAGGACTTGTAGAGATCGGGGAAGTCGCGGATCGTTGCGGCCGCCAGATGCGCCAGGTCGCGCGCGGTCACATAGGTGCGGCCCTCGTCGGGCCAGCCGTTCGAGGTGCCGAAATGGCTGTTGGCGAGGCCGATCTTCTTCGCCCGATCGTTCATCAGGTTGACGAAGCCTTCCTCGGTGCCGGCAATGCCCTCCGCCAGCACGACGCAGGCGTCGTTGCCCGAAAGCGTGACGATGCCCTTGAGCAGATCCGACACGGTCGGCTGCTCGCCGACGCCGAGGAACATGGTGGAGCCCTGCGAGTGCCACTTCTTCCAGGTCTCGGGCCGCACCTCGATCTTCTGGTCGAGCTTCAGCTCGCCCTTCTTGATCAGGTCGAACGCGACATAGACCGTCATCATCTTCGCCATCGAGGCCGGCGGGATTCGGCGATCGGCGTCCTTGGCGAACAGCACGGCGCCGGAGGACATGTCCTCCATGTACGCAATCGGCGCGGGCGTCGGGAAATCCGGGCCGGCGGCCTGCAGCGGCGCGGCGATGGCGAGCGCCAGGAACGAAATGGCGGCGAGCTTCTTCATGATGATCGGTCCAGAACGCGATAAGTGTACCCCTATCGGACCGTGGTGCGGCGCGCATCTCCGAACCCGGCCCGAACGGCCCCTTCCCGTGCCCGCTCCGCCGCCGCCTCCGTCGCGAAGGGGCCGAGCTGGACGCGGTAGAGCCCGCCTCCTGCCTTTACGAAGCCCTGTAGCTTTTGGGCAAGCGCAGTCGCGCGTTCGGGCGAAGAAAGTGCGGCCACTTGCACCAGATAGCGGCCTTGGGCCGGTTTTGCGGGCGCGGCCTTGGAGACCGGGCGAGGCGTTGCCGCGGCAACGGCACCCGTTGCAGCATGCGGGATGACGTCGACGATCGGATCCGGCTGCGTCGGTGGCGAAGGCGGCGGCGGCAGGGGCGCGCCTGTCTCCGCCGGCGGCGGGAGCTGGAGCCGCAAGGCCCGCAGCAGCGCCGGCGGCGAATCGATGCGAGGCTGCGCGGCCCCGGCACTCCGCAGTGCGGCCTGATCCTCGGTCGACGGACGCACCGCCCGGATGCGTACCGCCACCATCCCGTTGGCGGGTACGCCGAGCTGGCTTGCCGCGCCCTCGGAAATCCCAGCGATCGCGCCCGGCGCCTCGGCCGTCTCGGCAATGCGGACGAGGATGGTGCGACCATTGTCGAGCGCGGTCACCTCGGCATAGCTCTCCGCCGACAGGCTGGGGCTGACCGCCAGGGCCGCGGCGCCGAGCGGCTGCACGGCGGCATAGCCGACCGCATCATATCGGCCCTCCCCCGGCGAGAGCTGCGAGCTGCCGTGCGGCCCGCTCGCCATGGCGGCGGGGTCGGCATCCTGGGCATGGGCGCTCGCCGCGGCAACGAGCGCAAGGGCGAGCGAGATCGGTCTAGCGTTCCACTGCATCGGCCAGCAGGCCTACCGACAAAGCGTAAAAATTCGAGCAATTATAGTCGAGAATCACGCGGTAGTTGCCGGTGAGCAGATAGGCGGCGGCGCCTTGCCCGTCGGGCTCGAGCAACGTCGCCAGCACGTCGTCACCGGGCCAAGCCCGCGCTTGCGGCACCACGCCCAGCGCGCGCCACTCCGCCATCGTCTTCCACTGGCTCTGGCGGCCCTGCACGCGCGGGCAGCGCGGGCTGGTGGTGCGATTGGCGATCAGCCGCCGGTCGAGCGTCGCCGGCACGGAGACGGCGAAGCCCCAGGGCACACCCGGACGCCAGCCGGCATCGACGAAATAGGCGCCGATCGAGGCGAGCGTATCGGCATCGCTGTTCCAGATATCGGCCGTGCCGTCGCCATCGCCGTCGCGGGCGAGCCGCAGATAGACGCTGGGGAGGAACTGCGGCCCGCCGAATGCCCCCGCCCAGCTGCCGACCAGCTTCTCGCGCGGCACCCCGCGATCGATCATCTTCAACGTGGCGATGAACTCGTCGGTGAACAGCGTCCGACGCCGTCCCTCATAGGCAAGGCTGGCGAGCGCGCGCGGCAGGTCGAACCCGCCCATCACGCGGCCGTAATTGGTCTCGTGCCCCCAGATCGCCACCATGATCGATTCGGGGACGCCGGTCTGCTGCTCGATGGCGGACAGACGGCCCCGGGCGCGGAGATAGACAGCACGGCCGCGGGTGATCCGGTCGGCATCGACATGGCGGGCGCGATAGGGCGCGAAGGCCGGTATCGGCGCGTTGGGCCTGCTTTCGGGCTGCTGCCGGTCTAGCTCGACGACCCGCGGGTTGTAGGTGAGCGAGGGCAGCACCGCCTCGATCGTGCGGCGGCTCACCCCGGCGGCCGCGGCCTGCGCGCCGAGCGTCGGCAGATAGGCCTGGAAGCCGGCGGCATCCTGCGCTGCTGCCGATGAAAACGGGGCAAGGACGGCAAGCGCGAGGGCCCCGGCCCCCGATAGGAACGAACATGTGCGCGGCATGCGGGCGCTGTTGCACAAGGGGCGCCGCACCGGAAGGGCGATCCGCCGTGAAAGCGGTGAAACCGGCGGCTGGCGTCGACCAACAGAAAAACACCGGCCGCGAGCCTCGCGACCGGTGTCCTTCGATCCAGCGCACCCCGAGGGTGCGGGCTGCCCTATCAGGCGAAGGCGACGCGCACGTTGCGGCGGCGCATCGCGGCACCGACGAAGCCGAAGCCGCCGATCATCATCGCCCAGCTGGCGGGCTCCGGAACCGGAGCGAACACGGCCTGCGCGCCGTACGAACCATTGCCGCGGCCGACGCCGTTGATGATGATCTGGTTGACCTTGCCGGCCGTCACCGGAACGTCGTTGACGAACACGTTCTCGTTACGGGCGTTTTTGGTGCCGGTCAGCTCGATACCGTTGAAGAAAACCGACGTGATGTCGAGATCGCCCTCGCCGCCGATCCGCACCGCGCTGGTGGTGACGGTGGCGCTGCCCAGCAGACCGGCCGGCAGGGTGAAGGAATAGATGTGCTGGAAGGCGCCGCTCTTGATGCCCGACTGGCCGAAATTGGCCGAATAGGTGCCGTCGGTGTCGTGCACGATGTTCATGTCGGCGGCGGTGTAGTTCTTGATCACGGTGGCGGCATTGGCCGAGCCCGAGACGGAAGCAACGGCAAGGATCGCGGCGCCGAGAACGGGAAGAAGCTTGGTGGTCATGTGTACCCTCTGTTTCGCTGGTATCGAACGATTGCGGTAAGCCCTTTCCGAACTACCGTTTGCCGCGCCCGCTTCAACAAGAGGTCGGTCCCAGCAGGGGACCGAATCCCACCATGAAACACCGAAATTCCTTAATTTACCAAGCTTGTACCTTTCGCCCCCCGACTCGAAGCCGAGCAAAGGGTGAACGTCGCGCACGCGGATGGATTGATCCGCGCGAAAAGAGCGCCTAGGCGCATCTCCGCGCGGAGAGATGGCCGAGTGGTTTAAGGCAGCGGTCTTGAAAACCGCCGTGGGTGCAAGCTCACCGTGGGTTCGAATCCCACTCTCTCCGCCAAAGACTTGCCGCCAGCGTCTTTCGCGCGGCGATTCGCCGGCATCCCGACGCAAAGAAAAAGGCTCCCGGCGCACCATCGTGCGCGGGAGCCTTTTTGGGAAGCGCTGGAACCGGGCGTCGCCACCCGGTTCCCGAACGGCTTACTTCTTGCCGAGCGTGAGGCCGCCGAAGCGCTTGTTGAAGCGCGCGACCTGGCCACCCTGGTCGAGCAGCTGACCGCGACCGCCGGTCCAGGCCGGGTGCGCGAGCGGATCGATCTCGAGCTGCATGAGATCGCCTTCCTTACCCCAGGTGGAGCGCGTCTCGTACACGGTGCCGTCGGTCATCTGCACCTTGATCATGTGGTAATCGGGGTGGATGTTCTGCTTCACATCGAATTCCTTGAAAAAAGCCGCCGGTTTCCGACCGGCAGCGGACGCGCGCGCCTAGCAAAGCACAGGCGGATGCGCAACCTTATTGCGGTTTCCGGCGCCGCTTTTCCCACCAGCGGCGGAGGGCGACGAGCGACCATATCGCCTCGACCAGCCCGAAGGGCCAGGCTCCTTGCAGGAAGCCATAGGCCGACCCGAGCAGGCAGGCCCCGGCGAAGCCGAGCACCCACCAGGTCGAGCGCGCCTCCAGCGCATAGGTGACGAGCATCGCCGTCACCGCGAACAGGCCGAACCAGGTCAGTGCGCCCATGGTCCGGCCCTTGTGTCGATCACGCGCTGGGCGGATCCGCGATCATCGCGGTGAATTCGCATTCGGCCGCCAGTTCGCCGTCGATCAGTGCCTTGCCGGCGAACTTGCAGACGCGCGAACGCTTCTGCACGAACTCGACATGGAGCTTGAGCAGCACGCCCGGCTCCACCGGCTTGCGGAACTTCACGTTGTCGATCGCCATGAAGTAGACGAGCTTGCCCGAGCCCGCGAGGCCGAGCGACTCCACCGCCAGCACGCCCGCCGCCTGGGCGAGCGCCTCGACGGTGAGCACGCCCGGCATGATCGGACGGCCAGGGAAATGGCCCTGGAAGAACGACTCGTTGATCGTCACGGCTTTCACCGCGACGATCGACTGGTCGAGGATCAGCTCCTCGACCCGGTCGACCAGCAGCATCGGAAATCGATGGGGCAGCGCCGCCATCACCCGCCCGATATCGAGCGGGCCGATGTTGCTGCCCCCCTGCTCTCCCCCGCTCACCGCGGTTCGGGCTTGGCCGGCTTGGTCGCGGGCGCGGCCGGACGGGCGGCCGGCGCTGCCGCACCCGGCGCCGCGGCGGCACCCTGCTGCTGCTGCTGCTGCGCGCGCTGGGCCGCAAGCTGATAGGCGCGACGCTTGAGCTCGTTCACCTGCTGCTGGAACTGCACGGTGCGCTGCTGCGGCTGCCAGTTGGCCGGCGGGGTGATCGAAACGGTCGGCGTCTTGTCGAGCTCGGCGACGACGGCGTCGCTGATGTCGACCGCGTCGGGGGCGTAGACGATCGCTTCCGGCGACAGGATCACGTTGACCTTGCGTGCGTTGACCACCGAGATCTGCGCCGCGTCATACAGCTGCAGCAGCTTTTCGAACGCGAACAGCTCCGCCAGGATCGACGGCATCTGCAGCTTCTGGATTTCCTCGTTCGCCTGGTTCTGCAGGGTCATGAGCTGGGTGTAGTTCGGATCCTTGCGCGCGGCGGCGGCCTGCTCTTCGGCTTCCGAGACCTGACCATCCTTGTTGGTGTCGATCGTGCCGATCAGCGCGCGCGCATCGGTCTGAAACTTGGTCTGGCGTGCCTGGATCTGGTCGCGCACCGGCTTGAAGGTGGTGTCGAGCTGGCTTTCCGCCGTGGTGAACGCCTTGGCGCGGGTGATCACCTCCATCGTATTGATGGTGGCGATGCCGGCGACCTGCGCGGCGGCCGGCACGGCCGCGACGAACGCCGCCGAAGCGGCCAGGGCCGCCACGAGAACACGGTGCTTCATCATTAGAACTGAGTCCCTACGTTGAAAGTAACAAGCTTCTTGTCGTCGCCGGGCTGGCTGAGGAGAGCCTTCGCCACGTCGATCCGCAGCGGTCCGAACGGCGAATTCCAGTTCACGCCGAAGCCCACCGAAATGCGCGGCGTGGCCGTGCTGCCACGATAGATTTCGTAGAATGGTGTGGTCGTGTTGAACGCCTGCTGGTTGACCGAGGTGCCCACGCACGGATCGGCAGGCGTCGCCGCATAGCCGACCGTACAGCGGGTCACCAGGCCCTGGCTGGTACCGGAGGTGACGGTATAGAGCGGATTGCCCGCACTGTCGAACACCGCCGTCTGGCGCGGCAGCAAGGTCGGCGAACCGTCCTTGTTGAACAGCTTGGTGCCGGCCGCATCGGTGGCCTGCGGGAAATAGTTGTTCGTCTGCGGGCGCCGGATAGAGAAGAGCGAACCGGCCATGATGTAGATCGACGGCCGCAGGCCCAGCTCGGCCGCACCCGAGCCGAGCGGCAGCTCCAGCTCGGCCTTGGTGAGGTAATAGGCCTTGCCGCCCAGCGCATCGTCGATCAGCTGGTCGCGGCTGCTGACGAGCGCCTGGGTGCCCGTCGCGGCGTCGCCTGTGTAGAAGAAGCGCTGCACGCGCGGGCCGACGCCGCGAATGTCGAAGCCGCGGAACTGCGGTTCGCCCAGGTAGAACCGGTCGTTGATGCGGATCTCGCTGCCGTCGAGGCTCTTGATCACGCCGCCTTCGCCGGTGAGCGAGAAGACGAAGCCGCTGCCCAGGCCCCAATATTTGGCGCCTTCCGCCTTGCCGCGGATATAGCGCACATCGCCGCCCAGACCGGCCACGTCGACGCCCAGCGACACGCGCTGGCCGCGCGTCGGCCGCAGGCGGCTGTTCAGGCTGTCATAGATCAGCGACGCACCAACCAGCGAGGTCAGGCGATTGCCCAGCTGTTCGCAGTAGAAGCGGCCGGCCTTCAGCGGGTCGCACTGCCCGTCGGTGTAGAACGTCGCCTGGTCGAGGGTCACATTGTCCTTCGACAGATAATAGCGGCCCGACAGCGTCCAGTATTCCGTCAGCGGCAGGCCGGCGACGAGCTGGAAGCCGGTCGAGATCTGGCGATAGGTGGTGTTGCGCGTGTTGTTTTGCGTGAAGTTGAAGCTGTTGAAGTCGCGACGGAAGATCGTGGCGCCCAGCGCGATGTTGCTGTCGAACAGATAGGGCTCGGTGAAGCCCAGCTCGACGGACTTCGAATAGCTCGAATAATCGGCCGAAATGCTTGCCGTCTGTCCCATGCCGCGGAAGTTGCGCTGGCGGATCGAGGCCTGAAGAATGAAGCGCTCAAGGCTCGAGAAGCCGGCAGACAGCGTGAGTTCGCCGTTCGGGCGCTCTTCCACGTTCGCCGAGAGCACGATGCGGTCCGGTGCCGAACCTTCCTTGCGCTCGATCTCGAACTTGTCCTGGAAATAGCCGAGGCTGTTGATGCGGTCCTGCGAGCGCTTGACGAGGAAGGTATTGAACGCATCGCCTTCGGCTACGCGCAACTCGCGGCGGATCACCTTGTCCTGCGTCTGACGGTTGCCGGTGATGTCGACGCGCTCGACATAGGTACGGTTCGCCTCGCCGATGTGGAAGTTCATCGACATCGTCAGCGCATCCTTGTTGCGCTGGAAGTCGGGGCGAACGTCCGCAAAGGCATAGCCGAACAGACCGGCGGTCTCGCTCAGCTGCTCTACCGTGTCCTCGACGGCCTTGGCGTTATACCACTGGCCTTCCTTGATCGGCAGCGCGGCGGCGAGCTTCTTGTCGTCAAAGTCGCGGATCGCGCTGTCGACCGTCACCGGGCCGAATTTGTACCGAGGGCCTTCCTCCACCACATAGGTGATGATGAAGTCCTTCTTGTCCGGCGTCAGCTCTGCCACCGCCGAGATCACGCGGAAATCGGCATAGCCTTCGGTCAGGTAATATTGACGCAGCTTCTGCTGGTCATAGGCGAGGCGGTCCTGGTCGTAGGACGTGTTCGAGCTGAGGAAGTGCGTGAGGCTGGCGACCTTGGTCGCCATCTGCGCGCGCAGCTTCTTGTCCGAGAACACCTCGTTGCCGATGATGTTGATCTGGCGGACCTTGGACTTCGCACCTTCGTGAATCTCGAAGATCACGTCGACGCGGTTCTGGTCGAGGCTGACCATCTTCGGCTCGACGCGGGCGGCGAAGCGGCCCTGGCGGCGATACAGTTCGATGATCCGCGCGATGTCCGCGCGCACTGCGGTGCGCGTGAAGATCTGGCGCGGCTTGAGCTTGATCTCCTTGTCGATCTTGTCCTGCTTCAGCCGCTTGTTGCCTTCGAAGACGACGCGGTTGATCACCGGGTTCTCGCGGATGCGAAGTACCAGATTGCCGTCCTCGACACCCTCGATCGCCACGTCGGCGAGGAGTTCGGAGGCGAGCAGATCCTTGATCGCCTGGTCTACCGTCTCGTTGGTGTAGCTGTCGCCCACGCGCAGGCGCGTGTAGCTGAGCACCGTCTCCGGCTCGATCCGCTGCGAGCCTTCCACTCGCAGCGACTTGATCGTCCGCACCACCGCCGGGGCCACCGGGGCGGGCGTTGCCTGGGCCTGAGCCGCCGGAGCCGCGGGCGTTGCCGCGGTCTGCGCCTCCGCCGGCGCAACCACGCCCGACAGGATCGTCCCTGCCAATAGCGTAGC
Source organism: Sphingomonas elodea ATCC 31461 (assembly GCF_000226955.1). GTDB lineage: Bacteria > Pseudomonadota > Alphaproteobacteria > Sphingomonadales > Sphingomonadaceae > Sphingomonas > Sphingomonas elodea. The sequence continues at coordinate 69,961 of NZ_AGFU01000014.1, forward strand.
CGTCGCCCGCGCGCCCAAATTGCTTGCCTTGATCGCAGTCACCATTCCACCCCAGTCGGAATCCAAATATTACCGGAACGCGCGCGGCATCATGCCGCCCTGCACGAACCCCCTCAGCCGATCAAGCCGGCCAGATGTCTCCACACGCCGAATGCACCCAAATCGTTGAGCGTCACGAACAGCATCAGCGCGAGGATCGCGAGCATGCCGCCTCGAAACGCCCATTCCATCACCTGCGGCTCCACCGGGCGCCGGCGGACCGCTTCCACGGCGTAGAACAGGAGGTGACCACCATCCAGTACCGGGACTGGCAACAGGTTGATGAATCCCAGATTAATGGAGACGAGCGCGATGAGGCCGACCAGATCGAGTGGCCCCATCGCAAGGCTCTGACCGGAGACCTGCGCAATTTTCAGTGGTCCGCCCAGTTCCTTTACCGAGACACGCCCAAGAAAGATCTGGCCCAAGCCGTCCACGGTGGTGCCGACGATCTGCCACGTCCTGCCCAGACCGACCAGCGGCGCCTCCCAAATAGAGATCTTCCGCAGCTCATAGGTCCCAGGGCGGATGCCCAGCATGCCTCGTTGCGTAACGTTGCCAAACCGATCGCGAAGCGTGCTCGTCCCGATCACCGCGTCTAGCGTACCTGCCTCGCCGCCACGGACGAAATCGATGCGTACCGACGCACCCGGGCGCAGAACGATGTAGCGATAGATATCGTCGAAATCCCCGACCTGGCGTCCGCCCAGTGCGACAATGCGGTCACCCGCCTTCAGCCCGGCGGCGGCGGCCGCTGTGCCGGGTTCCACTGCGCGCACGACGGGCGGCGTGACCAGCTCGCCGAATGCCATTGCAAAGCCGGACAGGATGACGATCGCGACCACAAAATTCATGATCGGACCCGCAGCGACGATGATCGCGCGCTGCCACAAGGGCTTGGCCTGAAACGTCTTGGCGCGCTCGCTTGCCGGCAGTTGCAGCCATTCGGGCGAAGGCTGGCTCGCCGGGTTCATGTCGCCCGCGAAGCGGACATAGCCGCCCAGCGGCAGCAGGCTGAACTTCCAACGGGTGCCACGGCGATCGGTGATGCCGGCGATCTCGCGCCCGAAGCCGATCGAGAATTCCTCGGCCTTCACCCCGAACAGGCGGCCGGCCAGATAATGTCCCAGCTCGTGCAGGAACACGAGCGGCCCGATCACCAGCGCGAACGCCAGAACGGTGAGCAGGATGCCGGGGGATTGGATCAAGCGACGCAGTCCTTCACTCGCTCAGCCGCGTAGCGCCGCGCCTCTTCGTCGATTGCCAGTACGGCGTCGAGCGTGTCCGGCGCGGCCGGGTCATAGCGAGACAGCGTATCGGCAGAGATTGCGGCAATTTCAAGAAATCCGATCCGCCCGGCGAGAAAGGCCGCGACGGCGACTTCGTTGGCGGCATTGAGAATCGCCGGACGCGCCCCGCCCGCCTTCAGCGCCTCGATCGCCAGCGCCAGCGCCGGAAAGCGATCGAGATCGGGATTTTCGAACTCCAGCTTGCCGACCGCCGCCAGATCGAGCGGCGGGCACGGCGTCTCCATCCGCTCCGGCCAGGCAAGCGCATAGGCGATCGGCGTGCGCATGTCGGGCGTGCCGAGCTGGGCGAGTACCGATCCGTCGACATATTCCACCATCGAATGCACGACGGACTGGCGGGGGGGG
>NZ_AGFU01000013.1:0-2500 GCF_000226955.1 Sphingomonas elodea ATCC 31461
GCGTATGCCACAAAAGACAACGCCGCCCGTGAGGGCGGCGTGTGGCGTTCTGTAGCGGTGGTTGCGGGGGCAGGATTTGAACCTGCGGCCTTCAGGTTATGAGCCTGACGAGCTACCGGGCTGCTCCACCCCGCGCCAATGCTGGTGCCCTTTGTGGGGGCGAACGGGGGACATGTGAATGGGTTTTGGTTTCCGTGCCTTTGCCGACACCGGCTTCAATGCCTGGCGGCGACCTACTCTTCCATTGCTTGAGCAATAGTACCATCGGCGCTGTCTGGTTTCACGGCCGAGTTCGGGATGGGATCGGGTGGGTCACAGACGCTATGGCCACCAAGCAATGAAGCCGGTGTGGGCGAAGGGGGAAACGTTTTTCAAATCGTGCACGATCAAAGGCTGGAAATTCATCCACCCGGCTACCGAACAACCCAGGGTTGTCGATGGGGGTGTGAAACTCTCAAGCGCGAAAAGAGCAATTAGTATCGGTTAGCTCCACGCGTTACCGCGCTTCCACATCCGATCTATCAAGGTCGTGGTCTTCGACCGCTCTATGAAATCTTATCTCGAGGGAGGCTTCCCGCTTAGATGCTTTCAGCGGTTATCCCGTCCATACATAGCTACCCAGCTGCGCTCCTGGCGGAACGACTGGTACACCAGAGGTATGTTCAACCCGGTCCTCTCGTACTAGGGTCAACTCCTCTCAAATTTCGACGCCCACGGCAGATAGGGACCAAACTGTCTCGCGACGTTCTGAACCCAGCTCACGTACCACTTTAATTGGCGAACAGCCAAACCCTTGGGACCTGCTCCAGCCCCAGGATGTGATGAGCCGACATCGAGGTGCCAAACAACCCCGTCGATATGAGCTCTTGGGGGTTATCAGCCTGTTATCCCCGGCGTACCTTTTATCCGTTGAGCGATGGCCCTTCCACGAGGGACCACCGGATCACTATGACCGACTTTCGTCTCTGCTCGACTTGTCAGTCTCGCAGTCAGGCTGGCTTATGCCATTGCACTCTAACAGCCGGTTTCCAACCGGCCTGAGCCAACCTTCGCGCGCCTCCGTTACTCTTTAGGAGGCGACCGCCCCAGTCAAACTACCCGCCACAGAGGGTCCCTGTACCGGATGACGGTACGAGGTTAGACAGTAAAGAACAACAGGGTGGTATTTCACTTGGTGGCTCCACACCAGCTGGCGCCAGTGCTTCAAAGCCTCCCACCTATTCTACACAGTTGTTCTCCACTGCCACTCTGAAGCTGCAGTAAAGGTGCACGGGGTCTTTCCGTCTAACCGCGGGTACTCCGCATCTTCACGGAGAATTCAATTTCGCTGAGCATGTCCTGGAGACAGTGGGGAAGTCGTTACGCCATTCGTGCAGGTCGGAACTTACCCGACAAGGAATTTCGCTACCTTAGGACCGTTATAGTTACGGCCGCCGTTTACCTGGGCTTCATTTCGGAGCTTGCACTCCTCCACTTAACCTTCAGGCACCGGGCAGGCGTCAGGCCCTATACGTCGTCTTGAAGCCGACTTAGCAGAGCCCTGTGTTTTTGCTAAACAGTCGCTACCCCCTGGCCTGTGCCCCCTGCAACTGGTTGCCCAGATGCAGGGCCTCCTTCTTCCGAAGGTACGGAGGCAATTTGCCGAGTTCCTTCAGGACACTTCTCTCAAGCGCCTTGGTATACTCTACCAGACCACCTGTGTCGGTTTCGGGTACGGTCTATACGGTGGGGCTATTTCCCGGGACTGCTTCGAAGCCAGCTCAATCCGATAAGAACTGACAACACACGCAATCCGTCACACACCACCAGGCCCACGAATATTAACGTGGTTCCCATCGACTACCCCCTTCGGGCTCGTCTTAGGGGCCGGCTCACCCTGCGCGGATTAGCCTTGCGCAGGAACCCTTGGTCTTTCGGCGAGAGGGCATCTCACCCTCTTTATCGCTACTCATGTCTGCATTCGCACTTCCGATACCTCCATGGTCGGTTACCCTTCCACTTCACAGGCTTACGGAACGCTCCGCTACCGCGTGTCTTACGACACACCCTAAGCTTCGGTGCACGTCTTGAGCCCCGTTACATCTTCGCCGCAGGAACCCTTGTTTAGACCAGTGAGCTGTTACGCTTTCTTTAAAGGATGGCTGCTTCTAAGCCAACCTCCTGGTTGTTTTGGGATTCCCACATGCTTTCCCACTTAGACGTGACTTGGGGACCTTAGCTGTAGGTCAGGGCTGTTTCCCTTTTGACGACGGACCTTAGCACCCGCCGTCTGTCTCCCGGATATCACTCCTAGGTATTCGGAGTTTGGTTAGAATTGGTAGATCTCGCGACCCCCGCATCCATCCAGTGCTCTACCCCCTAGGGTGTTCATCCGAGGCACTACCTCAATAGTTTTCGCGGAGAACCAGCTATTTCCCGGCTTGATTGGCCTTTCACCCCTAAGCACAACTCATCCGGTAACTTTTCAACGTTAATCGGTTCGGACCTCCAGTGCGTGTTA
>NZ_AGFU01000012.1 GCF_000226955.1 Sphingomonas elodea ATCC 31461
CCCCGCCACGACCCCCAGCGGTTGTGGCGGGGGTGATTCATCCCCTAAAATTTATTTGCAGTTCCGCGTTCGTTCCCTTGCCTTTTTGGAAGGCAAGGAAGGTCCGCGCGTCGCGGCTTTTCCGGCGCGCTGGCCGCGCCACGAGCCGAGTCATTTCAGCGATGAGCCGTTGCATTCCGGTCTCATTTGGGCTCTTGTGCCCGAACTCGGATTGGCACAATCTGTAGTGGTCGCACCAAGGGGCAAACCCAAGCACTGGTAACCCGTTGTCCGCATCCCCAAATGCGGCATGGGCAGACTCGTGCCGGGCGCCGGGCCGATGGACACTTTTTGTTCTCGCGCAAACCCGGCTGGTGCTAGGATCGCTACGGTGCCCCGAGTCGGTAGTTGCGTGAAGCAGGAAGACAGGGGTGCGAGCATGGAATTCAGGGACAGTGAGAACAGCGTGAACGAGACCGCCACCATCGAAGCCGCCCCCGCCAGCAAGGCGCTCGACAGCAAGGCGATCGTGCCGCAGCCCTATCCGGTCGAGGTCGATCATGCGCGCGACGCGCTGCTCACCGATTTCGGCAAGGAGACGCTGAAGGACCGCTATCTCCTCCCCGGCGAAAGCTATCAGGACCTGTTCGTCCGCGTCGCCTCGGCCTATGCCGACGACCAGGCGCACGCCCAGCGCCTGTACGACTATATCTCCAAGCTGTGGTTCATGCCGGCCACCCCGGTGCTGTCGAACGGCGGCACGGGCCGCGGCCTGCCGATCAGCTGCTATCTCAACTCGGTGCCGGACAGCCTGGACGGCATCGTCCAGACCTGGAACGAGAATGTCTGGCTCGCCTCGCGCGGCGGCGGCATCGGCACCTATTGGGGCAGCGTGCGCGGCATCGGCGAGCCGGTGGGCCTCAACGGCAAGACCAGCGGCATCATCCCGTTCGTCCGCGTGATGGATTCGCTGACGCTGGCGATCTCGCAAGGGTCGCTGCGCCGCGGCTCGGCCGCCTGCTATCTCGACATCTCGCACCCCGAGATCGAGGAGTTCCTCGAGATCCGCAAGCCCTCGGGCGACTTCAACCGCAAGGCGCTGAACCTGCACCACGGCGTGCTGATCCCCGACGCGTTCATGGAAGCGGTGCGCGACGGCCGCGAATGGCAGCTGAAGAGCCCCAAGGACGGCTCGGTCCGCGCCACGGTCGATGCCCGCGCGCTGTTCCAGAAGCTGGTCGAGACCCGCCTCGCCACCGGCGAGCCCTACATCGTGTTCTCGGACCACGTGAACTCGACCATGCCGAAGCACCACCGCGATCTGGGCCTCAAGGTCTCGACCTCGAACCTGTGCTCGGAAATCACGCTGCCCACCGGCCGTGACCATCTCGGCAATGATCGTACCGCGGTGTGCTGCCTGTCCTCGCTCAACCTCGAGACCTGGGACGAGTGGAACAAGGACAAGCTGTTCATCGAGGACGTGATGCGCTTCCTCGACAATGTGCTGACCGACTATATCGAGCGAGCGCCCGACGAGATGGCCCGTGCCCGCTATTCGGCGGCGCGCGAGCGCTCGGTCGGCCTCGGCGTGATGGGCTTCCACTCGTTCCTCCAGGCGCGCGGCATTCCGTTCGAGGGCGCGATGGCGAAGAGCTGGAACCTGCGCATCTTCAAGCATGTCAGCGCACAGGTGAACGAAGCCTCGATGGCGCTGGCGGTCGAGCGCGGGCCCTGCCCCGACGCCGCCGACATGGGCGTGATGGAGCGCTTCAGCTGCAAGATGGCGATCGCGCCGACCGCGTCGATCTCGATCATCTGCGGCGGCACCAGCGCCTGCATCGAGCCGATCCCGGCGAACATCTACACCCACAAGACGCTCAGCGGCTCCTTCTCGGTGCGCAATCCGTATCTGGAGAAGCTGCTCAAGGAGAAGTCGAAAAATTCCGACGCGGTGTGGAATTCGATCCTCGAACAGGGCGGCTCGGTCCAGCATCTCGACTTCCTGACCCCGGAAGAGAAGGACACGTACAAGACCAGCTTCGAGATCGACCAGCGCTGGATCCTGGAGCTGGCGGGCGATCGCGCGCCGTTCATCGACCAGGCGCAGTCGCTCAACCTGTTCATCCCGGCGGACGTGGAGAAGTGGGATCTGCTGATGCTCCACTTCCGCGCCTGGGAGCTGGGCATCAAGTCGCTCTACTATCTGCGGTCGAAGTCGGTGCAGCGCGCCGGGTTCGCCGGCGGGGTCGAGGCCGACAACACGATCGAGAAGCCCAAGTTCGATCTTGGCGAGAGCACCGATTACGACGAGTGCCTGGCCTGCCAGTAAGGCGGGCCCCCGGGATCGGTTTGCGATCGCAAAGCTGACGCTTCACGCCCTCCCCGCCCGCCGGACCGGGAGGGCGTTTTGCGTTCGGGGACTGCACAAAGGGGCAGCCCGCGACATAGCGCCAGCATCTATTCGTTGTTTTTCAATTGCTTGAAGAAACGGACGAAACTTCCCCTAAGTACGGGGGCCGCAACGCGGCGATGGTTCCATAGTTCTTGTTCCACCTGTTACAGGTTGAGGAGAAGAATTGTGCCCGTTTCCAAGTTCATGGTCGCCGCGCTGGGTGGCCTTGTCGTCGCCGCCACCCCGGTTTCGGCCTTCGCCCAGTCCAAGACGGTCGGCGGCGCCGAGATGGTCGCCAGCAAGACGATCGTCGAAAACGCCTCGCAGTCGGCCGATCACACCACGCTGGTGGCGGCGGTGAAGGCCGCCGGTCTCGTCGACACGCTGAACGGCAAGGGCCCGTTCACCGTCTTCGCGCCGACCAACGCCGCCTTCGGCCTGCTGCCCGCCGGCACGGTCGAAACGCTGGTGAAGCCGGAGAACAAGGCGACGCTGACCAGCATCCTCACCTACCATGTCGTCCCCGGCAAGGTCACCGCGACCGAGCTGGTCGGCAAGATCAAAGCCGGCGGCGGCACCGCATCGCTCAAGACCGTGCAGGGCGAGACGCTGAAGGCGAGCCTGTCGGGCAGCAACGTCGTGCTCACCGACGCCAAGGGCGGCCAGTCGACCGTGACCATCGCCGACGTGCCGCAGTCGAACGGCGTGGTCCATGTGGTCGACCATGTGCTGATGCCCTGATCGGGCAATCGCGACGGAAGGAGGCTGACAGCATGCAGAAGCTCGAACGCCGCAAGCGGACCGCCCTGAAGTGGGGCGCCCTGTTCTTCGCGATCTTCTGGATCGCGGTGATCGCGTTCCGTATCTCGCTGATGGCGTCGGATGCGCCGGCGCGCTGGTCCTTCACGTAAGACGCTGGGGCCGGGGGAGCCTTATGCTTCTCCGGTCCACACATACCACATCTGGGGGTTCGATATGGCGGCACCCCTCTAGATGTCGAGTTATCCACAGCCCAAAATCTCGTCCCTCGCGCTATTTCGGTAGCGCCGGACGGGCAGTTTCGATACGATCGGTGACCGTGGATTTGGCAGCGCCGAACTCCGGCTTCTGCACAGACTGAGGATTCGCTGACAGCACCGCATGCGCCTGCATCGTATCGACTTTCGCGCCTCGGGCGCCTCGTTCACGACGATGACGGGATCGCGGCGGTCGGTGCGCATGCGCGCAGGGAATCGCGGGCGGCAGGGCAAGGGGGGCAGATGCTCCCCCCGCCGCCGGGCCTCAGGCCTCTTCTTCGAACTGCTCGACCGCGACGTCGGCATTGGCCGACAGGCGCACCTTGTCGCCCTCCACCTCGGCGACCAAGCCGCCGGAGATATAATGGTGGTGCCCTTCGTGGCGGCCCGTGGCGCCCTCGATCTGCGCGCCCGAGTCCTTCTTGGTCAGCTTGATGCGGTCGCCCTCGACATGGTCGACGGTGCCGACATGGACGCCGTCGGCGCCGATGACTTCCATATGCTCCTGGATTGCGCTCAGATCTGCCATGGGTCTTCTCCTGCTTGGGGTTCGCGCACCGAACGCACGCGGACGGCAATCGATGCACGCTGCCCCAAGGGCCGTCTGCCATACCAAGGGATAGCGGCATGACGCCCCGGAGCCTCCTCGTCCTCGCCGCGCTCGTGCTGCTCGCCGCCTGCGCGCACCAGGTGCCGAGCGCGGTGCAGCCGCAGGCGCCGGGCTTCCTGCTCGGGCTGTGGCACGGCTTCATCTTCCCCGCCGCCTGGGGTCTGTCGCTGATTTTCCCGGACGTCGCGGTCTATGCGGTGCCGAACAATGGCGGCTGGTATGATTTCGGCTTCTTCATCGGCGTGGTGTTCCTCGGCGTCGGCGCGCAGGGTGGCCGCAAGGTCGTCTATCGCGAACGCATCGTCGTGCGCGATGGGATGAAGACCGTCCGCGGACGGGTGATCGACCAATGACACGCACGCTCGCCATTCAGGCCGGCCTCGGCATCGCTGCGGGCACGGCGGGACTGATCGTCCTCCTCCGCCCCTCGGCGGCGCGCGGGCTGCTGCGCGTCCGCTCAAGCGAGCCGGCGACCTATGCGCTGCGCATCGCCGGCATGATGCTGGTCGCGCTCGGCCTGTTCCTCACCGGCTTCGCGCTGGCCTTTGCGAGTGCGGGAGGGGTGGCGTGAGCACGCCCATGCTCCTCCTGGTGTCGTTCCTGCTGGGCTCGGCGACCTTGGCGCTACTGCTGGCAGGCTTTAAATTGCTGGAACGGTGGGTGCCATTGGCGGCCGAGCCACGCCTGCGCCGTCTCCACGACCGACGCGAACGTCGCCTGGCGCGCGGACACGATCTGTATTTCGAAGAATTGCGCAGCATCGATGCAGCAATCGCCGAGATCAACGATGCACCGGAAGAGCGAGATCCGCGGGTCTGGTACAAGCGCCCGGCAGTTTTCCTGCTACTCCCCTGGGCATTGCTCCTGGGCTTTTTGATCATCGACTTTTTCGGTCCGGAGCTTGGGCTTGGCAAACTTCCTGCTTGGGCGAGCGCCAGCTCGCAAGGGTGGTTTATCTTGATCGGCCTGTCCTACCTGCTCGACCGCTACAACCAGCCTTTCAAGAGAACGTGGACCCGCTTGGCGGCCGGCGCTCTCTATGTCGCGTTGGGCATATCAATGCTCAGCGCTGGCTTATCTCATTCCAGTTTCTGATCCGGAGTACCCCCCATGTCGCTTCTCGAAGCCCGCAAGACCTACAAGCCCTTCGAATATCCCTGGGCCTATGAATATTGGAAGCGCCAGCAGCAGGTCCACTGGCTGCCGGAAGAAGTGCCCTTGGGCGAGGATTGCCGCGACTGGGCGCAGAAGCTGTCGGATCACGAGCGCAACCTGCTCACCCAGATCTTCCGCTTCTTCACCCAGGCCGATGTGGAAGTGCAGGATTGCTACCACGAGAAATACGGCCGGGTGTTCAAGCCGACCGAGGTGAAGATGATGCTCACCGCCTTCTCCAACATGGAGACGGTGCACATCGCGGCGTACAGCCACCTGCTCGACACGATCGGCATGCCCGAGACCGAGTATTCGGCCTTCCTCCAGTACAAGGAGATGAAGGACAAGCATGATTACCTCAGCACCTTCGGCGTCGACAGCGACGAGGATATCGCCAAGACGCTGGCGATGTTCGGCGGCTTCACCGAGGGGCTGCAGCTGTTCGCCAGCTTCGCGATGCTGATGAACTTCCCGCGCTTCAACAAGATGAAGGGCATGGGCCAGATCGTCACCTGGTCGATCCGCGACGAGAGCCTGCACTGCGAAGGCATCATCAAGCTGTTCCACACCTTCTGCAAGGAACGGAACTGCATGACGCCGAGCGTGCGCGACGACATTCTGGACATGTGCCAGAAGACCGTGCGCATCGAGGACGCGTTCATCGACCTGGTGTTCGAAATGGGCCCGGTGAACGGCATGACGCCGAAGGACATCAAGAAATATGTCCGCTTCATCGCCGACTGGCGCCTCGGCCAGCTGGGCCTGAAGCCGATCTACATGATCGACGAGCATCCCCTGCCCTGGCTCGCCCCGCTGCTCAACGGCGTCGAGCACGCCAACTTCTTCGAGACGCGGGCAACCGAATATTCCAAGGCGGCGACGCGCGGCAACTGGAACGAGGTGTGGGACAGCTTCGACAAGCGTCGCCAGGCCAAGACCAGCACCATCGCCAACGAGGATGCGATCGAAGGCGACATGTTCGCCAAGGCCGGCATCGCGGCGGAGTAGGCCCGAGGTCCTATCCTCCCCCTTGCGGGGGAGGATGAAGCGGCATCAAATCTCCTTGCCCCCCGGACATTCGCGAGCAACAATGTTGCCCGAACGAAGCGCTTTCTTGCTCGCGAAGATCCTGAAATGGGGGTTGTCATCTTGGTTCGTGCCATCTCGCTCGCCGGCTTGCTGCTGGCCACTACCGCGCCCGCGCTCGCGCAGAATTCCGCGCCCCAGCCGCTGCCGATCGTCGAGACGATCCCGGCCGCGCGCGACATCGCCTATCCCGGCACGCTGAAGGTCGATATCGACGCGACCGACACGATGCGCGGCATCTTCCGGGTGCGCGAAACGATCCCCATCGCCAAAAGCGGCCGCCTGACTCTGCTCTTCCCCGAATGGCTGCCCGGCAAGCACGGGCCGCGCGGCGAGATCGAGAAGCTGGCCGGCCTGCAGATCAAGGCGAACGGCAAGCGCCTGCCCTGGACGCGCGACGCGGTGGACGTGTTCGCCTTCCATGTCGACGTGCCCGCCGGCGCCAGGACGGTGGAGGCCGAGTTCCAGTTCGTCTCGGCGACCGACGGCAGTCAGGGCCGCATCGTGATGACGCAGGAGATGATGAGCCTGCAGTTCAACTCGCTCAGCCTCTATCCCGCCGGCTATTTCACCCGCCGCATCCCCGTCCAGGCGACGGTGAAATATCCCGAGGGCTGGACCGCCGCCGGGGCGGTGCCCGCCAAGGCGACCGGCTCCACCTATGCCTATGAGACCACCAGCTACGAGATCCTGATGGACTCGCCGGTGATCGCCGGGCGCTATTATCGCAAGTTTCCGCTCTCCGAGCGCGTGACGCTCGACGTCGTGGCCGACAGCCCCGAGGAACTGGAGGCCAAGCCGGAGCAGATCGAGGCGCACAAGCGGCTGGTCGAGCAGGCGGTGAAGACCTTCGGCGCCCAGCATTACGATCACTATCATTTCCTCCTGTCGATCAGCGACAAGATGGGCGGGATCGGTCTCGAGCATCACCGCAGTTCGGAAAACGGTGTGGGTCCCGGCTATTTCACCAAATGGGCCGAGCAGGCGGGCGCACGGAACCTGCTGCCGCACGAATATACCCATAGCTGGGACGGAAAGTATCGCCGCGGCGCCGAGCTGTGGACGCCCGATTTCCGCATGCCGATGCGCGACCAGTCGCTGTGGGTGTACGAGGGGCAGACCCAGTTCTGGGGCTATGTGTTCCAGGCGCGCTCGGGCCTGGTCTCCAAGGAAGAGACGCTGGAAGGCTATGCGGGCATCATGGCCAGCCTCGACAATCGCGCCGGCCGCCAGTGGCGCCCGCTGATCGACACCACCAACGATCCGATCATCACCGCGCGTGCGCCCAAGGGCTGGACCAGCTGGCAGCGCAGCGAGGACTATTACAACGAGGGCCTGCTGGTGTGGATGGAGGTCGATTCGATCCTCCGCGAACAGAGCAAGGGCACCAAGTCGATCGACGATTTCGCGCGCGCCTTTTTCGGCGGCCGCGACGGCGATTATGGCGAGGTGACCTACAGCTTCGACGAGGTGGTGAAGACGCTGGAGCGCATCCAGCCCTATGACTGGCGGGGGCTGCTCACCGCCCGCCTGCACGACGTCTCCGATCGCGCGCCGCTCAAGGGCTTCGAGCGGGGCGGCTACAAGCTCGTCTATACCGACGTGCCGAACAAGATGGCGCGCCCGGGCACCGCGGACCTCAGCTATTCGCTGGGCCTGGCGGTCGGCAAGAAGGGCATTGCCGGGGTGATGTGGGACGGTCCGGCGTTCAAGGCCGGCATCACCGTCGCCGACGAGATCGTGGCGGTGAACGGCCGGGCCTATTCGACCGAGGCGCTGATCGACGCGGTGAAGGCGGCCAAGGGCACCAAGGCGCCGATCCAGCTTACCCTGAAACGGGACGATCGTTACCGAGAGGTTACCATCGACTATCATGACGGGCTGCGCTATCCGCACCTCGTCAAGACGGTCGAAGGAGAGGCTGGCCTCGACAAGCTGCTGCAAGCCCGCTGAGAAGGGCGAAGCCGCCAACCAAGGTTTAGAGATATTATGCGCATCGATCTGATCCCGGTCGGGGACGACCCGCCCAACAACCTGAACGTCATTATCGAAGTGCCGGTCGGCGGCGAGCCGGTGAAGTACGAATTCGACAAGGCCAGCGGCGCGCTGTTCGTCGATCGCATCCTGCACACGCCGATGCGCTATCCGGCGAACTACGGCTTCGTGCCGCACACCCTGTCGCCCGATGGCGACCCGCTCGACGCGCTCGTCATCGCCCGCTCGCCCTTCGTGCCGGGCTGCGTGGTGCGTGCGCGCCCGATCGCGGTGCTGAAGCTGGAAGACGAAGCCGGCGGCGACGAGAAGCTGGTCTGCGTGCCCGTCGACAGCACCTTCCCCTATTATTCGGACGTCGGCGAGCGTTCGGACCTGCCCTCGATCGTGCTGCAGCAGATCGAGCATTTCTTCACCCACTATAAGGACCTGGAGTCCGAGAAGTGGGTGCGGATCGGCAATTGGGGCGATGCCGCCGAAGCGCGCCAGATCGTGCTCGACGCGATCGAGGCCGCCAAGAAGGCCAAGGCCGCCTGAGCCAGAATCCGCGGCGGCGCGGGGCGCGATCCCGAGGGGTCGGCAACGTCCTCGCGCCGCCGCGCTTTCTCGCCTTTGCCGCAACGACGATCGCGGCGGGCTTCTTCCTGATCCCGCAGCTCGGCATCCGCGCCGGAGCGATGCTCGCCTTCGACATCGGCGCGGCGCTGTTCCTGGCGCTGTGCGTGCCGATGCTCAAGCACCAGTCCGACGCGATGCGGCGTTCGGCCTGCAACAACGATGCGAACCGGCTGGTGCTGCTCGGCATTACCGGCGCCGTCACCATCATCATCCTGATCGCGATCGCCAGCGAACTGATGGAACGCAAGGCGCCCCAGCCCGCGCAGCTTGGCCTGATCATCGGCACGCTCGCGCTCAGCTGGACGTTCAGCAACGGCGTCTACGCGCTGCATTACGCCCATCTCTTCTACAGCGAGGCGCCGGGCGGGCGCGACAAGGGCGGGCTGGAATTCCCCAAGACGCCCGAGCCAAACTACTGGGATTTCCTCTACTTCGCCTTCTGCCTGGGCATGACCTTCCAGACCAGCGACGTATCGGTCACGACGCGGCAGCTGCGCCGGGTGGTGACACTGCACTGTCTTGCAGCTTTTGTGTTCAACCTGGGCGTGGTGGCCTTCACGATCAACGTTCTCGGCGGTAGTTGAGCAGCCGGGCGTCCGCCCGATCCTTGCCTGCCGGAGAAGCCATGTTCCGTGTCGCCGCCCTCGCGCTCGCCGCGCTGCTTGCGCCTGCTGCCTCTGCCCAGACCAACGACAAGTTCGTCGTCGCCAGCCTCACCGACGGCGTGTGGATGAAGGGCGACCTGCACGTCCATTCGCGGCACAGCAAGGATTCGACCAACCATAGCGAGGCGCGGATCATCGCCGATGCGGAAGCCGCCGGGTTCGACTTCCTGCTGATCAGCGACCACGACAACCATGTGGACGGCGACACCGCACACAACACGTGGAGCGACCCCGAATTCCGGTCGGACAAGCTGCTGCTGCTCTACGGCGCGGAATGGACGACGGTGCGCGGCCATGCCGTGATCCTCTCGGCGAAGCCCTATGACGAAAAGAAGCTGTTCGACATCCGCGATGCCCGGGACGTACAGGTCCAGAAGGTGAAGGAGGGACTGGGCGTCCACCTCTCCGCCAACCACCCGACCAACAAGGACCATTTCGGCTTTTCGTACGACATGGTCGATTCGCTCGAGGTATGGAACAGCGTGCGCTGGGCGCCGAACAAGACCAACCTGATGGTGTGGGACGACATGCTCAATTCGGGCCGCAAGATCGGCGCGCGCGGCGGCAGCGATTCGCACCATGGCACGGTCCCCGGCAGCACCGCGCCCCAGGCGCTGGAGGCCACCGCCAACAATATCGGCACGCCGACCACCTGGGTGTTCGCGCCCGCCCGCACCCGCGCGGCGGTGATCGCCGCGATCGGCCGCGGCCGCGCCTCGATCAGCGCCAACCCCTACGCCCCCCGCGTCGAACTGACCGCGGACGTCAACGGCGACGGCAAGGCGGACATGCTGATGGGCGACAACGCCGTGGCGCCCGCCGGCCCGGTGCGCTTCACCGTGCGCCTGTCCGGCACGCGCGAGGACGGCGCCTATCATGTCCGCGTGGTCAAGAACGGCGATCCGTTCGCCACCCTCGACATCGGCGCGGACGGCACGGTGGGCTTTACCGACACGCCCGAGGCCAAGGGCCGCAGTTACTACCGGGTCGAGGTGGAAGGCCCGCAGACGCCCTATCCGGGGGTGGAGAACTTCACCAAGGTCGCCGGGCCGATGGTCGCCATCTCCAACCCGATCTTCTTCAACTTCGACCCCAAGTTCTGACCGCGCGTGGTGGCGCGGTTACAGCGCCACCACGACCTGCTTGCCGTCATAGACGACCTCGCGCCCCGGCGCTTCGGCAAGGCCGGTGCCCGAACCCGGCGCGACGGTGACCACCCGGAAGCGGCGCGTCTTCGCCATGCCGGGATAGCGGCCCTCGCGCGCGCCGATCGTCAGCGTGCCCGCCTTGTCGTTCAGCACCAGGTCGATCGTCGCCCGCTCGCCGCGCCGCCAGCCCTGGCCGTCGCCGGCATCGTCGTAGAGGGTGAAACGGCCATCGGCGCCGCGATAGACGCGCAGCTCGATCGGCCGGTCGGGGCTCTGGTCGGCATATTGCACCGGCGATCCCAGCGGCAGGATCGTCCCCGCCGCCACCTGCACCGGAATCTGCCCGATCGGCGCGGCGACCTGGATCCGCGCGCCGCCCGCATGGCGCGCGCCGGTCCAGAAATCGACCCAGTCGGTACCCGCCGGCAGATAGACCGCGCGCGACGTCGCCCCGGCATCGATCACCGGGCTCACCAGCAGGCCGCGCCCGAACAGATATTGGTCGCGCAGGTCCTGCGCCCGGGCGTCGTTCGGGAACACCATGCCCACCGGGTAGAGGAACGAGGCGCCGCGATCCGCCACCTGCCAGCTTTGCGCATAGAGGAAGGGCAGCAGCCGGTAGCGCAGCGCCACCGCATCGAGCAGCGGACCGCGCGCGCTTTCGGGGAAGCTGTAGACTTCCTTGCCCTCGCCGGTGCCGTGGATGCGGAACATCGGGTTGAACACCGCGAACTGCAGCCAGCGGGTGAACAGCTCCTGATAGGCGGGATCCTTGGGGCTGCCGCCGAAGAAGCCGCCGATATCCGCCGACCAGAAGGGATTGCCGGTCATCGAGAAATTGACGCCCGCCGGAATCTGTTTGGCGAACACGTCCCACCGCCCGCTCACATCGCCGGACCAGGTGAAGGCGCCGTTGCGCTGCTGCCCCACCCAGGCCGAGCGGGTGAGCAGCAGCGGGCGCTTGGCCGGATAGTCTGCCGCCATGCCGTCGTGCACCGCCATGGTGTGCAGCAGCGGATAGGCGTTATACATCCGCGCGCCCGGCCCCATGGCGGTGGCCACCTCCGCCATCTCGCCCCACTGGCCGCCCAGCTCGGCCTCGCTGCCGTCCAGCCAATAGCCGTCGAACCCGGCGCGTCCCAGCCGCTCGGAAATCTGCCGCCAGTAGAGCGCGCGCGCCTTGGGCGAGAAGGCATCGTACCAGCGGCCTTCGCCGGCCGGGTACACATTGGGGTAGGTCCTGGGGTACAGCCCGCCGATCGCGTCGAGCGCGCGGGTATTCTCCAGCCCCAGGTCGAAGCGCGGCCAGACCGAGACGATGCTGTGCAGGTTCTGCCGGTGCAGCGTATCGAGCATCGCCTTGGGATCGGGGAAGCGGCCCGGGTCCATCTCGTGGCTGCCCCAGCGCCCGGCGGGCCAATATTGCCAGTCCTGCACCACTGCATCGAGCGGGATTCCCAGCCGGCGATACTCAGCGGCCACGCCAAGCAGCTCGGCTTGCGAGGCATAGCGTTCCTTCGACTGCCACAGCCCCCAGGCCCAGCGCGGCAACAGCGACGCGGCGCCGGTCAGCTGGCGATAGGCGCCGATCACCTGATCGACATCGGGCCCGGCGAACAGGAAGTAATCGACGCCCTCCCCCGCCGCCGAGCGGAACAGGATGCGGCCGCCGGCCTGCGGCGTATCCACCGCGACCTCGGTCACCGAGGCATTGTTCCAGAACAGCCCGAACCCGGCGGGCGAGACGAAGACGGGCACGCCGACATCGGTGTTCGCCTGCTGCAGCCGCACGATCGACCCGCGATAATCGAGCAGCCCCGCCTGGTGCTGGCCGAGGCCATAGACCGCCCGCCCCTCCGGCAGCGCGAACAGCAAGCGCACCGCGCCCTCGGCATCGGGGGTGCCGCCCAGCTTGCGGCGCTCGAGATTGGCCTCGGCGACCAGCGGCTTGCCGTCGGCGCCGAGCAGCGCCACCGCGCCGCTCTGGCGATCGACGCTCACCCGCATCGCCGGGGTGGCGAGCAGATAGCGGTCCGCCTCCTGGTCGAGCGTCCAGGCCACCGTGGCGGGCTTGCCGACCAGGGCGACATCGGCCGCGCGCTCGGCGCCCTCGCGGAGCATCGTCACGCGAAGAATCCGGTCCCCCCAGAAGGTGAGCGCCAGCACACCCTCGGCCGTGCGGAAACGGGCGCCATCGGTGTCGCGGGCGAGCAGCGCGACCCCGACGCTCGCCACCGTCCGCCCCGGTGCGGCCGACGCAGCAAAACTCGGTGCAATGGCCGCGGCAAACGCTGCCCCCAGCAGCAACAGCGACTTGGCGTTCACAGACATTCCCTCCCCCGACGACGATCTCTTTCGCTCCATCTTGTCAGACAAGACTGGAGGCGCCTACCCCTTTTTCTTACCGGCGCGGGGGGTGCGGGGCGGCGCGCGGCGACCGGCGTCGATCGCCAGCATCGCCCAGTCGCGCAGCGCTTCGGCATCGTCATGGGCATCGGCGGGGGCGCGACGATAGTTCATCACCATCTGCCGGCCCTTGGCCTCATAGGTGAAGCGATCGGCACCGGCGGCGTCCCACGCCGCGTCGCTCTCGGCATCGGCCTTGAACCACAGTTCGTCGAAGGCGAGCAGGGCGAACACGGTGCCGTCGCAATAGAGCGTCGCCCCGCCCATCATCCTGCGCATCGTGACCGTGCCGATCGGGGCCAGCGCCTCGCGCACCCATTCGATCAGCCCGGTGTC
Source organism: Sphingomonas elodea ATCC 31461 (assembly GCF_000226955.1). Taxonomy (GTDB): domain Bacteria; phylum Pseudomonadota; class Alphaproteobacteria; order Sphingomonadales; family Sphingomonadaceae; genus Sphingomonas; species Sphingomonas elodea. Next base: position 13,404 of record NZ_AGFU01000012.1, read on the forward strand.
GAGCGCCATCAGTGGCCGCCGCCGGCCAGCCGCAGCCCGGCGATGCAGCCGACCAGCCCGAGGATCAGCAGGATGCGCACCGCACTCACCGGCTCGCCGAACCAGAGCATGCCGACGATCACCGTGCCGAGCGCGCCGATCCCGCCCCACACGGCATAGGCAGTGCCCAGCGGAACGGTGCGCGCGGCCATTTCCAGGAGCGCCATCGACACCGCGATGAAGCCCAGAAAGGCCAGCGTCCAGGGCAGGTTCCGGAAGCCGTCGGTAAAGCGCATGCAGGTGGTGAAGCCCACCTCGCACAGCCCGCCGAGCAGCAGGTAGATCCAGCCCATCAGCGCCCCGCCAGGGCGCGCAGCGCGTCGCCGGTCACCCGCTGCACCGTCCATTCCTCCATGCCCACGGCCCCCATCGCGCGATAGAAATCGATCGCCGACTGGTTCCAGTCGAGCACCGACCATTCGAACCTGCCATAGCCGCGCGTCACCGCGATATCGGCCAAATGGCGGAGAAGTGCCTTGCCCACGCCCGCACCGCGCGCGGCGGGCGTGACATACAGGTCTTCCAGATACATGCCGGGCAGCCCGGTCCAGGTGGAGAAATTCTGGAAGAACAGCGCGAAGCCCTGCGCCGTGCCGTCCGGCCCCTCCGCGATCACCGCTTCGGCGGCGGGGCGCGGGCCGAACAGCGCGGCCTCCAGCATCGCCTCGGTCGCGACCACGGCGTCGGGCTCGCGCTCGAAGTCGGCGAGTTCACGGACAAAGGCGAGGATCTGGGGAACGTCGTGCGGGCTCGCGAAACGGATCTGGGTCATGCGCCGGCCTCGGTCTGGGGAGCGGCTGCCACGCGGCCGCGGATCGCGGCCAGGCAGCCCAGGATGATGAGCAGCGCGCCGCCGACCGTCCAGCCGGAGACGCGCTCGTCGAAGACCAGATAGCCGAGCAGCGCGCCCCACACAAAGGCGGTATACTCGACCGGAGCCAGCACCTGCGCCTCGGCATGGCCATAGGCCCAGGCGAGCAGCACGGCCGAGATCGAGCCGATCAGCGCGGCCCCCAGGATCCAGGGCCACAACGTCACCGGCGGCATCGACGAGAACCACGGCGCGGCGGGCAGCATCACCAGCGCCAGCACCAGGCTGGTGAACAGCGCGACCTCGATCGGATCGGCAACCTGCGCCTGCCGGCGCAGCAGGATCAGGCTGCCGGCATAGAGGATCGAGGCGCCGAACACCGCGATCGATCCCAGCACCACTTGCGTAGAGGCATGCGCCTGCACCTGGCCGACCGCGATGGTCAGCACGCCCAGGCTGGCGATCAGCGACCCGCCGATCGCCGCGCGCCGGATCCGCTCGCCAAGGAAGAAGGCGGCGAGGAACATCGCGATCAGCGGCGCGAGGAAGGTCAGCGCGATGCCCTGCGCCATGGTCACCCGGGCGAGGCCCCAGAAGAACAGCACCACCGAACTGCCCGCGAGCACACCGCGCGCGAAATGAAGCTTCAGCGCCGCCCGGCTCGGCCAGGCGGTGCGGCGCAGGAGAAAGATCGGCCCCAGCAGCACGATCGCGCCGACCGAGCGCCACAGCACCGCGCTATAGGCGCCGTGGGCGATCGACATGCCCTTCATCACCGCGTCCATCACCGAATAATTGGCGATCCCCAGCGCGGCGACGAGGAAGGCGATGCGGGGAGAACGGGACATGGGAGCGCGGGTAGCGGGACGGGCCGCGAATGGCGAGCCCAAACCCCCGCCTCCGCGCAGAGCAGGATCAGGAGGCCGCCTTCCCCTCCGCATAGGCCTGCGTGCCGTGCGTGATCACGTCATCCTCGGGCAGGATCGCGGCGATCGGGATGTCCGGCTGGGCGAGGATCTCGGCATAGAGCGGCGCGAAATCGGTCTCCACCGTCTCGCGCAGCAGCGCCTCGAAGCTGGGGATCACGAAATAATTCTGCTGAAAATCGTCGATGCGATACTCGGTCCGCATCACCCGCTGCATGTCGAAGCGGATACGGTTGGGGCTGTCGCTGTCCAGCGCGAACACGCTCTCGGCCGAGCTGGAGACGATGCCCGAGCCGTAGATGCGCAGCCCCTCGGCCTCCTCGACCAGCCCGAACTCCACCGTGTACCAGTAGAGCCGGCCGAGCTGCTTCAGCGCCCCCAGCTCCAGCGCGCGCATGCCGCCGCGGCCATAGGCCGCCAGATAATCGGCGAACACCGGATCCGCGAGCATCGGCACATGGCCGAACACGTCGTGGAACACGTCCGGCTCCTGGATATAGTCGAGCTGGTCCGGCCGGCGGATGAAATTGCCGGCAACGAACCGCCGGTTCGCCATGTGATCGAAAAACACCGCGTCCGGCACCAGCCCCGGCACCGCGACGACCTGCCAGCCGGTGAGTTTGTGGAGCCGCTCGGAAAGCTCCTCGAAATTGGGAATGCCGGACTCGGAGAGGCGGAGTGCCTCCAGGCCCTTGAGATAGGCGGAGGAGGCGCGTCCCGGCAGCAGCTTCGCCTGGCGGGCGAACAGCCTGTCCCAGGTGGCATGCTCCTCGGCGGTGTACGCCGCCCAGTCCTGCGGGATCGTCCAGTCCGCCGCAGCACCTTCGGGCGGACGGTCCAGCACATGCGTTTCCTTGTTCATCGCAGCGCTATAGCATCGTTACAAATGTGACGAAACGGCACGAACGGTCAGCCGAGCGCCTCGTCCAGCAGCTTCGCCAGCCGCAGCCCACCGCGCACCACCTGCCGGCGCGCGACCGGCACCAGCTTTTCGAGCGTCGCCTCGTCGAGATGCGCCGGGTGCGCCCCGGCCGTGCAGACGCCTTCGCCCGCGGCGCTGGGATAGACCGTGTCGCGCGCCACCTGCCAGCTCTCGCGGCTCCAGTCGGCGACGCTGCCGCCCCACATCGCGGCGCGTTCGGCCGGGGTGTAGACCCGCACCGGCGACGGCGGCTGCGAGATGGCGCGCTCGGCCAGATAGCCGTCCCACACCGAGTGCAGGTTCAGCTTGCCGCTGGTGAAGGCGCCGTAGTTGGTCTTCACCTGGTTGCCGCCCAGGTCGCTATGATCGCCGGCATGGAGCGGCTGGTGCAGGTCGCCGACGAAGTGGACGAGGAAGGCCAGCGCCATCACCCGCTCGCGCACCGGCACCTTGGGGTCCTTGAGCAGCTTCACGTCGCGCTCGATCTGGGCGGAGACGCAGTTGCCGTCGCGGCACGGCGGCTTCAGGTCGAACGGCTTGCAGATGTCGATATTCTGATAGTGCCAGGAATAGGCATAGCTGAAGCGCGGCCCCAGCGTCTTCACGCAATCCGCCCAGACGGCCGCCTGCTCGATCGTCCCGGCCGGGCAGGTCGGCGTTTCCAGCAGGTTCTGGCGCCTGAGCAGCGCATCGATCTTCGCGCGGACCTGCGGCGTCACGTTGCGATAGGCGATCGCGCCCACCGTTTCATGGCCATATTCCCAATAGGCGGAGGCGGGGGAGGCGGCACCGAAGCCGAGCAGCGCGGCGAGCAGGAGAAGAATGCGACTCATGCCCCGCCCCTAGGGCGGCGGCGGTTCGGGTTCAACGGGTTGGCAGGCACGGACGAACGATCGCCGAGCCCTCACTCCGCCGCGATCGGCCCGAAATCGAGATGCGCCTGCGCGACAGGCGCGAAGCTGCGGCGGTGGTGCGGTGTCGGGCCCAGCCTGCGCAAAGCCTCCTGGTGCGCCTTGCCGCCATAGCCCTTGTTCGATGCCCAGCCATAGCCGGGGAACTGCGCGTCCAGCTCCACCATCATGCAGTCGCGGCGATGCTTGGCGACGATCGAGGCCGCCGCGATCGACAAGCACAGCGCGTCGCCGCTCACCACCGCCTCGCTGCGGTGGTGCCATTTCGGGCAGCGATTGCCGTCGACCAGCACGAAGGCGGGCGGGAAGCCCAGCGCCTCCACCGCCCGCGTCATCGCCAGCATCGTCGCCCAGAGGATGTTGAGCCGGTCGATCTCCTCGACGCTGGCGATGCCCACCCCCACCTTCGCGCAGGCCAGCAGTTCCTCGCACAGCTTCGCGCGTTTCGCGGCGGTCAGCGCCTTCGAATCGTTGATGCCCTCGGGGATGCACTCCGGATCCAGCACCACGGCGGCGGCAACTACCGGCCCGGCGAGCGGACCGCGCCCGGCTTCGTCCACCCCGGCGACCGGGCCGGCATGGAGCTGGAAATAGCGGGTTTCGTGGCTAAGGTCAGGCATCGTCCTCGATCCGCCATGGCGGAAAGCGACGCATCTCGCCAGCCTGATAGAGACGAACCGCGTTGCCGGCAGGATCGCGCAGGCGCGCCTCGCGCCAGCCCCATTTCTCGTCGCGGGGCTCCTGCTCGAAGCGGAAGCCCTGCTGCTGCAGATAGGCGACGGTCACGTCGAGATCGCCGCATTCGAAATAGACCACCGGCGCGGTGTACGCCTCGTCGGTGGCGATCGAGAAGGTCGCGCCGCCCTCGGTCTCGAACCGGGCATAGCGGGGGCTTGCCCGCACCACCTGCCGCAGGCCGAGCAGCCGGTAGAAACGCTCGCTGGCGGCGAGGTCCCGCGCCGGCACCGTCACCTGGTTGAGCATCGGCTCGAAGAAGCTCAGGTTGAGGTCGAGCCGCACCGCCTGCTGCGCCATCGGCCCGTGCCCGCGCCCCAGCCCCTCGGCCTCGCGCATCGCGATCCGCACGAAGCGGCGCGCGCGGGCGACCGCCTCGGGCAGGTCCCATTCGCAGGCGAGGCCGCAGGCAATGGCGGAGGCAAGGGTGCAGCCGGTGCCATGGGTGTTGCCGGTGTCGATCCGGGGATCGCGCCATTCGATCCGCGGCGGATCCTCGGGATCGGCGGAATAGAGCGTGTCGACCACCTCCGGCCCCTCGCCATGCCCGCCCTTGACCAGCACCGCGCAGCGATGCGCCGCCACGACCGCCTGCGGGTCGCGCCCCAGTGCCTCCAGCTCGGGCAGGTTCGGCGTCACCACCGTCGCGCGGTCCATGAGCCGCTCGAACGCGGCGACGGTCGCCTCGTCGGCCAGCCGCGCACCGCTGGTCGCGACCATCACGGGATCGAACACCACCGGCACGCCGGGCAGCTCGGCCAGCTTCTCCGCCACCGCCAGCGCGGTGCGGGCAGAGCCGATCATGCCGATCTTCACCGCATCGACGCCGATGTCGCGCACCACCGAATCGATCTGCGCCAGCACCATGTCGGTCGGCACGGGATGCACCGCCTGCACGCCCAGCGTGTTCTGCGCCGTGATCGCGGTGATCGCGGTCATGGCGTGGCCACCCAGCATGGTGACGGTCTTGATGTCCGCCTGGATCCCGGCGCCACCGCCGGAATCCGAGCCTGCGATGATCAGCACGCGTGCGCCCATGGCCTTATCCCTTGTGCTTGCGCTCGGTGGATGCGGGATGCCGCTTTAGCGCATCGCCCACCCGCGCGGGACGATCGAGCAGTTCGCCGCCGCAATTGGGGCAGCGCTCGTCGAGTTCGTCGGCGCATTCGGCGCAGAAGGTGCATTCGAACGAGCAGATGAACGCGCCGCCGGCATCGGCGGGCAGATCGGTGCCGCAGCGTTCGCAGTCGGGGCGCATCTCCAGCATCAGGCGGCAGCTTCGCGCACGGCGTCGCAGATGCGGTCGACCACCACTTCCACCTGTGCCCTGTCGTCGCCCTCGGCCATCACCCGGATCACCGGCTCGGTGCCCGAGGCGCGGATGACCAGACGGCCGCGGCCCTTCAGCTCGGCCTCGGCGGCGGCGATCACGTCCTTGACGCGCGCGTCCTCCAGCGGCTTGCCGCCGGCGAAGCGGACATTCTTGAGCAGCTGCGGCAGCGGCTCGAAACGGTGCAGCACCTCGCTCGCCGGGGCCCCTGCCCGGACGATCTCGGCCAGCACCTGCAGCGCCGCGACCAGCCCGTCGCCGGTGGTCGCATAGTCGGAAAGGATGATGTGCCCGCTCTGCTCGCCGCCGACATTGTAGCCGGAGCCGCGCATCTTCTCGAGCACATAGCGGTCACCCACCTTGGTGCGCACCAGCCCGAGGCCCTGTGCGGCAAGGTGCCGCTCCAGCCCGAGATTGGACATCACGGTGGCGACCAGCCCGCCGCCGGCGAGCTTGCCCTGCCGCGCCCAGCCGGTGGCGATCAGCGCCATCAGCTGGTCGCCGTCGATCACCGTGCCGGTCTCGTCGACCACGATCAGCCGGTCGGCATCGCCGTCCAGCGCGATGCCCAGCGCCGCGCCGGAGCCGACCACCGTCTCGCTCAGCACCTGCGGCGCCGTCGAGCCGACGCCGTCGTTGATGTTCTTGCCGTTGGGGGAGACGCCGATCGAGACGACCTCCGCGCCCAGCTCCCACAGCGCCGAGGGGGCGACCTGATAGGCGGCACCATTGGCGCAATCGACCACGACCTTCAGGCCGTCGAGCGTCAGCTCGGACGGGAAGGTCGATTTGGCGAAGTGGATATAGCGGCCGCGGGCATCCTCGACGCGGCGGGCCCGTCCGATCGCGGCCGAGGGCGCCAAAGCCACGTCGCCATCGATCAGCGCCTCGATCGCTTCCTCATCGGCATCGGAGAGCTTGAACCCGTCCGGCCCGAACAGCTTGATGCCATTGTCGAAATAGGGGTTGTGGCTGGCCGAGATCATCACGCCCAGATCGGCGCGCATCGAATGGGTGAGCATCGCCACCGCCGGGGTCGGCATCGGCCCCACCAGTACCACGTCCATGCCGACGCTGGTGAAGCCCGCGACCATCGCGTTTTCCAGCATGTAGCCGGAAAGCCGCGTGTCCTTGCCGATCACCACGCGGTGGCGGTGGTCGCCGCGGCGGAAATGCGCGCCGGCGGCCATGCCTACCTTCATCGCCATCGCCGCGGTCATCGGGGAGAGGTTGGTCGCGCCGCGAATGCCGTCGGTGCCGAAATATTTTCTTGCCATGCGTCTCGTTCTCGCGCCCTTGTGGCGTTGTATGCGCGCCGTGATAGCGGCGAAAACCTCAAAGGGCGAGCATGTCGCAACCTACCCGTATTCTTCTTTCCCTGCTGGCCGGGCTCGCGGTCGGCGCCGCGCTGGCGGCCTTTTCGCCGCAATGGGGCCTGGCTGCAGCAGACTGGGCACAGCCCGTCGGACAGGCGTGGCTCAATGCGCTGCAGATGACGATCGTGCCGCTGGTGGTCGCCCTGCTGATCACCGGCGTGACGGCCACCGCCGAGGCCGCCGCCGCCGGCCGCCTCGCGGGCCGGGCGATCGCGCTCTACGTGACGCTGCTGTTCTGCTCGGCGCTGCTCGCGGCGCTGCTGACGCCGCTGTTCCTCCAGATCGCGCCGCTGCCGCAGGAATCCGCCGCGAGCCTGCGCGCCGCACTGACCGGTGCCGAGAAGATCGGCCCGGTGCCGCCCCTGGGTGAATTCCTCGCCGCGATCATTCCGGCCAACATCATCAAGGCGGCGGCGGAGAACGCCTTCCTGTCGCTGATCATCTTCGCGCTGGTCTTCGCCTTCGCGATCACCCGCGTCGCGGCGGAATCGCGCGCGTTGCTGACCAACTTCTTCGTCGCGGTGCGCGACGTGATGCTGGTGGTGATCGACTGGGTGCTGTGGATCGGCCCCATCGGCGTGTTCGCGCTGGCGCTGGTCGTCGGCGCCAAGGCGGGCACCGGCGCGTTCGGCGCGCTGCTCCACTATATCCTGATCGTGTCGGCGGTGGGGCTGGTGATCACGCTGTTCGCCTATCCCGCCGCGGTGTTCGGCGGCCGCATCGGGCTGGTCCGCATGTTCCGCGCGGCGCTGCCCAGCCAGGCGGTGGCGATCAGCACCCAATCGTCGCTCGCCACGCTGCCGGTGATGATCGAGGGCGCCGAGGAAGTGGGCGTGCCGGTCGCCGTCTCGGGCGTGACCCTGCCGCTGGCGGTGGCGATCTTCCGCTCGACCGGCCCGGCGATGAACTTCGCGGTGGCGATCTACATCGCCGAATGGTTCGGCGTGCCGCTCCATCCGGCGACGCTGCTGGTCGGCGCCGTGGTTGCCACGCTGACCTCGCTCGGATCGGTGAGCCTGCCCGGCACGGTGAGCTATGTCAGCGCCATCTCGCCGGTCGCCGCCACGATCGGCGCGCCGATCACCCCGCTCGGCCTGCTGGTCGCGGTGGAGACGCTGCCGGACATCATGCGCACGGTGGGCAACGTCACCTGGGACCTCGCCACGACGATCTGGCTATCGCGCAAGGCCGACGCACCGGCAGAATAACCTTCAGGCCCCGTCGCTCGCGTCCGGCGGACGATCGGGTACGCGGAATACCTCCAGCGCGACGTTGACGATGTTGCCGGCTTCGAGCTGGAGGAGCGGGATCGGTGCGCGATCGGCGTCGATCCGCTCCACCTTGGTCGCGTCCACGCGCACGAGGAACCGGTCGCACCGGCTCAGCACCAGCATCTTGATCGCGCGATACTCGTCCAGCGCGATGTTCTCGACCACGCCTTCATAGGCGACATTGGCGCCGTCATGCTCCAGCTTGGTGACGACATAGGCCATTATGAACCGGTCGGCAGGACGGGCGCGATCGACCCAGCGCTTCAGCCAGCCGAAGCTCATCGTCTCGCGCAGCTCGCGCACCCAGTGCCAGCCGCTCGCGCGATAGCCGAGCACCCCGACCAGCACCGCTGGCAGCAGCAGCGAGACCAGCCAGGAAAGAAACGCCAGGTCGGTCGCCCGCCCCGCCGAGCGCCCATTGGTGAGGATCACCCGATAGACATTGGGATCGAAGCCGATGGCGACGCACCGCCCGCTCCAGCTGCACCACCCGGCCTGAAGCACGAACAGCGCGGCGAGCAGGATGTGCCCCAGCAGCGCACCGAACACGACGAGGATCAGGCTCACGGTCGAGCCGGGCTTTTCGGGTGCCTGCGCGATCAGGTCCGATCGCTCGCCCGTACGCAGACCTGCCCACAGCGCGAGCCCCGGTGCCAGCAACAGCAGCACCAGGAACAGCGTGTAGCTGAAGCTCATGCCTTTTTGGGCTGCTTCTCCACATGCGGGGCGTCGCTCAACCGCACCACATAGACACCATCTTCGAAGCGCGCGGCCTGGCGGGCTGCCTGCCAGCTGCCGAAATGGTCGTACACGGCATTGGCCGTGGCGATGGACTTGTCGCTGTTCACCCGCATACGGTCCTCCGGCGACCTATATAGATCGCCGGAGATCCCCGGGCAACTACGCTGCCTGCCGCTACTTCAGCAGCACCAGTTCCTCGGCCATGGTCGGGTGCAGCGCCACGGTCGCGTCGAACGCGTCCTTGGTCAGCCCCGCCTTCACCGCCACCGCCGCGGCCTGCAGGATCTCCGGCGCGTCGGGCCCGATCATGTGCAGGCCGACTACGCGGCCGTTCACCCCGTCGCAGACCATCTTGTACAGCGCGCGTTCTTGGCGGCCGGCGAGGACGTTCTTCATCGCCCGGAAGTCCGAGGTATAGACCTTCACCGAGCCGAGCGCGTTGCGCGCCTCGCCCTCGGTCATCCCCACCGCGGCGATCGGCGGGTGGCTGAACACCGCGCTGGGGATGCAGTGATAGTCGACCTGGTGCGGCTTGCCGCCGAACAGCGTGTCGGCAAAGGCCTGGCCCTCGCGGATCGCGACCGGGGTCAGCTGCACCCGGTTGGTCACATCGCCCACCGCGTAGATGCTGTCGACCGAGCTGCGATTGTCGGCATCCACCTTCACCGCGCCTTTGTCGTCGAGCACGACGCCGACATCCTCCAGCCCCAGCCCCTTGGTGTTGGGCACGCGGCCGGTAGCGAACAGCACGCAATCCACCTCGATCGGGTCGTGCCCGCGCATCGAGACCAGCAGGCTGCCGTCTTCCTGCTTCTCGATCTTCTCGAACTCGGCGAAGAAGCGGAAATCGATGCCCTTGGTCATCGAGATCTGGAGCAGCCGGTCACGAACCTGTGCGTCATAGCCGCGCAGGATCACGTCGCTGCGGTTGACCAAGGTCACCTTCGAGCCGAACTCGTTGAAGATGCCGGCGAACTCGTTGGCGATATAGCCGCCGCCGGCGATCAGCACACGGCGCGGCAGCGTTTCCAGGTGGAAGACCTCGTTCGAGGTGATGCCATGCTCGCTGCCCGGGAAGCTCGGCACGTGCGGATGCGCGCCGGTGGCGATCAGGATCGTCTTGGCCGTCACCTTGCGGCCGCTGTCAAGCGTCACTTCATGGGGGCCGGTGACGGTCGCGCGATCGAGGATGATCTCGACGCCGTTATTCTCCAGCCCCTGGGTGTAGAGGCCATTGAGCCGGTCGACATCGGCCAGCACATTGTCGCGCAGCGTCGGCCAGTCGAACCGGCAATCGGGCACGTCCCAGCCGAAGCGGCGCGCATCCTTCAGATCCTCGGCGAAATGCGCGCCGAAGATGAGCAGCTTCTTGGGCACGCAGCCGCGGATCACGCAGGTGCCGCCGACGCGATACTCCTCCGCCACCGCGACCCTGGCGCCATACGCCGCCGACATGCGCGAGGCCCGGGTGCCGCCGGAGCCTGCGCCGATCACGAACAGATCGAAGTCATAGTCGGACATCAATTCACTCCTGGACGGTTGACCGCCGAGACCAGCCCGAGATGCTCGACAAAGGGCTCGAAGTCGCGGTCAGAAAAGAGCAACGGGCGGTTTTCCCGAATGCAGTAGGTGGCGATCAGCGTATCGATCGTCTTGCGGATGGTAATGCCCTGGGCGCGCAGCAGCCGGTAATTGGCGGCCGCAGCAATCGCCAAATCGGCCCCGCCCAGCGTCACGACGTCCAGCATCGTCAGCAGGTCGCGCGCCAAGGCGAAATCCTTGTCGGTGCGCGTTCCCTGCAGCACTTCGGCCAGCACCAGATCGGCGGTACACAGCGAGAAGCGCGGCAATGCCTGCTTGAGCCAGTTGGTTTCGGGCGTGTCGCGGGCATTGAGAAAATCGATCCAGACGCTGCTGTCGACCAGGATCATTCGGCGGGGAGGTGCTTGCTGGTGCGCATCGCCTCCAGATCACCGTCCCAGCCGCGCCCCCAAAGCTGCAACAGCGCCTCCTGCTGGCGCAGGCGCAACGTTTCGCGCAGCGCGCGGTCCACCGCCTCACGCTTGGTGCGCGCGCCGGTGAGCCGCATCACCTGGGCCATCAATTCGGGGTCGATTTCGATATTGGTCCGCATGGGGATACACATCCTTCCCGCCAAGGATACACATAGGCGCGGTGCATCCCCACAACAAGCTCACCGCTTGCGGACGAACTCCGCGCGCAGCACCAGGCCCTTGATGCCGTCGAACTTGCAGTCGATTTCCTGCGCATCGCCGGTCAGACGGATCGACTTGATCAGCGTGCCGCGCTTGAGCGTCTGGCCGGCGCCCTTCACGGTGAGGTCCTTGATCAGCGTCACCTGGTCGCCGTCCTGCAACAGATTGCCGACCGAGTCGCGCACTTCCACCACGTCCGCCGCATCGGCCTTGGCCGCGGCCTCGGCGGCGGGGATCCACTCCCCGCTCGCCTCGTCATAGACATACTCGTCGTCGCCGCTCACGCGCCGAACGCCCGCTGGATCAGGTCGTTGGTCGAGGGGTCGAAATCGAGCCCGCCCCTGTCCGCCGCCTTGGCCATTTCCTTGCCCAGCTCGACACCGAACTGGTCGAACGGATTGATGCCGAGCAGCACCGCGTTCACGAACACGCGGTGCTCGTAAAAGGCGATCAGCGCGCCCAGCGTGCGCGGATCGAGGCTGTCGAGCAGCAGCGTCGAAGACGGCCGGTCGCCCGGATAGGCGCGAGCCGGGTCTTCATGCCCCTTGCCCGCCATCAGCGCCGCGCCTTGCGCGAACATGTTGAGCAGCAGCTGGCGGTGATGCTCGGGCGCGAGCGCATCGCCGGCCTCGATCACCCCGACGAACTCGACCGGCACCAGGTGCGTGCCCTGGTGGAGCAGCTGGAACACCGCATGCTGCGCATCGGTGCCGACACCGCCCCAGGTGATCGCCGAAGTCGGGTAGGTCACGATCTCGCCCTCGGCGGTGACGCGCTTGCCGTTGGATTCCATCTCCAGCTGCTGGAGATAGCTCGGCAGCAGCTTCAGCCGTTCGTCATAGGCGAAGGTGGCGCGGGTCTCGCAGCCGCGCGCCTGGGTGTAATAAAGGTCCGCGAACGCCGCGAGCGCGGGCGCGTTCTGCGCCAGATCGGTCAGGCGGAAGTGGCGGTCCATCTCGGCCGCGCCTTCCAGCAGTTCCTCGAACGCGTCCCAGCCGAGCGCCAGCGCCGCCGGGAAGCCGATCGACGACCACAGCGAATAACGCCCGCCGACGCTCTCGAAGAAGGGCAGCACGCGCGTCTCGTCGACGCCCCATTCCATGGCCTTCTCCGGCGAGGCCGTCAGCGCGATCACCTGGCCATAGGGATCCTCGACGCCGCCCTCGGCCATCCAGGCGAGCGCGCTCCGGGCGTTGAGCATCGTCTCGGTGGTGGTGAAGGTCTTGCTGGCGATCACCAACAGCGTCGCCTGCGGATCGAACACGTCCATCGCGTTTTCCAGCGCCACGCCGTCGACATTGGAGACGATCGCCACGTCATAGCGGTCCATGTCGCGGCCCAGCGCGTCGACCAGCAGGTCCGGCCCCAGCGCGGAGCCGCCGATGCCGATATGGAGGATGTGGCGGATCGGCCCCAGCGCCTCGGCCTCGATCGCATCGATCAGCCCGCGCATCCGCGCATGCTGGCTGCGGGCGCGGGCGACGCTCTCGGGCGCGCCCTCATAGCGCTCGGCGGTATGCTCGGCGGCGCGGCCCTCGGTCACGTTGACCACCTCGCCCGCGAACAGCGCGTCGCGCTTGGCGGCGAAGTCCATCTGCTGCGCCAGCGCGGCGAAGGCGGCGACGGCCTCTGGGGTCAGGTGCGTCTTGGACCAGTCGAAATGGATGCCGGCGACATCGGCGCTCAGCCGCGACAGCCGATCGGCATCGGCCGCGAACAGATCGGTGAGCTTGGGGGTGGGGAGGGCTTGGATCGGCGTCCAGTCGGGCAAGGCCATGTTCATCTCCTTGGTGGCAGGCGTTCCCCTATCGTCCCGCACCGGCCCGTTCCAGCCTCATTCCACCGCTTGACCTCCCCGCCGCGCCCTAGCAGAGCAGTGCCCATGGAAACGCCCGCCTCCACCGAACCCGGCGCACCCAGCGCCAACCCCGCGCAAGTGCCTGCCGCAAAGCCGGAAAAGCCCAAGTCGGAGTGGCGCGACCTCGCCACCTTCCTGCTGAAGCTGGCGCTGATCGTGTTCGTGGTGCGCAGTTTCATCTTCTCGCCGTTCAGCATTCCCAGCGAATCGATGCTGCCGCGGCTGCTGATCGGCGACTATCTGTTCATCACCAAGTGGAACTACGGCTATTCGAAGCACTCGCTGCCGTGGAGCCTGCCGCTGATTCCCGGCCGCATCCTGCCGGGCACGCCCGCGCGCGGCGACGTGGTGGTGTTCAAGGCGCCGAACCACAATGGTGAGGACTGGATCAAGCGCGTCATCGGCCTGCCGGGCGACACGATCGAGATGGTGAACGGCCAGGTGATCCTGAACGGCAAGCCGGTGCCCAAGCAGCGCGTCGCCGATTTCGTGCTGCCGATCAGCCCCAACTTCACCCATTGCCCCACGCAGTTCCAGACGGCGGACGCCAAAGGTGCGCCGATCTGCCGCATCCCGCAGTTCCGCGAGACGCTGCCGAACGGCAAGCAGTATAACGTGCTCGACCAGGACAATCTGCCGCAGGACAACACCCAGGTGTATACCGTGCCCGCCGGCCATGTGTTCCTGATGGGCGACAATCGCGACAACTCCACCGACAGCCGCTTCCAGCAGCCGCCCTATGGCTCGGGCATCGGCTTCGTGCCGATCGAGAACATCGAGGGCAAGGCAGTCGTGAACTTCTGGTCGACCGATGGCGGCGCGAACTGGCTGCTGCCCTGGACCTGGTTCACCGCAGCCCGGTGGAACCGGATCGGAGAAGGCTTCTGAGCGTGCCCGATCTGGGCGGCTGGGTCGAGAAGACCTTCGGCCGCCCCGCCAAAGACTTCGCCGCTTTCCAACGTGCGCTGACCCATGGCAGCCAGGCCGCCGGCAACTATCAGCGGCTCGAATTCCTGGGCGACCGGGTGCTGGGGCTGATCGTCGCCGAATGGCTGTTCGAGCGGTTTCCCGAGGAGCCGGAGGGCGCGCTGTCGCGCCGGCTCAACTCGCTCGTCACCGGCCCGGTCTGCGCCGATGTCGCGCGCGAGCTGGGCGTGGTGCCGCACCTCCGCCTCGGCAAGCAGGCCCGCGACGACGGTGCGGCGGACAGCGACAATGTGCTGGGTGACGTGATGGAGGCGCTGATCGGCGCCTATTATCGCGAATCCGGGCTCGATGCCGCGCGCGCCTTCGTCCGCCGCGCCTGGGGCGACCGGATCGACGCGCATGCCAAGGCGCCCAAGCATCCCAAGTCGGCGCTCCAGGAATGGGCGGCCGCGCGCAACCGCAAACCCCCGGAATATGAGATCGTCGATCGCTCCGGCCCCAACCACGCGCCGCGCTTCACGGTGAAGGTGTCGGTCGGCAAGCTTGCCGAGGCGAGCGCCGAGGGCAGCAACAAGCAGGAAGCCGAGACCGCGGCCGCGGCGGCACTGCTGGCCAAGCTGGGCAGTTCTTAAGCCCCTCCCCTTCAGGGGAGGGGTTTGGGGTGGGGCAGTGTCTCACCGAGACCAACAGAGGGTCTGGCATCCCTCCACCCCCAACCCCTCTTCCCAGGAGGAGGGGCTCAAGTCGGGCTTTGGCCCTCGCCCCCATCCCCATTCCCCAGTACAATCGGAACCCATGACCGAACCCACCACCCCCCAATCCTGCGGCGTCGTCGCAATCCTCGGCGCACCGAATGCCGGCAAGTCGACTTTGGTCAACGCCCTGGTCGGCCAGAAGGTCGCCATCGTCAGCCCCAAGGCGCAGACCACCCGCGCCCGCGTGATGGGCATCGCCATCGAGGGCGACACCCAGATCATCCTGGTCGACACCCCCGGCATCTTCGAACCCGAGCGCCGGCTGGACCGCGCGATGGTCGCCGCCGCCTGGGACGGCACCGACGGCGCCGATCTCGTCGCGCTGGTGGTGGACGGCAAGGGCGGCATCGGCCCCAAGGTCCATGCGGTGATCGACAGCCTGCGTGGCCGCAAGGGGCGCAAGATCCTGATCCTCAACAAGGTCGACATTGCCGACAAACCGCGCCTGCTCGGCCACGCCGCCAAGCTGAACGAGGCGTTGCCGTTCGACGAAACCTATTTCGTCTCGGCCCAGACCGGCGACGGCGTGCCCGAACTCAAGGCGGCGCTCGCCAAGGCCATGCCGCAGGAAGAGTGGCATTTCCCCGAGGACCAGGTGTCCGACGCGACCGACCGGATGCTGGCCGCCGAGGTGACGCGCGAGCAGCTCTATTTGCAGCTCCATGCCGAACTGCCCTATGCCAGCGCGATCGAGACCGAGAAATACAGCGAGCGCGAGGACGGATCGGTCGAAATCCACCAGCAGATCCTCGTCGCGCGCGATACCCAGCGCGCGATCGTGCTCGGCAAGGGCGGCCAGCGCCTCAAGGAAATCGGCAGCCGCGCGCGTGCCGAGCTATCCAAGCTGCTCGGCGTGCCGGTGCACCTGTACCTACACGTGAAGGTCAATCCGAAGTGGGAAGAGGATCGCGGCCTCTACCGCGAAATCGGGCTCGACTGGGTCGACTGAGCCTCACGCCGGTCTCGCCGCGCCCCCGCCTGTCCGACTGGCGGCGGCCCCCCGGATCCGGCCGTCCGCCGTAAGCGGGACCAGCACCGGCCCTAGGCGGCGTGGACAAATTTGAACCAGTATCTGGTGGTGGCGAAGTGGACCATGCCGAGGAAGCTGCTCGAGAGTTAGTCGTAGCGCGTTGCGATGGCGCGGTTGACTTGAGGTGGCCGAACATGCGCTCGATACGGTTGCGCTGTTTGTAGAGCACCCGGTCGTGTGTGATCTTTACGCGGCGGTTTGATCGGCCGGGAATGACGGCTTCGATCTTCCGTAGATAAGATCGGCACGGATGGCGTTGGCGTCATAGCCCTTGTCCGCCAACAAAGCGTTGGGGGTTCGCTCGGGCAGGTCGATCAAAGCATCATAGGCTTTGCAGTCTCAGGGCCTAGCTACTTTGGGCTTCTTCCGACTCCCGTCCGGGTCCGCAGGAATGGCTGAAATGCTGGGCTTTGTTGGGTGCAGAGACGGTGCGCTTCGGTGGGAGACCCGCTGGACCCCCATGCGATGTGCTTCCCACGTGCTGCCCAGTCGGTTCCCCGGTGGGCTTGCATCTGACCGGCAGAGTGCCGATATTTTGAAGGACTGAGCAAAGGGTTCGGCAGGCGGCGGGGCCGTGTGTCGAAAGGAGATAACCCGTGCCTCATGCTCAGCCAATCAAGGTAGACCTGACCACCCGAGGCGTCCGCGCCATTGACCCTACCTGTGCGGAGACCGTCTGGGATAGCAAGATAACCGGATTCGGCCTCAGAACCCGCCGCAGCAATGATCCCAGCCGCTGGCGCTGGGTATTCACCTATCGGGAGGGCGGCAGGGGCGGCACACAGGCAAAGCTGTCCAAATCCTTCGCGGAGATGACCCCCGATCAGGCGCGTAAGTGGGCGGAGCGGGAACGGGGCCGCAAGGGCACGGCCGAAGGGGAGCGGCAGAAGCGGTTGCAGGCGAGCGCTGAACGCATTCGGGAGCGGCAGATCCCCACCATCAAGCGCCTGTGGGAGGAGTATTGGGATGCGGAGGGCAGCATGAAAAAGGCCTGACAAAGCTATGAGCAGCTATGGCGAGACCACCTCTCTCCCGCCTTTGCAAGCATCAAGGTGCCGGACCTGACGCCTGCCATGGTGGAACTGACGTGACCCCCGGTTTTCATCCAGCCGGGACCAGAGACCGGGTGTTGTTGT
>NZ_AGFU01000011.1 GCF_000226955.1 Sphingomonas elodea ATCC 31461
CCCCCGCCTCGTCGGCGGTCGAGCGGCCATTGTCGACCGTCGACATGGTGCCGTCGGCGCGCTCCACCGTGCGGCCGGCGGCGGCGGCGGTGGCCTTCAGGCGCTGGTCCATCTGGGTGACGGCGGCAGCCGTCTCCTCCAGGCTGGCGGCATTGGCCTCGGTGCGGCGGGCAAGATCCTCGCTGGCCTGGGCGATCTCGTTCGAGCCGGTACGGATCGACGTCGTCGCCTCGATCACCGAGGCGATCAGCTCGCGCAGGCTCGACAGGGCGCCGTTGAAGTTGGTCTTCACGACGCTGTATTCGCCCGGGAAGTCGGCGGTGATCTGCGCGGTCAGGTTGCCCTGGGCCAGCTCGGCCAGGTGGGTCGACACGGTTTCGACCACCATCTTCTGCGTTGCTTCGGCCTTGGCGCTGGCGGCGTCCGAGGCTTCCTTGGCGACCGCAGCGTCGCGGAACACGAGCACCGCGCGTGCCATGTCGCCGAGTTCGTCGCCGCGGGCGGTCGCCGGCACGTCGATATGATTCCGGCCGGCCGCCAGATCGGCCATGGTGCGGGTGAGCTGGCTGATCGGACGCGCGATGATGCGGCTGAGCATCACGGCCAGGCCGATCGCGATGCCGATCAGGGCAATCGCGCCGATGATCAGCACGGTGGTCGCCGTGGCGATCGCGCCCTCCTGGCGGGCACCGTTCTTCTCGATCGCCTCGGCCTGGGCATCCTTGATCGCGCGCAGCGGCAGCACGGCTGCGGAGACGAGCACCGCCTTGCCGGCATTGCGGACCTCTGCCTGCGCTTCCTCGCGCCGGCCGGCCTTCACTTCCGCGATCAGGCGGTCGCCCCACTTCTCGCGCCACGACAGCGTCTCGGCGCGCGACTTGCGCAGCGCGTCGAGCAGCGACGGATCGGTCAGCAGCTTTTCCAGCTCGACCGAGGTCTCGTCATATTCCGAGCGACCTTCGTCGTACGACTTCAGATAGGTCGGATCAGCGGTGACGAGGAAGCCGCGCAGCTGGCTGTTCTGGCGCAGCAGCGCGGTTTCGAGCGTGAGCGTCTTCGAGTGGATCTGCTGGCTGAGATTGTTCTGGTCGGTGACCGAACGGATCATCGAGATGTTCATGAAGAACACGATCATCACGATCGCCGCCGATGCGCAGATCAGCAGGAACGACAGTGCGAGCTTCCTCGGAATTTTCATCGATGCAATCATTTCTGGTCTTTCCGATACCTGTGTCCGCGCCCCGATGTGCTGGTTTCGATCGCGGCGTGCGCTTCCGCCGAATCAATTGCCGAATGGTCAGGAGGATTTCGGATCATGCGCGGTCCGCATCGATCGAAGGCGTACCGGAAGGCGCAAGGCCCCCTCCTGCATCACCGCCAGCACTGGACTGCAATCGAACGAACATGCGCACTCCCAAACCCATTCCCGGTCTGTGGTTGATCGCATTATAGGAACAATCCCTTACCGAGCGGTCACCGCGCGCAGAAACAGTCCACCGGAGAAACACTTAGGTTTCCGTGGCATTAACACTCCATTTACGAAGTCGCAGAAGCGGCCGGCGAAATCGCCCTGTACGGGCGCCAAGGCCGTCGACGAAGGTCGCGTTGCGTTCGTCGAGAAGATGCGGCGGCAATTGGCGAAATTGTCGTCTTCGCACCGATGATTGCGGAGCGGATCGGCCACTCGGCCATATCCGCCCCACCCGATATCATCTCAAAATATCGCGTTACTTGCGGTCCTTGCGCCCGCCCTTCCAGTATAGCAGCCCGGCGACGATTGCGGCGGAGCCCACGCCGATCGCGGCGCCCATGCCGATCTGGCGCGTGCTCGGCATCCGGCGCTTGGCGGCGGCCGCCAGTTCCTTGGCGACGGCGACGGCTTCGCTTTCCCCGCCCTGGGACGTATCCGATACAGGGGTGGACGATGGCGTTTCGGCGGGCACGGACGGATTCTTGCTCATCTTGTTCCTTCGACACACGCAGTCTTAACCGCCATCTTCATGCGGCGATTGCCCCGCGGCTTGCAAGGCGCAACCGCTCCCCGCAATAGCGCTCTGCGATGAACCCGATCTATTCTTCGATGGGCACCACCATCTTCGAGGCCATGTCCGCCCGTGCCCGGGCGAACGGCGCGATCAATCTGGGCCAGGGCTTTGCCGACGGGCGCGGGCCGGAAGCGGTGCTGGAGGCGGCGGCGCGCGCGCTTCTCGAGCGATCGAACCAATATCCTCCCATGGCCGGGCTGCCCGAGCTGCGGCAGGCGGTGGCGGACCATTATGCCCGGCACCAAGGCCTGAACCTCGCCCCCGAGGAAGTGATCGTCACCTCCGGCGCGACCGAGGCGCTGGCCGCCGCGCTGCTCGCGCTGATCGAGCCCGGCGACGAAGTACTGTGCTTCCAGCCGCTCTACGACGCCTATGTGCCGCTGATCCGCCGCGCCGGCGGCGTGCCCCGCTTCGTGCGGCTTCAGCCGCCCGAATGGCGGATCGAGCGCGCCGCGCTGGAAGCCGCGGTCACGCCCAGGACGCGGCTGATCCTGCTCAACAATCCGCTCAACCCCGCCGCGACCATGACCAGCGCGGAGGATCTGGCGATGCTCGCCGACCTATGCGTCGCGCACGACCTGACCGCGATCTGCGACGAGGTGTGGGAGCAGGTGACCTTCGACGGCGCCCGCCACCTGCCCCTGCTCGGCTTTCCCGGCATGCGGGAGCGGACGGTGAAGATCGGCAGCGCGGGCAAGATCTTCGCGCTCACCGGCTTCAAGGTCGGCTGGATGTGCGCGGCGCCGCCGCTTGCCCGCGTGCTGGCCAAGGCCCACCAGTTCCTAACCTTCACCACCCCGCCAAACCTGCAATGGGCGGTGGCCGAGGGCCTTGCCACGCAGGACGACTGGATCCACGCCGCCCGTGGCCGCTTTCAGGCCGGCCGAGACCGGCTGGCCGCAGGGCTCCGCGACGCCGGTTTCGCGGTACTGCCGAGTGCGGCGACCTATTTCCTCTCGGTCGACCTTGCCGCCTCGGGCATCGCGATGGACGATGTGGCCTTCAGCGAACGGCTGGTCGACGAGGCGAAAGTGGCGACCATCCCCGTCTCCGCCTTCTACGCCGAGGCTCCGGTGACCAACGTCGTCCGCTTCTGCTTCGTCAAGGACGATGCGGTGCTGGACGAGGCGCTCGCCCGCGTGGCCGCATGGCGCGCCTGATCGCTCAAATCCGGTCGAGCACCCCGCGCTCGGTGATATAGCCGGTCACCAGCCGCGCGGGCGTCACGTCGAAGGCGGGGTTGTGCGCGGGGGAATCGGTCACGCGGATCGTCGCGATTCGGCCGGCCTCGTCCGGTCCGGTAAGCCGCGTCACCTCCTCTGCCGCACGCGCCTCAATCGGGATGTCGGCGCCGCTGGCGGTGGCGGGATCGAAGGTGGTGTAGGGCAAGGCGACGTAGAAGGGCACGCCGTTGTCGTGCGCCGCCAGCGCCTTCAGATAGGTACCGATCTTGTTGCACACGTCGCCGTTCGCGGTCACGCGGTCGGTGCCGACGATCACCGCGTCCACTTGCCCCTGCATCATCAGCAACCCGCCGGCATTGTCGGCGATCACGGTGTGCGGCACGCCGTGGTTGCGCAGTTCGAACGCGGTGAGCAGCGCGCCCTGGTTGCGCGGCCGCGTCTCGTCCACCCAGACATGGACCGGGATGCCTGCGTCGTGCGCGAGATAGATCGGCGCGGTGGCGGTGCCGTAATCCACCGTCGCCAGCCAGCCGGCGTTGCAATGGGTGAGGATGTTGAGCGGACGCCCGGCATTCCGCGCGTGCAGGTCGCGCAGCAGCGCCAGACCATGGGCGCCGATCGCGCGGCACAGCGCGGCATCCTCGTCGCAGATCGCATCGGCGCGGTCGAAGGCGGCCGCGGCCCGCTCGGCCTCCGGGAGCGGCGCCACCGCCGCGCGAACCTGGTCGAGCGCCCAGCGCAGGTTGATCGCCGTCGGACGCGTCTCGACCAGCGTCGCATAGGCGGCCGCCAGCGCCGCATCGCGCGCGTCGACGGCCAGGGCCATGGCGAGGCCATAGGCGGCGGTCGCCCCGATCATCGGGGCACCACGCGTCCACATCTCGCGAATGGCGACCGCCGCGGCATCCAGGCTCCGCAGTTCGACCCAGCGTATCTCCCAGGGCAGCTGACGCTGGTCGAGAATGCGAATGCCCTGCCCGTCCTCGGTTCGCGCGATCGAGCGGGTGTGCCGGCCATCGAGGATCACAGGCGAATCTCCGCGAGCGAGTGAATGTCGGCGGGGCCGCCGGCGCGATCGATCAGCAACGCGCCCAACCCGGCGGCGCGCGCCGCCTCCACCTCGGCCCGCATGTCCGACACGAAAAGAATTTCCTTTGGATCCATACCTGTTGCGGCCGCGATCTTCGTATAGCTCTCAGCTTCGCGCTTCGGTCCGGTGGTGGTGTCGAAATAGCCCGATATCATCGGTGTCAGGTCGCCTTCGACCGAGTGTCCGAAGATCAGCTTCTGCGCCGCGATCGATCCGGAGGAATAGATATGGATCGCCACGCCCGCCGTGTGCCAACGGCGGAGCGCCTCGGGCGTATCGGGATAGACATGGCCTTGGAGCGTCCCGTCGGCATAGCCCTGCGCCCAGACCAGGCCCTGAAGCGTCTTGAGCAGGGTGGCCTTGCGGTCCTCGGCGATCCAGCCGAGCAGCGTGGCGATCTTGTCCTCGCCCGGCACCTCGGCCAGGATCGGCGCCACCTCCTCACAATGACTGGCAATATATGCCGGCAAGTGCTTGGCTGCATAAGGAAACAGAACGTCCGCAACGAACGCGATGCTGCTCGTTGTCCCCTCGATGTCGAGCAGGACGGCCTTGGGCTTGGTCATGGTCTGGCTCTCGTTGCGCCGCGCTCAGGCAGCGACAGGCTCGTGACGCGGAAAACGCTCGGCGATCGCGTCACCGGTGAACTGCGCGATCCAGCCATCGGCATTGGTGAACAGCCGGATCGCGGTGAAGCGCGGCGCCGGGCCCATATCGAACCAGTGCGGCGTGCCCGCGGGCACCGAGATCAGATCCCCCGCTTCGCAAAGAACCGCATATACCCGGTCGTTCAGATGCAATGTGAAGAGCCCCTCCCCTTCGACAAAGAAGCGGACCTCGTCCTCGGCGTGGCGATGCTCGGAGAGAAACTTGGCCCGGAGCAGGTCCTTCTCGGGATGATCGGGCACCATCCGGATCACGTCCACGGACCGATAGCCCTTCTCCGCCTTCAGCCGCTCGACTTCCGGCGCGAACGCGGCAAGCACCGCCTCCTGGTCGGCATCGGCGGCGATCGGACGGGCGGGCCAGCGCTCGAACCGCACGCCCTGCGCCGCGAGTTCGGCCGCGATCGTCATCGGCTCGCGCGTGTCGAGGAGCGGGGTCGATCCGGTTTCCGCGAAGATACGAAGCTGGCTCATCGTGCCCATGCCTGTCTGAAGCTGGCTTCGGCGAGTTCGGCGGCGATCATCCACTCGGTCGCCTCCAGCACGCGCTCTGCCTCGTCCACATCCTTGCCCCAGGCATAGAGCCCATGGGCGCGGATCAGATACGCCGGAATGGCGCCCGGCGCCAGCAGCACGGGGCGAATCGCAGCCTCGATCACCGCCATGTCCTGGCTGTTGTCGACGATCGGCAGCCGCACTTGGGCGTCGTGGGTGGTGTGGCCGGGATAGGCCTTCAGCATTTCATGCCCGGCAAGCGTCCAGCCGTCCGCATCGGTCGCGCGGCTGAGGCCCACCGCCTGGGGCGAATGCCCGTGCAGGACCGCGCCCGCGTCCGGAAACATGCGGTACAGCGCGAGATGCAGATCCGTCTCGGCGGAAGGCTTGCCGGGGGTTAGCGGGCGCCCCTCCAGGTCGACACGCATGATCCCGTCGGCGCCGAGCCGGCCCTTGTGGCGTCCGGACACGGTAAGCGCGATGCTGCCGTCGTCGAGCCGGGCCGAATAGTTGCCCGAGGTTGCCGGCGCCCAACCGCGCGCGTCGAGCCGGCGGCCGGCCTCGATCAACGCCGTGACGGCCTGTTGGTAGGACATGGTCATGCCGCGCCTCTAGCGCTTCGCACGCGCCGCGCCACCTGCCATTTTCCGATGCGAAAAGAGCATCGGCACACCTGTCGCGCCGCAGCGTGATTCGCCCAGCAATCGCAGCGCGCATTCACGCCTGGCGGTACGTCAATGCGTGACAGTTCGGTGAACCGAGCAACGGACGCGGCGAAACGCGCCCGATTCCGCCATCGGCCAGCGCATCGTTAACGCCGCTTCTGTTATACGGTTTCCGGAGCATGACAGAAATTTGCGGGCGCAGAACACCATCATGAAGTCTATCGGTACGGTTCAATCGCGACGGGCACTGCTCAAATCGGCGCTGATCATGGCAAGCGGTGCAGCGGTTTCGGCCTGCGCCTCGCGGACGATCGGCACGACGATGGCCAGCGCGCCCCCCGCCCCGCTCCCGCCGCGGATCCAGCCGGTGCATGCCGCCACGCTGGGCGAAGCTCCGAAGGTTGCCGCCCAGGCGCGGATCGTTCCTGCGGGCATCCGTCCGGAGCTGTTCAAGCGGGCCACCGCCGCGCTCGACCGCCACTCGATGCGGGTCGATACCCATGACCGGATCGCGATCGCCGATTTCTCGCTGCCCTCGTCGCAGGCGCGCTTCTTCCTGGTCAACATGGGTACCGGCGAGGTCGAGCCGCTGCTCGTGGCGCACGGCATCGGCTCCGATCCGGGGCACACCGGGCTGCTCCAGCGTTTCTCCAACCAGATCAATTCGGAGGCGACCTGCGAGGGCGCATTCCTGACCGCCGATTATTATGTCGGCAAGCACGGCGACTCGCAGCGCCTGATCGGGCTCGACCCGACCAACAACAACGCGCTGGCCCGCGCCATCGTTGTCCATTCGGCCTGGTATGCCAACCCGGACATGGTTTCCAAGCACGGCAAGCTCGGCCGCAGCCAGGGCTGCTTCGCGGTCGGCGAGCGCCAGCTGGCCAAGGTGTTCGAACGCCTCGGCCCCGGCCGCATGATCTACGCCGCCAAGGCGTAAGGGCGAACCCTGTGCCGCTCCTCCGGCAGGAGGAGCCAAGGGCGTTTCCGCCGCAACCGACCCGCGCCCGCGGGGTTGGCAGGCCATGGTACCCGGCATAGGACATCCGCATGGCCGATCCGCATCCGTTCTTCGCGCTCCACCGCCACGGGATGATCCGGGCGGGCGTCTGCACCCCCATGGGCACCGTCGCCGATCCCGCGGCCAATGCCCGCGCGACGATCGCGCTGGCGCAAGCCGGCGACGCGCAGGGCGCCGACATCCTCGTCTTCCCCGAACTCAACGTCACCAGCTATGCGATCGACGACCTGCACCTGCAGGATACGATCCTCGCTGCCAGCGCGGCAGGCATCGCCGCGATCGCCGAGGCGAGCCGCACGCTGAAGCCGGTGCTGCTGGTAGGCGCGGCGCTGGCGCGGGGCGGGCGCCTCTACAACTGCGCCGTCGCCATCGCGCGCGGCCGGATCCTCGGCGTCGTCCCCAAGACCTACCTGCCAAACTACCGTGAATATTACGAGAAGCGCTGGTTCGCATCGGGCGCGGGCCTGCGCGACCTCGAGATCACCGTCGCCGGCCAGACCGTGCCCTTCGGCCCGGACCTGCTGTTCGCCGCGGAAGACCTGCCGGACTTCGTCTTCCATATCGAGATCTGCGAGGACTACTGGGCGCCGCAGCCTCCCTCCACCGAAGGCGCCTTGGCCGGCGCGCTGGTACTGTGCAACCTGTCCGCCTCGAACATCGTGATCGGCAAGGGCCGCGAGCGCGAGCTGCTCTGCGCCTCGCAAAGCTCGCGCACGATCTCCGCCTATCTCTATTCCGCCTCGGGACCCGGCGAGAGCACCACCGATCTCGCCTGGGACGGCCAGGGCCTGATCTACGAGTTCGGCGAGAAGCTGGCGGCTTCGCAGCGCTTCGAGCTGGCCGACGCGATCACCTATGCCGATCTGGACCTCGAGCGGCTGCGGCTGGAGCGGCTGCGCGACGGCACCTTCAACGACAGCGCCCGCAATGCCGGGCACCCGGAAACCCGCTTCCGCCGCATCGCCTTCCAGCACCAGCCGGACTTCGCCGATCGCGGATTGATCCGCCCGATCCGGCGCTTCCCCTTCGTTCCGAACACGCCGGCGGCGCTGGAGGAGGACTGCTACGAGGCGTTCAACATCCAGGTGGAAGGCCTGCGCCAGCGCCTCGCCTCGACCAGGAGCAAGTCGCTGGTGATCGGCATTTCCGGCGGGCTCGATTCCACCCACGCGCTGATCGTGGCGGCCAAGGCGATGGACCGGCTCGGACGCCCGCGCACCGACATACTGGGCTATACCATGCCCGGCTTCGCCACCAGCGAGGGCACCAAGTCCAACGCCTGGGCGCTGATGCGCGCCGTGGGCATTACGCCCGCCGAGATCGACATCCGCCCTACCGCCCGGCAGATGCTGGCCGATATCGGCCATCCCTTCGCCAAGGGCGAGCCGGTCTATGACGTGACCTTCGAGAACGTCCAGGCGGGGCTGCGGACTGACTATCTGTTCCGCCTCGCCAACCAGAATCACGGCTTCGTGCTCGGCACGGGCGATCTTTCGGAGCTGGCGCTGGGCTGGTCCACCTATGGCGTGGGCGACCAGATGAGCCATTACGGCGTCAATGCCGGCGTGCCGAAGACGCTGATCCAGTATCTGATCCGCTGGAGCGTCGAGAGCGGCCAGTTCGACGGCGAGGCGGCGGCGGTGCTCCTCGCCATCCTCGATACCGAGATTTCCCCCGAGCTCGTCCCCGCCGATGCCGATGGCAAGATGCAGAGCACGCAAGACCGGATCGGCCCCTATGAGCTGCACGACTTCTTCCTGCACCATGTCGCGCGCTTCGGGCTGAAACCGTCCAAGGTGGCGTTTCTTGCCTGGCACGCCTGGAAGGATGCCGAGGCCGGGCTTTGGCCGATCGGCTTCCCCGCCCAAGGGCGCAACCACTATGACCTGACGACAATCGCCAGGTGGCTGGAAACCTTTCTGTTCCGCTTCTTCCAGATCAGCCAGTTCAAGCGATCGGCGCTGCCCAACGGCCCCAAGGTCTCGGGTGCCGCCGCGCTCAGCCCGCGGGGCGACTGGCGCGCACCGTCGGACAGCGTGGCGACGGCCTGGATCGAGGAACTGCGCGCCGCGCTGCCCTGAGCCCTGCTCAGCGGCGGGCGACGTCGCGGATCTTGCGGAGCAGCTCCTGCGATTCGAACGGCTTGCGCAGCACGGTGACGTTTGGCGAGGTCATCGCGTCCAGCTTGGCCGAATCGGCGAAGCCGGTGATGAGGATCACCGGCAGCCCGGCATCGATCGCAGCCACCTGCTCGGCGACTTCGTTGCCGCTCAGCTCGGGCATGGCAAAGTCGACCACCAGCACATCAAACCGCTTCGACTGGACCAGCGCGACCCCGGCCGCGCCGTCGCTCGCCTCTTCCACCATCGCCCCGGCGGTGTGCAGCGTCTCGGCCAGCGAGGCGCGGACCTGGGGATCATCGTCGACCAGCGCGACCTTCAGCGTCGACAGGCTGATCCGTTCGTCCCGCGCGGCATCGTCCTGCACGTCGCGGCGCGGCGGCACGGTGGCCAGCGGCAGCACCAGCGTGATTGCCGTGCCGCGACCCGCCTCGCTGTCGATCAGCAGCGTGCCGCCCGACTGGCGCATCACGCCGAACGCCATGGAAAGGCCCATGCCGGTGCCCTTGCCCACGCCCTTGGTGGAGAAGAACGGCTCCACCGCGCGCGCGCGCACCTCGGGCGGCATGCCGGTGCCGGTATCGGCGACGGTCAGCGCGACATAGTCGCCCGGCGGCAGGTCCGCAGCCACCTTGCCGCTGCGCAGCTCCGCGCTGATCGTCAGTACGCCACCCTCGGGCATGGCGTCGCGGGCGTTGAAGGCGAGGTTCAGCACCGCCAATTCCAGTTGCAGCGCGTCGGTCTGCACGTTCCAGACGGGATCGATCCGCTCCAGCCGCACCCGGCTGAGCGGCGCCACCGCGCGTTCGATGAGGCCGGCCATGCCGCCGATCAGCTCGGCGAGCCGGACCGACTTCACGTCGAGCCGCTGCTTGCTGGAGAAGGCGAGCAGCTGCCCGGTCAGCTGGCGACCGCGCTCCACCGCGTCGAGCGCGCTCGATGTCCAGCGGATCACCCGGTCGGCATCGTCGGGGCGACGCGCGATCAGTTCGAGATTGCCCGCGATCGCCTGGAGCAGATTGTTGAAGTCATGGGCGATGCCACCGGTCAGCTGGCCTACCGCCTCCAGCTTCTGCGCCTGGAGCAGGGCGGCCTCGACATTCTCGCGCTGAACGACTTCGTTCTGCAGTTCGGCGAGCGCCGCATCGCGCTGCTCCACCATGGCGGCCAGCTCGTTGTTGGCCTCCTTCAGCTTTTCCGCGGAGGGCAGCCGCACCAGTGCCGGCAGCCGCACCCAGAGCAGCGCGGCGGTGGCGAGCGAGGCGCCGGCGGTCACCAGCTTAACCAGCGCCTCCACTCCATATTGCGGACTGAACAGCGTGACGATGCCCATCAGATGCGTCATCCCGCACGCCAGGATGAACAGCGCGAAGCACCAGAACATCCAGTCGAAGCCGAGATCCCGTCGCCGCCGCACCAGGGCGATCAGCGCCCAGGGGATGGAGAAGTAGGACAGGGCGATCAGCGTGTCGGCGACAACATGCGTCCAGACCAACTGGGGTTGCCAGAAGAGACAATAGCCGTGCGGCGAATAATTGCCGCTCCAGAAGGCTGCAATCAGGCTCTCCATCGACCCCCCTGCCGCCGGCTGACGCCGACAGAAAATTGCGCAACCGCTAACGCACATCCGGTTCGAACGGAACTACGGAAAAAACCCGGTGAGCCCCGCAAGATCGTCGCGAGAGTTGATGTTGGCGATCGATTGCGGCCAATCGATTGCAGTTGCCCCGATATGGGACGCCCAGCCACGCATCGACGATCGGCCGCCGCCTGACAGATAGGCGTCGCAGCGCGGCGCGAGTGCGGCCTCCCAGATCCCCAGCACCGGCAATTGTGCGACATAGGCCGGGCCGGCGTGCTCCGCCAGCAGGGCGAGCAGCGGCGCCGGCAGCAGCGGCGTGTCGCACGGCGCGACCAGCACGCGCGACAGCCCGCGCGCGGCGGCGGCATGCAGCGCGGCGTTGAGCCCGCCGAGCGGGCCCCGCCCCCCCGCCGGCCGGTCCGGCACGCCGTCCGCCCCGTCCCGCCCGCACAGCACCACGCCGCTACAGTGCGGCAGGAGCGCGATGCGGACATGGTCGATCAGCCGCAGCCCTTCCCATTCGGCCAGCGCCTTGTCCGATCCGAAGCGGGAGGCGGCGCCGCCGGCCAAGATTGCGCCGAGCGGCCTGCTCATGCCAGCCGCAGCAGCGCGTCGGGGCGGACGAGCGCGGCGAGTGCCAGCCCTGCGTCGCGCGCCCGCTCCGCCGCCAGCGCGGTCGGGGCGGAGATGGCGGCGAGCAGCGGGCAGCCGGCGAGCACCGCCTTCTCGACCAGCTCGAACGAGCAGCGCGCGCTGATCAGCGCGAAACCGCCGTCCCAGCCGAGCCCCTGCCGCGCCATCGCGCCCACCAGCTTGTCGAAGGCATTGTGCCGGCCGACATCCTCGCGGACCAGCCGGATGTCGCCGGCGGCCGAGCAGAGCGCGGCGGCATGGGCGGCGCCGGTCGCGCGATTGAGCGGCTGGTGGTCGCGCAAGGCCGCAGCCGCACGGAACAGCGCCGCAGGCCCCGCCTCGCTCGCCGCCGTCACCGGGGAAAGCGGCCGCAGCGCCGCCTCCAGATTGTCGATTCCGCACAGGCCGCAGCTCGAATCGGTGGTGCGATGGCGGACGCGCTCGATCACGGCGGCGGCGTCGCGCAGCGTCACCCGCAGGACCCAGCCCCGCGCGACGCCGTGCGCCTCCACCTCGGCAACCTCGCCCAGGCGCTCCGCGACGACGAAACCGATCGCGAAATCCTCCAGATCGGTCGGCGTCGCCATCATCACGGCATAGCCCAGGCCATTGATTTCGATCGCGACCGGCACTTCCGGTATCAAGGTTCGTTCAAGCCGGGTCTCCGACCCGTCGGGCGCCACGCGATCGAACCACATCTCCATCGGTTGAGGATAGGCGGGCGTATCCGGCAGGTATAGGGAAAAGGCACGGTTTGAAGGAGCGTATGCATGGCGCGGGCAAAAGACGGGACGATCCACTATTCCGGTCCCGAGGGCGGTTGGGGATCGATGCGCGGCATGGCGCTGGTCGCGGGCGCCGAGCGGCCGAGCGCCGACGCGCTGAAGACGCTCGCCCGCCAGAACAAGCCCGGCGGCATGATGTGCACCTCCTGCGCCTGGACCAAGCCGGCCAAGCCGCACATGTTCGAGTTCTGCGAGAACGGCGCCAAGGCGACCCTGTGGGACCTCACCACCCGCAGGGCGACGCCCGACTTCTTCGCACAGCATACGCTCACCGAGCTCAAGGGCTGGAGTGACTATGATCTGGAGCAGGCCGGCCGCCTCACCAACCCGATGCGCTATGACCGCGCGACGGACAAGTATCTGCCCTGTACCTGGGAAGAAGCCTATCAGGCAATCGGCACGAAGCTGCGCGGCTATGATCCCAAGCGCACCATCTTCTATGCTTCGGGCCGGGCCAGCCTGGAGACCAGCTATGCCTGGGCATTGTTCGCACGGCTCTACGGGCACAACAACCTGCCCGACAGCTCCAACATGTGCCACGAAACGACGTCCGTGGCGCTCAAATCGACGATCGGCGCGCCGGTGGGCACCTGTCTGCTCGAGGATTTCGAGCATTGCGATGCGATCTTCTTCTTCGGCCAGAACACCGGCACCAACAGCCCGCGCTTCATTCATACGCTGACCGCGGCGCGCAAGCGCGGTGCCAAGATCGTCACCTTCAACCCCATCCGCGAAAAGGGCCTGGTCGAATTCCGCGACCCGCAGAGCATCCAGATGGTGACCGGCGGCAAGACGAAGATCTCCACGCAATATTACCAGTTGAAGCCGGGCAGCGACATCTCCGCCATGCTTGGCATCGCAAAGCATGTCCTGGCCGAGGAAGATCGCCGCGGCGGGGTTCTCGACCACGCCTTTCTCGCCGAGCATACCCATGGCTTCGAGGCCTTTGCCGAGAAGGTGCGATCGACCAGCTGGGAGACGATCGAGGCGGAAACGGGCCTGCCCCGCGCCGACATGATCGCCGCCGCCGAGGTATATATCCAGGCAGAGCGCGCGATCGGCATCTGGGGCATGGGGCTCACCCAGCATGTCGGCGGCTATGACAATGTCGCCGGCGTGGTGAACCTGATGTTGTTGCGCGGGAATATCGGGCGGCTGGGCGCCGGCGTCTCGCCCGTGCGCGGCCATTCCAACGTGCAGGGCCAGCGCACCGTCGGCATCTCCGAAAAGCCGGAGCTGGTGCCGCTGGACCGCCTTTCCGAACAATATGGCTTCCAGCCGCCACGCGACGAGGGCTACACCACCGTCACCGGCTGCGAGGCGATCGTCGCCGGCGAGGTGGACGCCTTTCTGGGCCTGGGGGGCAACTTCCTCCGGGCCATTCCGGACCACCGGGTGATGGAGAAGGTATGGTCCCGCATGGGCCTGACCGTACAGATCGCCACCAAGCTCAACCGCGGCCACCTGTTCTGCGGCGATACCGCCTATCTCCTCCCCACCCTGGTCCGCTCCGAGCGCGACGTGCGGGGCGGCACCCCGCAGGTGGTGACGATGGAAGACAGCCTGAGCTGCATCCACGGCTCGATCGGCGAGGCCAGGCCCGCCTCCCCGCACCTTCAGCCGGAAATGGCGATCGTCGCCGGCATCGCAGAAGCGACGCTGGACCCCAATCCGAATGTGCCCTGGTCGGCCTGGGCGGACGACTATGCGCTGGTCCGCGACGCGATCGAGGCGACCTATCCGGACAAGTTCAAGGACTTCAACCAGCGGCTGTTTACCCCGGGCGGCTTCTTCAAGGGCAACAGCGCGCGCGATCGCAACTGGCAGACGGAAAGCGGCAAGGCCGAGTTCACCGTCCCCAGCCACCTCAACGCCACCGGCTTCGCCGATGCCGAGGGCGTGTTCCGGCTGATCACGCTGCGCTCGAACGATCAGTTCAACACCACCGTCTATGGCTATTCGGACCGGCTGCGCGGGATCGAGGGCAAGCGCGACGTGCTGCTGATCAACCCCAGGGAAATGGCCCGTATCGGCCTGACGGAAGGCCAGCGGATCAGCCTGATGGGCGACGAATCGGACGGTGTCGAGCGACGGGTGGAAGGCCTGGAGGTGCTGCCCTTCGATCTGCCCGATGGCGCGGTGGCCGGCTATTATCCGGAACTCAACCCGCTGATCGCGCTCAGCCACCATGACAAGGCATCCAAGACCCCGGCGGCCAAGTCCGTCCCGGTCCGCATCCGCACCTGAACGCAAGCCCCGCATGCACAAGAACGGCCGCCGGCTCTTGTCGGCGCCCGTTCTTGTGCTAGGCATCGGACAACGTTGACAAACGATCCGGGAGGAGAGGACGACATGAAGCGACATACCCTGGCGCTCGCCGCGCCGCTGCTGGCGCTGGCCGCCACCACCGCCATCACGGCACCCGCACAGGCGCAACAGGCCGCACGGCCGTGGAGCAACGCCAAGCTCTCGCCAGATGCGCGCGCGAAGCTGGTTCTCGCGCAGATGACCGAGGACGAGAAGCTCACGCTGGTCTTCGGCCTGTTCGGCACCGATTTCGCGCCGAAGAACTTCAAGACCCCCGCCGAGGCCCGCCCGGGTTCGGCCGGCTACATCCCCGGCATTCCGCGCCTTGGCATTCCCGCCCAGTGGCAGACCGATGCCGGCGTCGGAGTCGCGACGCAGGGAAGCGCGGTCAACAAGCGCGGCCGCACCTCGCTTCCCTCGGGCATCGCCACCGCCGCGACCTGGGATCCCGCCCTCGCCTTCAAGGGCGGCGCGATGATCGGCGCAGAGGCCCGCGCCTCGGGCTTCAACGTGCTGCTCGCCGGCGGCGTGAACCTGCTGCGCGAGCCGCGCAACGGCCGCAACTTCGAATATGGCGGCGAGGATCCGCTGCTCGCCGGCACGATGGTGGGCGCGCAGATCGCCGGCATCCAGTCCAACCACATCATCTCCACCGTGAAGCACTATGCGATCAACGACCAGGAGACCGACCGCTTCAAGATGAACGCGGTGCTGGATCGCACCGCCGCGCGGATGAGCGACCTGCTCGCCTTCAACTTCGCGATCGAGCGGGGCACCCCCGGCTCGGTGATGTGCAGCTACAACAAGGTCGACGGGCTCTACGCCTGCGAGCAGCCCTGGCTGCTGACCGACGTGCTGCGTCGCGACTGGGGCTGGAAGGGCTTCGTGATGTCGGACTGGGGCGCCACCCACTCCACCGTCGCCGCCGCCAATGCCGGCCTGGAGCAGGAATCGGGCTGGCCGTTCGACGAGCAGCCCTATTTTCGCGAGCCGCTCAAGGCGGCGATCGCCAAGGGCGAGGTGAGCAAGGCACGCCTCGACGAGATGGCGCACCGCATCCTCCGCTCGATGTTCGCGCACGGCCTGTTCGAGCACCCGATCACCGCCGCACCGCTCGATCTTCCGCCCGCGATGCTCAAGGCACATGCCGACGTGACCCGTGCGGACGCCGAGGCGGCGATCGTGCTGCTTCAGAACAAGGGCGACGTGCTGCCGCTGGCCGCCACCGCCAAGCGCATCGTCGTGATCGGCGGCCATGCCGACAAGGGCGTGCTGGCCGGCGGCGGCTCGTCGCTGGTCTATCCGGTCGGCGGCAATGCGGTGCCGGGGCTGGAGCCCAAGGTGTGGCCGGGCCCGGTGATGTATCACCCCTCCTCGCCGCTGGAAGCGCTACGCCGCCAGTTGCCGAACGCGCAGATCACCTATCTCGACGGTACTGACGCCACCGCAGCAGCGGCTGCCGCCAAGCAGGCGGACGTCGCCTTGGTCTTCGCGACGCAGTGGACGGGCGAAGCGTTCGACGTGTCGCTGAGCCTCACCGACAATCAGGATGCACTGATCGACGCGGTGGCCGGCGCCAACGCCAGGACCGTGGTGGTGCTGGAAACCGGCGGACCGGTGCTCACCCCCTGGGCCGACAAGACCGCCGCGATCCTCGAAGCCTGGTATCCGGGCACGGCGGGCGGCGAAGCGATCGCCAACGTGCTGACGGGCAAGGTGAACCCCTCGGGCCACCTGCCCGCGAGCTTCCCGCGCAGCCTCGCCCAGCTGCCCAAGCCCAGCGCGCCGAACGAAGGCGAGACGCGCTATGCGGAGGGCGCCGCGGTCGGCTACAAATGGTATGACGCGAAGGGCGACAAGCCGCAATTCGCCTTCGGCCATGGCCTGTCCTACACCCGCTTCGCCTATGCCGGGCTCAAGGCCGCCGCGCCCAAGGGCACGGTGACGGTGCGCTTCACCGTGCGCAATGCCGGCACGCGAGCGGGTGCCGATGTCGCGCAGGTCTATGTTTCGGGCAATGGCTGGGAGGCGCCGAAGCGGCTGGGCGCGTTCCAGAAGGTGTCGCTGGCGGCGGGTGCCTCGAAGCCGGTGACCGTCACCATCGACCCGCGCCTGCTCGCGGTGTTCGACGGCGCATCGAACCGCTGGAAGATCGCCGGGGGCAGCTACAAGGTCCTGCTCGGCCATTCGGCGGACGACATCGCCGCCACGACCACCGTCACCGTGCCCGCGCGCACGCTGCCGGCGAGCTGGCATCCCTGATCGGCCGCCCCCCGCACGCCGCTTGATACGGCGTGCGGGGATCGCCGATCAACCCATTGTGATCGTTACACCCTCTTCCGCGCTACGCCGTGCCGCCTCGATCAGCCGGAGGCCGTCCAGCGCATCGCCTGCCGCAACCGGCGCGGCTGCACCGTCGCGGATCGCGGCGGCCACGCCCGCATAGAAGCGCGTATAGTCGCCGCGTTCCGACGGGATCGTCTCCTGCGAGCCATCGGGCAGGGTCAGCACGCCGAACTGTGCCGGATCCTCGGCTCCGTGGCGGGGATCTCCCACCGATCCGCCCGCCCGCATCGCCGCCTCCTGCGGATCGAGGCCGAACTTCACGAAACTGCCGCCGCGCCCGTGGATGGAAAAGCGGGGGCGCGGGGCCGCGATCATCCGCGAACTCGCCAGCACCACCCGGCGCGCACCGTAGAACAAGGTCAGCTCGAAATAGTCGTCGACCGCGCTGTTGCCCCGTTGCCCGACCACGTCCGCGCGCACCGCCTCCGGCATGCCGAACAGCACCAGCACCTGATCGAGCATGTGCGGCCCGAGGTCGAGCAACTGCCCTCCACCCGGCGCCTCCTTCCACGCCTGCGCGAGGTCGGGGCGGAAGCGATCCCAATGCGCCTCGAACAGCAGGATCTCGCCCAGCCGCCCGCTTTCGACCAGCCTGCGCACGGTGAGGAAATCGCTGTCCCAGCGCCGGTTGTGGAACGGCACCAGCAGGCGGCCCTGTTGGCGCGCCAGCGCGATCAGTGCGTCGGCCTCCGACGCAGCGGGCGTCAGCGGCTTGTCGATCACGACATGCTTGCCCGCCGCCAGCGCCGCCTGGGCCAGCGGAAAATGGGTGGCATTGGGGGTCGAGATCACCACCAGGTCGATGGCGGGATCGGCGATCAGCGCCTCCGGCGTGGTGGCGGGCACACCCGGATAGGCGGCGGCGAGCGCCTCGGCCCGCGAGGTGGCGACGGCGGCCAGTTCCAGGCCGTCGACGGCCGCGATCAGCGGCGCGTGGAAGGCGGTGCCGCCAAGGCCGAAGCCGATCAAGCCGGTGCGGATCATGCGGGTCTCCCGAAATAGTGAGATCGGGACCTAGCGGGTGAACCGGCGCTTTCCAAGCAACCGCAGGTCCGCGAACGGAAAACCGCGTCGCTCAGCCCTGCCTTGGCGTCGCGCCGATCCGCTCCGCCGCGGCATCGGCCAGCCGGCGCAGTTCCGCGCGCTGGCGGAACGAGGCCGGACCGTGCGGCCGGACATCGAGCCCGCACAGCGCGCCGATCGGGAAGGGTCCGCTGCACACCGCCGCGCCGGTGTAGTGCCGCATGCGCGGACCGGCGACGACCAGCGGATTGGCGCGAAACCGGGGGTCGACGCGCAGATCCGGTACGCAAAGCAACCCCTCCGCGGTCGCGATGGTATGCGAGCAGAAGGCGATCGAGCGCGGCAGCTCCACTGGCTCGATCCCCAGCGCCCCGGCGACCCGCTGGACCTCGCCGTCGGTCACCGTCAGCATCGCGATCGGGGTCCGCAGCAGGACGCGAACTGCCTCCAGCAGTTCGTGCAGCGCCGGATCCGCAGGCACCAGCGGCGGCAGGCCCTGCACGGCACGCTGGCGCGCGCCCTCGTTTTCGGGACGAAATGCGGCGGAGAAGAACTGCAGCGTCATGCCGCCCGCCGCAGTTCGGCCGGTGCGTCGAACGCGATGCGGATGGCGTTCTTGCCGTTGCGCTTCACCTCCAGCATGGCTTCGTCGGCCAGCCTGATCAGCCGTTCGGTATCGGCCGCGGAGCCCGCGTCGATCACCACCGCGCCCATGCTGCAGGTGACGGCATAGCCGGTGGCGCGCAGCGCGTCGCTGAGCCGCGCATGCAGGCTCTCGGCGACCTGCTCGGGCACCGCCTCGCTCTCGATCGCGAGGAAGGCGCAGAACTCGTCGCCGCCCAGCCGCGCGAACAGGTCGTCAGCCCGCATCCGCGCCCGCGCCTCGTCCGCGAAGCGCCGCAGCACCTCGTCGCCCGCGGCATGGCCATGACGATCGTTCACTGCCTTGAAGCCGTCCAGATCCATGTAGAGCAGCAGCAGCGTCGCACCGCGACGGCGCGCCATCCGCGCCACCCGCTCGATCTTGCTGCGAAACGCGCCGCCGTTCAGCGAGCGGGTGAGATAGTCGGTCGAGGCGCGCCACCGCTCGACGTCGATCGAATGGCGCAGCGTGGCGACCAGCAGCACGATCATCATGGCCGAGGATGCGCGCGTCAGCGTGTTCCAGATCGCCACCGTGGTCGAGAGGCCCGTCAGGTCGACCGCGGGGATGTAGCCGAAACCGTTCACCAACGAACTGAGCGCGACGGTGAACAGCACCACGCCGATGCCGGCGCGCTCGCGCAGCGTCCAGGCGGCCAAACAGTCGACAAACAGATAGCCGATGGTCATCGAGACCGTTGGCCCGGTAAGCCAGTCCGCAACGGTCGTGACGGACAGTGCCGCCATGACCGCAAGCCAGGCTTGGCGACGGCTGAGCCACATCGTCCATCGAAAACTGCGCATCATGGCCTTGATCAAGGCCGATTGCGGCGGCGGTGCCTTCACGCGAACCAACTCCCCCTTACATGTCAGTCCTTTGCGCCACGATGGCTTAACAGGCTCGAAACATAACCCGACGAAAGACGCCGCTCCGGAAAACTACTTGGCCGCCCCCGCCTGCGCCGCCACCAGGGCCACTGCGGCATCCATTGCCGGCACCACGGGGGCGCCGA
This sequence comes from Sphingomonas elodea ATCC 31461, assembly GCF_000226955.1. Taxonomy (GTDB): domain Bacteria; phylum Pseudomonadota; class Alphaproteobacteria; order Sphingomonadales; family Sphingomonadaceae; genus Sphingomonas; species Sphingomonas elodea. The sequence continues at coordinate 19,617 of NZ_AGFU01000011.1, forward strand.
ACGGCGCGTCCGCAGCGTAGAGCGCGAAGCACAGCCGCTGCCCGTTCCCCGTCTCGATATAGCCGGCCAGCGCATGGGTGCCGGCCAGCGTTCCCGTCTTTGCGACGATCCGCGCGGCGCCTGCGTCCTTGCGGAAGCGGCGGGCGAGCGTACCGTCCGCGCCGCCGACCGGCAGGGTTTCCCGCCAGGCCGCGCCCCAAGGCTGCCCCTCGGCCCAGCGCAGGAACAGGACCATCGCCCTCGGGGTGATGCGATTGTACGTCGACATGCCCGATCCGTCGGCAAGGCCGTAGCTCCAGCGCGGCAGATCCGCCTCGGCCAGCATGTCCTCCACCAGCTTTCCACCCGCTTCGATCGATCCACCGCCCAGGCGACGCAGCAGGAGCTCGGCATGGAGGTTGTCGCTCGTCTTGTTGGTGTGCCGGAGGTCCTCGACCAGCGGCGGCGGCACCAGTTGCGCCAGCGGCGGGGCGTCCTTAGCCTCGACCGGCACGGCACCATGGCGATGCCGCACCCGCACGGTGCCGCGCACCGCCACGCCGCGCGCCTCCAGCATCGCCTTGAAGCGCCAGGCCGCCCATTCGGCCGGATCGTCCACCGGCACGCGCCGGACGAGCGGCGCCGCCCCCGCGGCCAGCGTGCCGGTGAGGTGCAGGACGCGGTCGAACGGCGCGCGATCGAGGGCGACGGGCGTTCCCTGCCCGACAACGGTCGCCGTCCGGTTGTCGAGCGTCCAGAATGCCGGCGCCTCCACATGCAGCGCCCCACCGGACTCCCCCGGGGCGATGCGCACCGGGGCCTGATTGTCGTCGAGGGTGAGCGCCGAAACGGCCGCCCCGGAACGTGTGCCGATATTGTTCCAGCTCATCCCCGGGCTCCAGCGGAGATCCACGAAGGCGCGATCGTCGCCGATCACGTCGTTCACCACCCGGGTCCGGCCGGCGACGGCATCGGCCAGCGTTGCCAGGCAATCCACGGTGCAGTCGTCGGCACTCGACAGCCGGGCGTCGCCATGCCCCTCCAGCACCACATCGTCACCCTCCAGCCGCACCACCGTCCCGGCCTCGGCATCGGGCCGGGCTACCGCCAGGCGGGCGAAGACGGCCGCGGTGGTCATCAGCTTGGTGGTGGAGGCGGGCGTGAAGCGCTCGTCCGGGCGAATGGCAAGGATCTCGCGCCCGTCGCCATCGACCACCACCATGCCGAAGCGGGTGCCGGGGCCCGCCTGCGCCAGCTGCGCGGTCACCTGATCCTGCAGCGACTGTGCAGCTGCCGGCATGGCCAGCAGCAGAAGCAACAGACAAAGAAGCCGGCGGACGAACGGAGGACGATACATCGCACCAGCCTATCGCCGCCCGATCGCTTCGGAAAGCGACGGCTTTCCCCTTGCGTCGGAAGCGACACCGGTTACCTGTATCGCTGAAATCACGGCGGCATTTCTCCGTACCGCCGCCAGCCTTATAGTCGGTGCCCATGACCCCTGCCCTGTTCCAGATCGACCCTCGCGACCCCGTCGCCACCGCCCTGCGCGACATCGACGCCGGAGAAGCCGCGCTGGGCGTGACGGTCGCCCAGCCCGTGCCGAAGGGGCACAAGGTCGCGTTGCGGGCGATCGAGGCCGGCGCGCCGGTGCACAAATTCGGTTTCCCGATCGGGCGGGCGACGCAGGCGATTGCCCCGGGCGCACATGTGCACACCCACAATGTCGCGACCGCGCTGGAGACCAGCGGCAGCTATGCCTATCGCCCCGCCTTCGAAGCGGCACCCGCCCGGGACGGCCCCGGCTTCCTCGGCTATCGCCGGGCGGACGGACGGGTCGGCACCCGTAACGAGATCTGGATCCTGCCTACCGTCGGCTGCGTCGGGCGCACGGCGGAGAAGATCGCCGAGCAGGCCGCCCGCCGCTTCGGCGAGCGGGTCGACGGCATCCACGCCTTTGCCCATCCCTTTGGCTGCTCGCAGCTGGGCGACGACCTGGAGGGCACCCGTGCCATCCTGACGGCACTGGCCAACCACCCGAATGCCGGCGGCGTATTGCTCGTCGGATTGGGATGCGAATCCAACCAGATGCGCGACATGCTCGCCGGTATCTCGCAGCCGAACCTGCGCACCATCGGCGCTCAGGCAGCGGGCGACGAGATCGAGGAAGGAATCCTTCTCGTGGAAGCGCTTGTCGAACAGGCCGAACAGTGCGTGCGAACCACAGTGCCGCTTTCCGAGCTGGTGCTCGGCGTCAAGTGCGGCGGTTCAGATGGATTCTCAGGATTGACCGCAAACCCTTTGGTTGGACGCATGAGCGATGCAGTTACCGCGGCAGGCGGCACGGCGATCCTCACCGAAATTCCCGAGATCTTCGGCGCCGAGCAGCTATTGATGGCGCGCGCCGAGGACGAGGGCGTGTTCAACCGGATCGTGGCACTGGTGAACGGCTTCAAGGCCTATTTCACCCGTCACGGAGAGCCCGTCTCGGAAAACCCCTCGCCCGGCAATCTCGCCGGCGGCATCACCACGCTTGAGGAAAAGTCGCTGGGCGCGGTGCAGAAGGCGGGCCATGCTACCGTCACCGACGTGCTCGGCTATGGCAGCCAGGTGCAACGACGCGGGCTGACCCTGCTGGAGGCACCGGGCAACGACGCGGTTTCCTCCACAGCCCTGGCGGCGGCGGGGGCCACCGTCATCCTGTTCACGACCGGACGCGGCACGCCGCTCGGCTTCCCGGTGCCGACGGTGAAGATCGCCTCCAACAGCGACCTTGCCGCCCGCAAGCCGGGCTGGATCGATTTCGATGCAGGCCAGGTGCTTGCCGAGAGCATGGACGACGCCGCCTCCGCCTTGCTGGCGCGCATCGCCGAGATCGCGTCGGGCATGCCGACCGCCGCCGAACGCAATGGCGAGCGCGAGATCGCGATCTGGAAGCGGGGGGTCACGCTCTGATCCTCGCCTGGTTCCGGCGGGATGCGGCCAACGCTTGCTGCATCGCGGCGATCCGCAATTCCCCTGCATTGATGCCGCAAGCTGAACGGGTTAGGGCCGAAAGCGGGGCAGAGATCGGGGTGCGGAAATGGCTGAATTCTTCGTTTTCGTCTATGCGATGGCGTCCGGCTTCGTGCTGCTGACGATGCAGCGCAACCGCCGCGAGCAGCGCGACGATGCGCCGATCGTCACGATGGTCGGCTGGGGCTTGTTCTCGCTCTCCTCCACCCTCGCGCTGCTGCTGGGGGCGGTCGCGCTGGCGCTGGCGCTGGGCCTGCGGATGCCGCTCCCGGCCGGGTTCGAGAGCTTCGCGCTGTAAATCGCAGATGCCGCTCTATGCCTTCGGCGGCAGGGCGCCGCAGCTTGCCGCCGACGCCTGGGTTGCCCCCAGCGCCGAACTGGTCGCCGACGTCCAGCTGGGCGAAGGCGCAAGCGTCTGGTTCGGCGCCGTGATCCGGGCGGACAACACCCCGATCGTGATCGGCGCGCGCAGCAACGTGCAGGAAGGTGCGATCCTCCATTCCGATCCCGGCGCCCCGCTGACCATCGGGGCGGAGGTGACGGTGGGCCACCACGCCGTGCTGCACGGCTGCACCATCGGCGACGGCACGCTGATCGGCATGGGCGCGATCATCCTGAACCGTGCGGTGATCGGGCCGGAATGCCTGGTGGGCGCCGGAGCACTCGTCACCGAAGGCAAGGAATTCCCTGCCGGCCACCTGATCGTCGGCAGCCCGGCGCGCGCCGTCCGCCCGCTCGACGATGCCCAGCGCGCGATGCTGCGGGCGAGCGCGGCCCTCTACGCCGCGAAGCAGCGCGACTATGCCGAAGGCCTGGTGCGACTCGACTGAGTCGCACCCTTCGCGAATCGATTCGGGCCGCGCGCCCACCGGAACGATCGCTTGCCGTAACGTCCGCAGGGCCAGCCTAGACAGGCTTCGTAGCTGCGGTATCACTTGGCCATGGCGTTACCGGCACTTTTCGATCGTCTGCGGCTCCCGGTCATCGGCTCGCCGCTGTTCATCATCTCCGGCCCCGAACTGGTCATCGCCCAGTGCAAGGCGGGTATCGTGGGCTCGTTCCCCGCGCTGAACGCGCGGCCGCAGAGCCAGCTCGACGAATGGCTGCACCGGATCACCGAGGAACTGGCCGCCTGGGACCGCGACCATCCGGACACGCCGGCCGCGCCGTTCGCGGTCAACCAGATCGTCCACCGCTCGAACCCCCGGCTGGAGGAAGACGTCGCTACCTGTGCCAAGTGGAAGGTGCCGATCGTCATCACCTCCCTCGGTGCGCGCCCCGAACTCAACGACGCGGTGCATGGCTGGGGGGGCATCACGCTGCACGACGTGATCGACGACCGCTTCGCCCACAAGGCAGTCGAAAAGGGCGCGGACGGCCTGATCCTGGTAGCTGCGGGCGCTGGCGGCCATGCCGGGCGCCTGAGCCCCTTCGCGCTCGTCCAGGAAGTGCGGGAATGGTTCGACGGCCCTGTGGCCCTGTCCGGCTCGATCGCGACCGGCGGGGCCATTCTGGCCGCCCAGGCGATGGGCGCCGACCTCGCCTATATCGGCTCACCCTTCATCGCCACGGACGAAGCCAACGCCATTGCCGCCTACAAGCAAGCCATCGTCGACGGCCGGGCCGAGGATATCGTCTATTCGAACCTGTTCACCGGCGTGCACGGCAATTATCTGCGCGCCTCTATCGTCAATGCCGGCCTCGACCCTGAAAATCTGCCGGAAAGCGATCCCAGCGCGATGAACTTCGGCGGTGCCAAGGCGTGGAAGGACATCTGGGGTTCGGGCCAGGGCATCGGCGCTGTGCACGCCGTTGAGCCGGCCGGCGCCCGCGTCGCCCGCCTGGCCGAGGAATATGCCGCGGCGCGGGCGCGGCTGGCGCTATAGGGTTTAAAACGCCCCTGCCAGGCGATCGAGCATGCGCCGTGCCGGGCTTGGCACAACCAAGGGCACGTCCAGCGAGGAGTCGAGCCGCGCAACGCGACGGTAAAGGTCGATGCTGGACCGAATGATGCCGACGGCCTGTACGGGCATCTCGGCGAGCAATGCAGCATCGGACTCCGGGGCCGGCCCCAGCCGGCGGGCTGGCGATCGCGCCTCGTCCATGGCCAGTTCGCCGACGTCCACCGCACGCTGGGTGAGCAACCAGGCGATGATATGCATCAACCGGGTCGTCACCTTGAGCGACTCACAGGAAAAGGCGACGCGATTCAGCGCATCCAGCGTCTCGCGCTCATCCCGGCCCAGCTGGTCGAAATAACCGCGCGCCTCGTCGGCCAGCACCATCGCCTCGACATAGAGCGAGTCGACGAGTCGTCGATGGATCGTGGCGGTTTGCTGCCCCCTCATGCAGATACCGGTGCCACAGGAGCGCCCCCGGCGGAAAGCCCCAAAAACAAGCGCCCGCCCCAGCTTGGAACGGTCATGCAATGATATCCGGTATCAGCTGGTCCTCCAGCTGCGAAACCTCATCGCGAAGCTTGAGCTTGCGCTTCTTCAGCCGGGCGACCTGCAGTTGGTCGCCGGTGCCCGTATCCACCAGCGCTGCGATCGCCGCGTCCAGGTCGCGATGCTCGGCGCGCAACGTCTCCAGCCGTCGCCGAATCTCGCTCTCGTCCATCCATGCCCCCGTGCGCCCGATTCGTGCGGGCGAGTGCCCGCGGCACGGATCATCGCGGCTTTTCGCCCATCTGTCGATCAGTGATGATTCTGCACGCGACAAGCCGCGCGAAACATGATGTAGTTGCGTCCCCTCAGAGTCGTTGAAGGAGGACTGCTTCATGCATACCGGGCATCTTTCGGCACTTAACGCCAAGCATTCCCAGTTGGACAAGCGAATCGCTGTCGAAACACAGCGCCCCCTCCCCGATCAAATGCTGCTAGCGCAATTGAAGAAACAGAAACTGCGCGTCAAGGAGGAGATGGCCCGCTAGGTCCATCATCCACAGTTTATTTGCCGTGATCTTGTGCTCGCGCGGTACCAACCGCCGCGCGAGCCCGCACCGGCGCAATGCCTTGCGACTCCGCACCGTTCGTCCGCCCCGTGTCAGGTCGATTGAAATCTGCCAAAAGGAAAAGGGCCCGGCAGTCACCGGACCCTTTTTTTCTGGGCTTGGATGTTGAGTCGCGCGGTCAGCGGCGCGTTAGGATCGGCTTAACATAGACCGGCGTCTGGGTACCGCCGCCCACCGGCTTGCGGGCCAGCTTCGGATCGATCTCGTTATCGAAGGCTACGCCGACTCGCCCTTCCGCCGCCCATGCGATCTTACCCTTCACCCAGCCGACGCCGCGAACTTCCACCTCGACCGGCGTCCGCAGGCCGATCGGTGCGGTGAATTCGGCCATCAGGCCGCCTGAAGAAAGATTGCGGACGCGCACCGTGACGGCATCCTGCCCTTCGACACGGAACTGCGCGGTCAACAGCAGGCTGTCGCGGGCACCGCTCCGCTTGCCGGCGAAGTCATCGGCCGAAAGTGGGCTGGCGGAAATATAAGACTGCTGGTCCATGGCTGGCTCTCAAACTCGGATTCGCACCCGAAGGGAGTAGACCAGCAAGTCTTAACGAAAGAATTAACCGGAATCCGCTCCGGTATTTTGCCGGAGCGGGTTCCGACGTAGATTTCACTCGTCCCGGCTGATCTTCTCGTTGCGCTCGTGCCGCTCCTGCGCCTCGACGGTCATCGTCGCGGTGGGGCGAGCCTCGAGCCGCGCGAGCGGGATCGGCTCGCCGGTTACCTCGCAATAGCCATATTCGCCTTCGTCGATCCGGCGCAGCGCCGCGTCGATCTTCGAGATCAGCTTGCGTTGCCGATCGCGCGTGCGCAGTTCGATCGACCAGTCGGTCTCGCTGGAGGCCCGGTCGGTCAGGTCCGCCTCGCGTAGCGGTTCCGATTGCAGCTGGTTCAGCGTACCCGCCGCCTCGCGATAAATCGCGTCCTTCCAGGCGTTGAGCTTGGCGCGGAAATATTCCTGCTGCCGGGGATTCATAAAGGGTTCGTCGTCGCTCGGTCGGTATCCATCGTCGCCGTCGTTCGCGGCGGGAGGAACGTGCTCGTCAAAACGGCCCACAACAGTCGCCATTCCCACTCTCCACACCGATCCCCCGTTATCCAACCGCCGGGAGACCGCATTGCCCGCAGGCGCTATACTTTCGCACTCAGCCGTTAACAAGCGGATGCTGCGAAAGCTTTTCGCTCCAATCCCCTGTACTCCGGTAGAAATTAGCCCATGCTGAACCGCCGGAGCCATTTTCCGCAGCGTAGCGCAACAAGTTGCGATGCCAAGATCGTTGACCAAGGGGCTTCGTCCTGAAACCGAACATTAAGGATCAATGCCGGCACGCGCGACCTCCCTGGCTCCGCCGGGGACGAGCGGAAGACGGCGCCAGGCAGAATCGCGCGGCGGCTGCAGCAGCCGCATGTCTCGGTCAGGCGCTCCGCAGCGCGGCCTCGATTTCCGGTACCGGATGATCGGTCAGATCCTTGGCCAGTTCGCCCTTCAGCCGCTCGGATACGCTGGGATGATAGTGTTTGCGCAGTTCGCCCAGCGTCTTCTGCGAGGCGACGATGATCAGCGATTCGAAGCTGTTATGGAGTGCCTCGTCCCGCAGCATCCCGGCAACCTCGGCCGCGAAGCGTTCTTCTTCCAGCTGGTGAAAATCGGTCTCGCCCATCGTCCCGCGCGAGGGCGCGAACTGGGCACCGCCGCCCCGAGCGTGCATCGAACCGCCCTGCGCCGCCGATGGCGCGCCCGCGCCCGACTGTGTGGACGAGGCACCGCCGGACGAATCGGTCTTCTGGTCCGAGGTCTTGGGATTGGGGTGGAGCTTCTTCTGCACCACCTGCAGGTTCGGATAGTCGGCGTCACCGTGGTTGCGCAGCATCAGCAGCTTGCGGCCGTCGACAACCACCACCATCGCATCGTGCGGAACCTTCATCACGCTCTCCTCTCGCTGATCGAACAAGGAAGGAACGAGCGGGTCGTATCCGGGTTGCGAGGCGACCGGTACGCGGGCTTGCGCGGTGTGCGCCCCCCCGCCATAGGCTAGGCCCATGCACGACATCCGCTTCCTTCGCGACCATCCCGAAACCTTCGACCAGGGCCTCGCCAAGCGCGGCCTCGAGCCGCAGTCCGAGTCGCTGCTGGCGCTGGACGAGCGTCGCCGCGCGCTGGTGACCGATCTGCAGGCGGGCCAGGCCCGCCGCAACGAGGCGTCGAAGGCGATCGGCGCTGCCAAGGCGAAGAAGGATGAGGAAACCGCCGCCGCGCTGATGGCGGAGGTGACAATCCTCAAGGAGCGTCTTCCCATGCTCGAGGCCGAGGAAAAGGCCGTTGGCGAAGAGCTGGAAGGCCGGCTCGCGGCCCTGCCCAACCTGCCGTATCCCGACGTGGCGCAGGGGGCGGACGAGAATGACAACGTGTTCGTGCACGAGCGCGGCATCATCCCCAACTTCGCCTTCGCCGCGAAGGAGCATGACGCGATCGGCCCGGCGCTGGGCCTCGATTTCGAGACGGGTGCCGCCATGTCCGGCGCGCGCTTCACCTTCGTGCGCGGCACGGCGGCGCGGCTGCACCGGGCGCTCGGCCAGTTCATGCTCGACACGCTGACCGGCAGCCATGGTTATGAAGAATGCGTGCCGCCGCTGCTGGTGCGCGACGAGGCGCTGTTCGGCACCGGCCAGCTGCCCAAGTTCGCCGAGGACCTGTTCCAGACCACCGACGGCCGCTGGCTGATCCCCACCGCTGAGGTGAGCCTCACCAACGCGGTGCGCGAGAAGATCCTGGGCGAGGACGAACTCCCCCTCCGCCTCACCGCGCTCACCGCCTGCTTCCGTTCCGAAGCGGGTGCGGCGGGCCGCGACACGCGCGGCTTCATCCGCCAGCATCAGTTCGAAAAGGTCGAGATGGTGTCGATCACCACCCCCGACCAGTCCGAGGCCGAACATGAGCGGATGACCGCCGCCGCCGAGGACGTGCTGACCAAATTGGGCCTCGCCTTCCGCCGGATGAAGCTGTGCAGCGGCGACATGGGCTTTACGGCCGCACGCACCTACGACCTCGAAGTATGGCTGCCCGGCCAGGACCGCTATCGCGAGATCTCGTCCTGCTCGACCTGCGCCGATTTCCAGGCGCGCCGGATGAACGCGCGCTACCGCCCCGAAGGCGAGAAGGGCACGCGCTTCGTGCACACGCTCAACGGCTCGGGCCTCGCGGTCGGCCGCACGCTCGTCGCGGTGCTGGAGAATTATCAGCAGGAAAACGGCGCGGTGGCGGTGCCGGCGGTGCTCCAGCCCTATCTGGGCGGGCTCACGTTGCTCGAACCGCGCGGCTGATGCGGATCCTCCTCACCAACGATGACGGCTATCACGCCCGTGGTCTGGCGGTGCTGGAGCGGATCGCGCGGACGATTTCCGACGATATCACCGTTGTCGCGCCGGCCGAGGAGCAATCGGGCAAGGGGCGCTCGCTCACCCTCACCGAGCCGTTCCGCGTCCGCCGCCACGGCGACAATCGGTATGCGGTAAAGGGCACGCCGACCGACTGCGTGATGTTCGCGCTCGCCGAGGTGATGAAGGACGCCAAGCCCGATCTGATCCTCTCCGGCGTCAACCGCGGCGGGAACCTCGCCGAAGACGTGAGCTATTCGGGCACCGTCTCGGCAGCGATGGAGGGCGCGCTGGCAGGCATTCGCTCGATCGCGCTCAGCCAGCGCTACGCCCGCAACGGCATGGGGGACGCCGTACCGTTCGATACTGCCGAAATCTGGGGTGAACGTACGCTTCGGCCGCTGCTCGACACGGATTGGGTGCCGCGCACGATGGTGAACATCAACTTCCCCCCGATCGAGGCCGATGCGGTGCAGGGCATCAGGGTCGTGGCGCAGGGCCTGCGCGATTATGGCCGGGTAGCGCTCGACAAGCGGCTCGATCCGCGCGGTTTCCCCTATTACTGGCTGGCCATGGGCCGCCAGCCGCACCAGGCGGCGCCCGACACCGATCTCGACGCGATCGAGGCGGGCTTCGTCACGGTGACGCCGCTGCACCTGGACCTCACCCACCGCGAGTCGATGGACCGGCTGCGCGGCGCCTATACCGGCTGAGCGCAGATGCCGATGCTGGATCGCCTGCTGCCGATCGCGCTGCTGTTCATCTCCAACATCTTCATGACCTTCGCCTGGTACGGGCACCTGAAGTTCAAGAACGCGCCGATCCTGATGGTCATCCTTACCAGCTGGGGGATTGCGCTGATCGAATATTGTTTCGCCATCCCCGCCAATCGCATGGGCAGCGCGGTCTATTCGGCGGCGCAGCTCAAGGGCATGCAGGAGGTGATCACGCTCACCGTCTTCGCCGGCTTCTCGGTGCTGTATCTGGGGCAGAAGATCACGCTCAACCACCTGATCGGCTTCGCGCTGATCGCGGCCGGCGCCTTCTTTCTGTTCCGCACACACAGCTGAACCGCAGCGGCATCGGCGCACTCCTCTCGCAGAGAAGAGCGCCATGAACCCCGAACCGACCCGCGAGACGCCCGAGGCCCAGCCAGGCACGACCCATCAGCCCGACGGCACCGACAGCTCTGCCGAATGGAATGCCGGAGTCGTCGACGAGAACATGGCTCCCGACAAGCATGGGGAGGAATAGCCGCAAGGCGACGCCACATTAGGCGCCTGCCCGGCTACATGTGATGTCAGGACTCGGTTCAAGGCCTCTCGGCCGCGGCCATATCCGGCTCGATGGCGATGTCGTCGATCTTCACGTCCAGCGCCAGAAGCTTGGCCTTCACCGCATTGGCCTGATCGGCGTTCGGGAGGATCAGCTTCTTGATCTCGGAAAGCGTGAAGTTCGGTTTGCTCGCCTCGGCCTCGCTGCTTTCGACGTCCTCGACCTCCACCGTCTCGACGACGTTGGAGAAGATCTTGTCGGCTTCCTGCGGCGTCAGGTCCCTGATGGCGGTGGGAGCAATGCCTTCCGCTTTCAGGACCGCCAGCAGCTTCTCCAGCTTAATCTTGAGCGCCCCTTCCGCATCCGCCCGCGTCTTGCCCTCGCCCAAATAGCGAAGCGTCATCACGACGCGATCGGGCTTCACGAGACCGCTCGCGGTACTTCCGCCCTCCAGCGATGCCGCGCGGACCGACAGGTCCGTCCGGACGATGGCGACAGCCTCCGAACCCAACGCCAGGGCCAGCACAAATCCCCGTCCGAGCATCAACTTCTCCCCCGATTCGCTGTATATCTGCACGAACCGGAGGAGAAAGTCCCGCGCGGTTACCAGCCCTGGGGCTGGCCCTTGTTCTGTTCGTCCAGCCACTTCTTCAGCGGCGCGAAATACTCGACCATCGCCTTGCCCGAGATTTCGCGGCTGCCGGTGAAGGTCTGCAGCGCATCCGGCCAGGGCTTGGAGGCGCCCATCTCGAGCATCTTGTTCAGCCGCGCGCCCACTTCCTTGTTGCCGTAGAAGCTGCAGCGGTGCAGCGGGCCCTTCCAGCCCGACTGGTCGCACGCTGCCTTGTAGAACTGGAACTGGAGCAGCCGCGCAAGGAAGTAGCGGGTGTAGGGCACGCTGCCCGCCACGTGGTACTTGGCGCCGGCGTCGAATTTGGTCTCGTCGCGGGCCACCGGCGGCACGATGCCCTGGTACTGAAGGCGCAGCTTGTTCCAGCCCGCCTCATACTGGTTCGCCGGGATAGTGCCGTCGAAGATCTGCCAGCGATATTTGTCGACGAGCAGGCCGAACGGCAGGAACGCCACCTTGTCCATCGCCTGGCGGAGCAACAGGCCGATATCCTTGTCCGCGCTCGGCACCCGGGCGCGATCGAGCAGACCGATCTGGACCAGATATTCGGGCGTGATCGAAAGTGCTACGAAATCGCCGATCGCCTCGTGGAAGCCATCGTTCGCGCCGTTGCGATAGAGCGCCGGCTGCGCCTGATAGGCGCGCTGATAGTAATTATGGCCAAGCTCATGGTGGATGGTGACGAAATCGTCCGAATTCACCTTGATGCACATCTTGATGCGGACGTCGTTCTTCTCGTCGATGTCCCAGGCCGAGGCGTGGCACAGCACTTCGCGGTCCGCCGGCTTCAGAAACAGCGAACGCTCCCAGAAGGTGCCGGGCAAGGGTTCGAAGCCGAGCGAGGAGTAGAAGCCCTCGCCGGTCTGGACCATCTTCTTCCAGTCATAGCCCTTGGCCTCGAGCAGCTCGCCCGTATCGAAGCCGAGGTCGCCGGCGCCCTTGGGCGCGACCAGATCGTAGATGTTGCCCCATTCCTGGGCCCACATGTTGCCCAGCAGATCGGCGCGGATCGGGCCGGTCCTGGCCTGGACTGCATCCCCGTATTTCTCGTTCAGCTTGCGGCGTACATAGGTGTGGAGGGCGACATAGAGCGGCTTCACCTCGTTCCACAATTTGTCGGTCATCGCCGCGAATTCGGCGGGCGGCATGTCATAGCCCGAGCGCCAGAGCGCGCCGGTATCGGCGAAGCCAAGTTCCTTGGCCCCCTGATTCGCGATGCCGACCAGCTTGGCATAATCGGGTCGCATCGCCGCGCCGACATTGTCGTTCCAGCTGACCCACATCTCCTTCAGCTCGTTGGGATCGCGGCTGGTGCCCATCGCGGCTTCGATGTCGCTGCCGTTGATCGGCTTGCCGCCGCGCGTGCCCTTGCCCTTGGCATAGGCGGAACCGAGCCGCGTGGAGATGTCGCTGAGCTGCTGCGCGGCACCCGGCATGGTGGGCGCCGGCAGCACCAGCGCGGTGCGGAACATGGTGAGCTGGCGCTGCTGCTCCGGGGTAAGCCCTGGCGCCTTCTGGAGGCGAGCAGCGTCGAGCGCGAAGCGGACCGCCATCTCGGTGCCCTTGGCGCCGTAATCGGCCGCCAGCGCGTCGGTATCGTCGGTGATGTAGGTGGCGTTCACCCAGGCGACGCGCTGCGCCGTCAGGTTGAAGGCGGTGACGTCCGACTGCGCCTTCGCGAGGAAGGCTGCGGCATCGGCGGGCGTGGGCGCCGCAATCTGCTGCGCCTGGACGGGCGCCGCCAGCATCGCGGCAAGCGCCACGAGCGAAAGGCCGTTACGGATCATTCTGTTAGTCCCCGAAAATCATCAATGTCGGAGACCCTGCCGCGCCATTCCCGCTCCCGTCAACCGGCCAGAAAGTCCACCAGCGCGTCGCCTAGTTCGGGTCGGGTCACCGCGCTCATGTGATTGCCGGGAATTTCGACGAACAGGCCATAGGGCAGCAGATCCGCCACTTCCTTGGCCGAACCATTGTCATAGTCGTCCGCGCCGGAGATTACCGCTGTCGGCTGGACGATGGCGGCGATCTCCTTGCGCGGAGTATCCACGAAGGTGTCGAGGATGCCGAGCAGCGCCACCGGATCGCCCTTGGTGGTCTTCAGGAACGCCTCGGTCAGCCATTCGGAGCTACCGCGCTGGAAGCTGCCGAGGTTGGTGAGCACGCGGTGAAAATAGGCCCCCCGCCCTTTGGTGGCGACCAGCCCGTCCAGCCCCATGCCGGAAAGTACCACCTTGTCGGGCGTCGCGCCGTTGGCGAGCATCCGCACCGCCGTGCGGGCGCCCAGCGAATAGCCGCCAAGGTCATAGTCGATGAGGCCAAGATGTGCGATCAGCGCAACATTGTCGCGCATCAGCACATCGGGTGGATAGGCAGCGGGATCGTGGGGCTTGGCGCTGTGCCCGTGGGCGCGCAGGTCCGGCATGATCACCCGGCGGCCGCGCGCGGCGAGCTTGGCGGCGTGGCCGTACTTGATCCAGTTCACCTCGGCATTCGAGAAATAGCCGTGGATCAGCACCACCGGCCGCCCCTCGCCCATCTCTGTCCAGGCGATCTCCTGCCCATCGAAGCTGGCGAAGCGGTGCGTTTCAGTCGGGTAATCGGCCAAGGCTTTCCATCCATCGTTTGACGACGTTCGGGTTGTCCTCGGTCCGGTATCGGGGGAGCGTGGTCGTGTCGAGCCACTGTTCGTGCATACTCTCCACCGCATAGTTGTGGCGCGGCAAGAACCGGGCCGGCGCATCGAAGCTGCCGACGGTCAGGTCCATGGTGTCACCGTCGAGAAAGGCGAAGCTGAGCGGCGTCCCGCAGTCGCGGCAAAAGCCGCGCTCCGCGATCGGCGACGAGCGAAAGCGGTCCGGTGGTCGCGTCCAGTGCACATTGTCCTTGCGCACGCCCTTGAACGCGATCGAGACGCCGCCGGTCGCGCGCTGGCACATGCGGCAATGGCAGAGATACGCGTCGTCATTCTCGATCCGCACGCGATATCGGATCCGCCCGCACTGGCACCCGCCTTCGACGTCTTCGGACAAGTTCTTCTCCTTCCCCGACAATCTCCGAAAGCACGGTAGCATATCTTCCGGAGGATCAAGACTAGCCGCCCGTGGTGGGCCGCAGTGCCGCACACCAATCTATAATGAATACGGGACTTACCGGATGGTTGCAGCATTGGGGGCTGCAGCGCCAACACCATGGATCTTCGATGCTCAAGCGCTTTCACACCCTGCCGCTCGCCACCCGGACGACGTTTCTCGCCGTCGCGGGTCTGCTGTGGCTGGCGGTCGCCACCTTCTTCGTCGCCGACCACGCGCTAACCGGGCAGGCGGCGCGCACGGCGGCCGAACGACAGGAAGTGAACATGCGCGTCGCGTGGCGCGTGCTCCATGCATATGGCGAGGGCTTTCGGGTCGACGGTGACGATCTCTATGTCGGCACCCACAAGCTGAACAACTGGGACGAGCCGGTCGACGAGGTGAAGCGCCTTGTCGGGGGCACCGCGACGATCTTCCGGGGCGACATGCGCGTCGCGACCAACCTCACCAAGCCGGACGGCAGCCGCGCGGTGGGCACCCCGCTCGCCCGCAACGCCGCCTACGAGACGGTGCTGGAAAAGGGCCAGCCCTATCGTGGCACCGCGGATATTCTCGGAAAGCCTTTTTTCACCGCCTATGATCCGATCAAGGACGCCTCGGGCAAGACGATCGGCATCCTGTTCGTCGGCATTCCCGAAAGCGACGTGCTGGGGGCCATTGGCGGCGCGCGCTGGTCGCTGGGGCTTTCCGCAGCGATCATCTCCCTCGTCGTAGCGGGTGCCGCCTGGTTCGCCGGGCGCCGAATGTTCGCGCCGCTGGTCCAGATGACCGGAGCAATGCGCGCGCTCGCCGCCGGCCGGGTGGACGTTGCGATCCCCGCACATGCCGGGACCGACGAGATCGGCGCGATGGCACAGGCGCTCGAGCATTTCCGGGCCGCGGAGATCGCGCGCCAGCAGGCCGAAGCCCGCGACCGCGCGGCGGAAGCGGCGCGCGAACGGGCGATGGACGTGCTCGGCCAGGCATTGGCCAAGGTGTCGGGCGGCGATCTCACCGCGGATATCGGCCACGACTTTCCCGTCGAATATGAGAAGCTGGCGACCCATTTCCGCTCCGCGATCGGCAGCCTGCGCGAGCTCATCGGCTCGGTGATCGAAAGCACCGCCTCGATCCGCACCGGCTCGCAGGAAATCGCCAGCGCCTCCGAGGATCTCGCACGCCGCACCGAGGCCAACGCCGCCAGCCTCGAGGAAACCGCCGCAGCCATCACCCAGATGAATCAGCGGATCGACGCCACCGCCACCGCCGCCGGCGTTACCTTGGAGCGGGCCGATCAGGCGATCGGCGTCGTCGGCTCCGGCCGGTCGACCGCCGACGAGGCCGTACAGGCGATGACCCGCGTTTCGGACAGCGCGAAGGGCATCGACAGCGTCATCGAAGGCCTGGACAAGATCGCTTTCCAGACGCGGGTTCTGGCCATGAACGCCGCCGTCGAGGCAGGGCGCGCCGGGGAAGCGGGGCGCGGATTCGCGGTCGTCGCCGACCTGGTCTCCGCCCTCGCCATGCGCGCGGAGGAAGAAGCCAAGCGCGCCCGCGACCAGCTCACCGTAACCCAGTCCGAGGTCGAGATCGCCCGCGGCTCCGTCGAGAAGGTCGATCACGCCCTGGCGGAAATCGTCAATACCGTGGGGGAAGTGCATCAGCTGCTCGGGGGCATCGCCGCCGACAACAAGGCACAGTCCACGGCCATCCGCGAGATCAGCGGGGCGATCGGCGACATGGACCGCGCGACCCAGCAGAACGCGGCAATGGTGGAGGAAACCTCGGCCGCCGCACGCCAGCTGACCGATCAGGTCGCGCGGCTCGACGCCCATGCCGCCACCTTCCGCACCGGCGGCCATCCCGCTGCACTCCGGACACCTGTGCTTCGCACGCCGCGTCCGACGGGCCCGGCGGCCGCCGGCACGCGCGCGGTGCCGGTTCAGGCAATGGCTGACGGCGACGACTGGGCGTCCTTCTGACGGTCGTCGTTACCGAACTGACGCACTCAAAGGAAAAGCGGGCCGGATCGCTCTGGCCCGCTTTTCCTTTGAGTCGTGGCCTTTGGTCAGGCGCCGCCGGACAAGGCCGGCACCGCCCCCTTCCCGTCAGCGCGACGCGGTCTGCTGGCGCTTCTCGAGGTAGCGCAAGCCGTTCATCGCAACCGTGTGCGAGTTCGCGGTCCGGTCGGTCGAAAGGTTCATCGGTACATTGGCCTGCGCCAGAACGTCGCGGTACAGCGCGCGCGCCTGTTCGGTACGGCCGGTAGCGTAATAGACGGCGGCAAGGTTCAGCTGCACTTCGGGGCGCTCGCCTGCCTGCATCTGCGCAAGAAGCTTATGCTCGGCCTTGGCATAGGCACCGGTCATGATCTCGCGCGCCGCAACGCTGCCATCCTGGGCAGCAGCCGGCGAGGCCAGAACGAACGTCGGCGCCAAGGCCGCGACGACAAGTTTGATCGACATGTTACTCTCCTATCCGTGACACCGAGGTTTCACCTTTATGACACTTCGGTGACGTAGGAGTGACATTTAGAAGACGGTTCCGCAACCCCGCAATTGCGCCTAGCCGCTGCGGGTCGACGCAGCAGGGGGCCCTTGCCCTAGCGATGCCCCGATCCTCGGGGCGTCTCGGATGTCGACGCTTGCTCGTCTTTAGTTCCGGGCCGCGCGGGGCTGCGCGCGCGTGTCATGCCTTGGAAAGCCGGGTATCCCCCTCCGCTTGGGTCCAGCAGGGCTTGGCAGCCTCGCATGCCATCGCTCGGCCGATGGGGCTACGCCTCTCCTGCTCATGGCCCCGAACGACAGGCACAAAAAAAGGCGGCCCCGAAGGGCCGCCCTCCCAAAATACTCCGACCGCGTCGCGGATCAGAAGTCGTTGCGATACTGCTCGTTGCCGACGAAGCCGAGCTTCGTCACGTTCGCGCGCTTGATGATCGCCAGCACGCGATCGACCACGTCGTACCGCGCCTGCGGATCCGGCTGGAAGTGCAGCTCGGGCTCCGGCGAACGCTGCAGCGATGCGTCCAGATACTGGCGCAGCATCACGTCGTTGATCGGCATGCTGTTCCAGAACACCTGGCCCTGCGCGTCGATATAGACCTTGTTCTTGTCCGGCTCGACGGGCGGTGCGCTGTTGTTGCTCGGCTGCGGCAGATCGACCTTCACCGCATGCGTCTGAACCGGAATGGTGATGATGAACATGATGAGGAGCACGAGCATGACGTCGATCAACGGCGTCGTGTTCATGTCCATCATCGGCTCGCCGTCATCACGGCCTGCGCTCATTGCCATTGTCGTAACTCCTTAAGCGAGGCCGTTCAGAGCCGGCTGGTGCCAGAACCGGGCTCCGGCTCCGAGATAAACCCGACCTTCACGAAACCCGCCATCTGCATCGTATAGATGGTGCCGCCGATGCAGCGATAGGGCGTGTTGATGTCGCCGCGGATGTGAACTTCCGGAAGCTCGAGACCGGCGGCGTTCGGGCCACCCTGGCGCTCGATCTCGGCCTTCAGCTTGGCAACCGCGCGGTCGAGCAGCTCGGTGTGATTGACCCGGGTAAGACCCCAATAGATCTCGCAGCCTTCCGGGCTACCCTTGACGGAGAGCGAGACGTTCTCCGGCTTGGTGGTCGTCGGCTCGAACTGCACCTTCGGCAACGCGAGGTCGATCGTCTGGACCACAACGGGAACGGCGATGAGGAAGATGATCAGAAGAACCAGCATCACGTCCACGAGGGGCGTGGTGTTGATGTCCGACATCGGTGCGTCGTCGCCGCCGCTGCCTGTGCTAATCGCCATTGGGCGTTATCCTATCCTCTTGTGCGCCGGACGGATCCGGCGGCAGGGCTGCGCGACGGCACAGCCCTGCGCCTTCCAATTACGAGCGGGTCGGGGTGCCGCCGGTCGTGGTCGCCGGCTTCGCAGCGGCGGCGGCAACGGGCTTCTTGGCAGCAGCGGCAGTCGCCGGCTTCACGCGGCCGTCCGAAGCCAGGTAGCCGAGGACGTCGTTCGAGAACGCGTTCAGGCCTTCCGCGATCGCCTTGTTGCGGCGCTGCAGGAAGTTGAAGGCGAGCACCGCCGGCACGGCGACGACGAGGCCGAGTGCGGTCATGATGAGCGCTTCACCGACCGGGCCGGCGACGGCGTCGATCGAAGCCTGACCGGCCGAACCGATCTTGATGAGCGCGCGGTAGATACCGATAACCGTACCGAACAGACCGATGAACGGCGAGGTCGCGCCGACGGTCGCGAGGAAGGCGAGACCGCCGCCCAGTGCCGAGTTGATCGAACCTTCCGAACGGGCCAGCGAACCGTGCAGCCAGTCATGTGCTTCGACCGGATCGGTCAGCAGCTTGTACTGCTCCTGCGCCTCGATGCCGTCGTCGACGATCTGGCGATAGGCCGAGTTCTTCTCGAGCTTGGCAGCGCCTTCACGCAGGCTGCTGGCGCTCCAGAAGGTAGCGCGGACGCGCTTCGCCTGGTTGATGATCTTCTGCTGCTCGAACACCTTGGTGAAGAGAATGTAGAGCGACACGAAGAGCATGAGCACCAGGATGGTGAACACCGACTGCGAGATCAGGCCGCCTTCCTTCAGCGCCTGCTGGAGGCCGTAGGGGCTTTCGCCGCCCTTAGCTGCGGCGGCACCGGCAGCGAGAATGGTCGTGAGCATTTTGGGTCTTTCCTCTAAAAGATAGCTTCTTGCGCAAGCCGGCCCGCCGCGCCCGGCGGACCGGAAACCGGAGAGTTACTTCTGCAGTCGCCAGGTGAAACGGCCATTGTACGGCGCGGGAATCTTGTTCCCCTCCGCATCCTGGGCCGGATCGAACCGGGCGCGACGCCGCAACAGGTTGCAGGCCGTGCTGTCGAGCAGCGACGAACCGCTGGACGACGTGATGCTGCAGTTGGTCACCTTGCCCGAACCGTCGACGTCCAGACGGAAGGCAACGGTGCCCTCGTCGCCGGCGCGCGAGGCGGCTGCCGGATAGTCGTCGTCGGTCACCCACGAACCGGGAGGCGTGCGAGGCTTGAGCGGCTTCGCAATCCGCGGCGGTGCGGGCGGCGCCGGAGGTGCCGGCGGCGCGGGAGGCGCAGGCGGCGAGATCGGCGGCGGTGGGGGGATGATCGGAGTATTCTGGATCGGCGGCGCAGGCGACTGGGACTGCACGATAGCCGGCGGCACCACGACCTGGGTCGGGGGCGGCGGCACCGGCGTGTCCGGCGGCGGCGGCGGCGGCGGAATCTCCTCCGGCGGGGGCGGCGGCTCGTCGACCTCGAAGGTCTTCAGCTCTTCCGCCTTCTTCTTGATATATTGGTATGCCAGACCTGTGACGAAGGCATAACCCATGCCAGCCACGATGATAGCGACGATTACGATCGCTACCACACGACTGCCACTTACATTCCGGTCAGCGTAAGCCATTCGGCAACGTCACTCCCTCTAATCCTGCTTGCGACCCTGGCCGGCTGGCAGCCGCGCACAAGTCCGCTCGCCTCGGGTCGCACTGCGCCCCTGATGGCGAGAGCACCGAGTCTGTATCGTGGGCCTTCCGACGACGCAAACTCTTTGTCGGACGAATTGGTCCTACAACACGCCCATGGCAGAATTATTTCTGTATAAGATCGGCACAATCCGGTACCGGCACCGGTATGAAACATGCCCTTCCCATGCTGTTTTGTTGCGCTGCGGCATTTCCTGCGCTCGCGCAACCCGCCCCACAAACCGCGCAAATCCGCCACGAAGCGCAAAGTGGCTTACCCAGTTACGCCACCGTAGCGACCGCGATCGTGGGCGCGCCGCTGGTGATCGACGCCCGCATCACCGACTTGATCCGCATCAAGGATAACGCGGCCCCCAGTCTCGTTGCGGGACGCGCCCGCCTCTACGTCCGCGCCGATGTTTTGGCACTGATTCGCGGTAGCAGTGCGCTTCCGACGCAGATTTCCTACCTGGCGGATGTGCCGCTCGATTCTCGAGGCAAGGTGCCGAAGCTGAAAAAGCAGCGCGTGCTCCTGTTCGCGCGGCCGGTGCCGGGCAAGGCGAGCGATATTCAGCTCGCCGGCATCGACGGGCAATATGCCTGGTCGCCCGAGCTCGACACCCTTACCCGCCGCATCACGCGCGAGCTGCTCGCCGCCGATGCTCCGCCCGCGATCACCGGCATCGGCAACGCCTTCCACGTGCCAGGTGCGCTGCCCGGCGAAGGCGAGAGCCAGATCTTCCTCAAGACCGCCAACGGCGCGCCGATCTCGCTCCAAGTGCTGCGCCGCCCGGGCGAGAAGACCCTGTGGGGCGTATCGCTCGGCGATATCGTCGACGCGAGCGCGGGCCAGCCCCCGCGCGACACGCTGGCGTGGTACAGGCTTGCCTGCGGGCTTCCCAAGGCCCTGCCCCAGGATGCGGTGGGTGCCGAGACGCCGGAAAATGCCGAAGCCGTGCGGCAGGACTATCAGCTGGTGCTGCGCGACCTAGGCCCCTGCAGCTGACCGCAGCGGCGCCGCCGCCGGCCGCTCAGCGCCGGTGGCGGACCAGCGTGATCCCGATCGATTCCTGCGCCTCGGCGATCGCCAGCTTGACGATCCGCACCTCGACCCTGCGGACGCGCGAATCCGAGACGAACACCGTCTGGCAGATATGATCCGCAACCGCCTCGATCAGCGTGAAATGTACGTCCTTGGGCAGTGCGTCGGTGGCGGCGTGCTTGAGGTCGATATAGCTTTTCGAGGCACTGAGCGGAGTTTCCGGGGCGAAATGCTCCGGCAGGTCCAGATCTGCGGTGACGGAGATGCGCAGCGGCTGCGGCAGATGCGTCTCCTCGGAATAGACCCCGGTGAGGACTTCGACTTCGAGATCGAGCACCTGAAGCTGCAATAGGTCGGGCAATCAAACGGCCTTTCTTCGGCAAGACAAGCGCGCGCCATAGCAGATGGGGCCGCCGGGAAAAGCCCGTGCACTTCCTGCACCTTGATAGGTAGCAATTCGCGCTTGCGCTTCGCCGCAGCAGCGCTAAGGCGCGCGCCTTTCGGCATCAGGCCGAGGCGGCACGAAGGATTCGCGGTGATACAGATAGTTGCGCTGGATGCGGTTGACCCGCACGCCGTAGAGGCGCTGCTCGATCGCGCCTTTGGGGCCGATCGGCACCTGCGCACCGCCTATCGGATTCGCCAGGGCACCCAGCCGATTCGTCCATTCAGTTTTGCCGCATTAACCGAAGATGGCAAGCTGGCCGGCACGATTCAGAGCTGGCCCGTCGCGCTGGCGAGCGATTCGGGCCCGCAGGTGCCGCTGGTGATGGTAGGCCCGGTCGCGGTAGAGCCCACGTTGCAACAGGGCGGCATCGGCCGCCGCCTGATGCAGGAGACGCTGGACGCGACCGACGTGAGCGCGTTGCCGGGTGCCGAGGCGCTGATGCTGATCGGCGATCCTGAATATTATGGCCGCTTCTTCGGGTTCGACGCGAACCGCACCGCCCGCTGGCGTCTGCCCGGGCCGTTCGAACCGCGCCGGCTGCTCGCACGCGGTGCGGCGGTGCCGAGCTGTTCGGGACTGCTCGTGCCCCGTCTGCGCAAGGTCGCCTGAACTACGGGGTTCGACAAAGCGGCGGCCCGCGCTAAGGGACGTGCATGCCCAACACGCCGCCCCCCGATTTCGCCAGCCTGTCGCTCGCCGAGATCGCCCGGCTTGCCGAGGAACACCGGTTGCCGCCGGTAGAAAGCTGGAACCCCGCGCATTGCGGAGATAGCGAGATGCGCATCGCCCGCGACGGAACCTGGTACCACCAAGGCAATCCGATCGGTCGTCCCGCGATGGTGCGGCTGTTCTCGACCATCCTGCGTCGCGAGCCGGACGGCACGTTCGTCCTGGTCACGCCGGTGGAAAAGCTCGACATCGCTGTCGAGGATGCGCCGTTCGTGGCCGTGGAGCTGAAGGCCGAGGGCAGCGGCTCGTCCACCCGGCTCGCCTTCCGGCTGAACACGGGCGACGTGGTCGTCGCCGGCCCCGATCACCCGCTGCGGATCGAGCAGCATGAGGACGGCCCCCACCCCTATCTGGCGGTGCGCGGCGGACTGGATGCACTGGTCGGCCGCAACGTCTATTACGAACTGGCCCAGTTGGCCCTTGCCGACGAGCATAGCGCAACCCCCGGCATATGGAGCCAGGGCGTGTTCTTCCCGCTGGAGCCAGGCGCATGAGACTGGCCGATCGGCTGCGCCGGGCGCTGGCGGGCCGGCCGGCACAGGCGACGCCGCTGCTGCCCGGCGACCATGCCTTTATCGATCCCGCCCAGGTACCGAGCGCCGCGGCCGTGCTGGTCGCTGTGACAGACCGTGACACGCCGGGGGTACTGCTGACCCGTCGAAACGCCAATCTGCGGCGCCATGCCGGGCAGATTGCTTTTCCGGGAGGGCGCATCGATCCGGGTGATGCCGACGCGGTCGAGGCGGCACTACGGGAGGCGGAGGAGGAAATCGCCCTGCCCCGCCGGCTGGTCGAGGTGATCGGCACGGTCGAATGCTACCGCACCGTCACCGGCTATGCGGTGACCCCGGTGATCGGGGTAGTCCCTGCCGACGTTCCACTGGTGCCGTCCGAAGCGGAGGTCGAAGAGGTATTCGAAGTGCCCCTCGCCTTCCTGCTGGACGACGCCAATCATCAAAAGAAGCACGCTCTTTATCAAGGGCATGAGCGCCATTATTACGAGATATTGTGGAAAGAGTACCGGATATGGGGCGCCACGGCGGCAATGCTGGTCAACCTCTCGCGGCGGATGGCATGGCCGCATTGACGCTGCCGGCCGCCGAGTGGCGGGACCGCGCCGGGCTCGACACGCTGACGGAAGTGCTGGGGGCACATGAGGGCCTGTGCCGCTTCGTCGGCGGCGCGGTCCGCGACGCGCTGCTCGGCATTCCCGTCGCCGATCTCGACCTCGCGACGGCGCTGTCTCCGGACGAGGTCATGGCGCGCCTGCGCGCTGCCGGCATCCGCGCGGTGCCGACGGGGCTTCAGCATGGTACCGTCACCGCGGTGCTGGAGAGCGGTCCGGTCGAGGTGACGACGCTGCGCCGCGACGTCTCCACCGATGGCCGCCACGCTACCGTCGCCTTCACCGACGACTGGCGCGAGGATGCCGCACGGCGCGACTTCACGATCAATGCGCTCTACGCCGATCCGATCACCGGCGCGCTGTTCGACTATTTCGGCGGGCTAAACGATCTGGCGGCGCGCAGGGTGCGCTTCATCGGTGCCCCCCTGCAGCGCATCGCCGAGGATCACCTGCGCATCCTCCGCTTCTTCCGGTTTCTCGCGCGCTTCGGCGATGCGCCCGATGGCGATGGCCTCGATGCCTGCACGATCCGCGCCCGCGACCTGATGGCGCTCAGCCGCGAGCGCATCCGCGACGAGTTGCTGAAGCTGCTGGTCGCCCGCGAAACCGTCGGCGTGGTACGCCTGATGCTCGCGCGCGGCATCTTCGAACCGGTCGTGCCCGAGATCCGCAGCGCGGACCGGCTGGCCGCTTTGGTCGCGCGCGAGGCGCTGGTCGGCACCCTCCCCGATCCGATCCGCCGCCTTGCCGCGCTACTCGCGACCGATCCGGCACAGGCCGACCTGATCGGCGCACGGCTCAAGCTCTCAAACGCCCAACGAAAGCGGCTGATGCTTGCCAGCAGCGACGAGGGAATCGCCGGACCGCGCGCGTTGGCCTATCGTGTCGGGCGGGAGTCGGCCGAGGACCGGCTGTTGCTTGCGGCAACCGACGATGCGGCGCTTGGCCAGGGCTGGCAGCAGCTGACCGGCTGGGACATTCCCCGCCTGCCGCTCACCGGCGGCGCGCTGGTCGCCCGCGGCCTCGCCAAGGGACCGGACGTGGCCCGGGCGCTACGGGCCATCGAAGACCAGTGGATCGCGGAAGGCTTTCCGGCGACCGATCGGGTCGAATCGATCGCCGACGCAATCGTCGCTCAGGCGCTGAGCGCACCGATCAGCGCGAAGGCGGCGTCGCCGGGCACCGGCCGAGAGTAATGATAGCCCTGGCCGTAGGTGCAGCCTAGCGCCGCGAGGGTCTGGGCCAGCTCCGGCGTCTCGATGCCTTCGGCCGTGGTCTGCATACCCAGTGCCAGTGCGAGGCTGAGAATCGCGCGGATGATGGCAATCTTGTCGCGATCGGCGAGCATCCCGGTCACGAAGCTGCGGTCGATCTTCAGCACGTCGATCGGCAGCTTCTGGAGATAGGCGAGGTTCGAATAGCCGGTGCCGAAATCGTCCATCGCCAGCGTGGTGCCAAGGTCCTTCAGCGCCGTCATGGTTTGGGCGATGCGATCCGGATCGCTGACGATCGCGCTCTCGGTCAGCTCCAGGGTGAAGCGCGATCCGGGCATGTTGTGCCGGTCGAGCGCGGCCTTCACCATCGCCCCGATCTGGTCGCGCTGGAGCTGGATCGCCGAGAGGTTGACCGCGATCTTGACGCCGCAGTGGCCGCCCGCGCGGGCGTCCCATTCCGCCAGGGTGCGCGCCGCCTCCTCCATCGCCCAGCGGCCGAGCGGCACGATCAGGCCGGACTCTTCCGCAACCGGGATGAAGTCGTTCGGCGACACGGGAACGCCCTCCTCGTTGGTCCAGCGGGCGAGCGCCTCGAACGAGGTGATCCGACCGGTGCTGAGGTCGCAGATCGGCTGGAAGGCGAGCGACATCCTGCCATTCTCGATGGCGCGGCGCAGCTCGGTTTCGATCGCGAACTGCTCGCGCGCCAGATCGAAGGCGCGGGTATGGTAGAACTCGGTCCGGCCGCTCTTCTTCGCGCGGCGCACTGCGAGCTGGGCGTTGCGGACCAGGTCCTCCGGATCGCCCTCGATATCGGCGCCGAGCGCGATGCCGATCGAACAGTCGATGCGGATCTCGAAATTGGACAGGCGGAAGGGGTTGGTCAGCGCGGCATGGACTCGCTTGGCGACCTGCACCGCGTCGTCCGGCCCATCTTCCAGCGTCATCAGCACGCCGAACTCGTCTCCGCCGATTCGCGCCAGGATGTCGCGGCCGCGAAGCGCGCCCTTGATCCGGCGCGCGACGGAGATGAGCAGTTCGTCGCCGGCCAGCGCACCCATACAGGCGTTCACCCGGCTGAAGCGGTCGAGGTTGATCACGAGGACGCCGAAGCAATGCGCGTCGCCCGGATCGATCCGGCTTTCGATCTCATCGGAGAAGCCGGCGCGATTCGGCAGGCCGGTCAGGCTGTCGGTCGCCATCTCCCGGCGCAGACTCTCCTCCGTGCGCAATTCCGAGGTCTGGTCAAGCAGCGTGATCAGGCAGCGCCGCGCGCTGGCCTCGCGCCGCGCCAGCACCACCCGGAAATGGCGGCTGTCGACCTCGCCGCCGAAACGCCAGGCGATCTCCTCATGCAGCATGTCGGAAGCCAGGAACTGGCCGATTCGCGGCCCGAGCAGCTGGACCACCGGCGATTCCTGCGCGATCAGGCCCAGCCCTGCTACCCGGAACGGAACGTTGGTGGCACCGAACGCATAGCGGCCGTCTGCTATCTCGATCACCGCCGCAGGGATAGGCAGCAGCTCCAGCATCCTGCCCAAGTCTTCCGCGGGCGCATGCAACGCGGGGTCGACCGGTGGAGCGGGCTCCACGGTACGCATACTCAGAGCCCGGACCCTTCGAAACGCCATCCCCTCAGTTGTAGCGCCCAAGTGGTTAAAGGGGTCTGAAGACCCTGTCCGTACGGACAGCTTTTACCGCTCAGAAACGGTTGTCGCGCGGGAACCCGGTGGGCGGCATGCGGCCTGCAGCGCCGCGCGCGGCACGCCACGGCATCACGTCCGGCTCGGAGCGGTAGCGGCCCTGCTCGCCGCCCATCCGCCAGCGCAGGCCGTCGGTAAACTTGAAGGTGATCACGTCAGACAGCCCGCCATCCCGGTAGCGCTGCAGCTGCACGCCCTGCCCGCGCGTCATCTCCGCCACCTCGGACAGCGGGAAGACCAGCATCTTGCGATTGTCGCCGATCGCCGCAACGAAATCGTCCTCGGGCCCGATCGGGCGGACCAGCTTCAGATGCGCGCCCGGGCGCGGGGTGACGACCTGCTTGCCCTTGCGGGTTTCGGCGATCACTTCGTGGCTGCTCACGATGAAACCGCGCCCATCGCTCGCCGCGACCAGCAGCTTGGGCGCGGCGCTGGCGGGAAGCAGTGTGACGATGTGCCGTTCGGCCTCCAGGTCGATCATCAGCCGCACCGGCTCGCCAAAGCCGCGGCCACCGGGCAGCTTGTCCGCCCCCAGCGTGTAGAAGCGGCCATTGTCGGCCGCGAGCAGCAGCTTGTCGGTCGTCTGGGCATGGAACGCCAGGAAGGGCCCGTCGCCTTCCTTGAACTTCAGCGCCTCGCCGCCGAGATCCTCGACATGCCCCTTCATCGCGCGGATCCAGCCGCGCTGCGAAAGGATGACGGTGATCGGCTCGCGCTCGATCATCGCCTCCAGCGGGATCTCGCGGGCGGGCGCCATCTCGATGATCGCGGTACGCCTGGCCCCCAGCGGCGTATCCTGGCCGTAGCGGGTGATCATCTTGCCCAGCGCGCGCTTCATCCAGGTGCGCTGGCGCGCCTCGGAGCCGAGCAAGGTCTCCAGCTCGGCCTGCTCCTTCTCCAGCTTCTCCTGCTCGCGGCGGAGTTCCATCTCCTCCAGCTTGCGCAAGCTGCGCAGCCGCATGTTGAGGATCGCCTCGGCCTGGCGATCGGTTAAGGAGAACTCGGCCATCATGATCGGCTTGGGCTCGTCCTCGGTGCGGATGATCTCGATCACCCGGTCGAGGTTGAGATAGGCGGTGATATAGCCGCGCAGCAGCTCCAGCCGATCGGCGATCTTCTCCAGCCGGTGCTGCGACTTGCGCTGCAGCACCACGAACTGGTGCTCCAGCCAGCCGGCCAGCGCCTCGCCCAGGCTCATCACCCGCGGCGTGCGGTTCTTGTCGAGCACGTTGAGGTTGAGCGGCACGCGCACCTCGAGGTCGGACAGGCGGTAGAGGCTGTCCATCAGCGTATCGGCGTCGACCGTGCGGCTACGCGGTTCGAGGACGATGCGGATGTCCTCGGCCGATTCGTCGCGCACGTCGCCCAGGATCGGCAGCTTCTTGTCGTTGATCAGCGCCGCGATGCCCTCGATCAGCTTGCCCTTCTGCACGCCGTAGGGGATCTCGGTGACGATCAGGTGCCAGCCCCCGCCCTTCTCGGTCACCTTCTCGATCTTGGCGCGCACCCGGAAGCTGCCGCGGCCGGTGGTATAGGCCTCCGCGATCGCGGCGGGGCTGTCGACGGCGATGCCGCCGGTGGGGAAGTCCGGGCCCTTCACGAACTCGAGCACGTTCGCCTGCGGATTGTCGATCAGCGCGACCGCGGCCTGCATCAGCTCGGCGGCGTTATGCGGGGGGATGCTCGTCGCCATGCCCACCGCGATTCCCGCCGCACCGTTGGCCAGCAGGTTGGGGAACAGGCCGGGGAACAGCTCGGGTTCCTCGTCCTCGCCGTTATAGGTGGGGCGGAAATCGACGGCATTCTCGTCGAGGCCGTCCATCAGATCGATCGCGACCTGGGTCAGCCGGGCTTCGGTATAGCGATAGGCGGCGGCGTTATCGCCGTCGATATTGCCGAAATTGCCCTGCCCGTCGACCAGCGGATAGCGCAGCGCGAAGGTCTGCGCCAAGCGCACCATCGCGTCATAGACCGAGGCATCGCCATGCGGGTGATACTTACCGATCACGTCGCCGACAACGCGCG
Organism: Sphingomonas elodea ATCC 31461; assembly: GCF_000226955.1. Lineage (GTDB taxonomy): Bacteria > Pseudomonadota > Alphaproteobacteria > Sphingomonadales > Sphingomonadaceae > Sphingomonas > Sphingomonas elodea. The sequence goes on from NZ_AGFU01000011.1 coordinate 47,738, forward strand.
CGCACTTCTTGTAGCCGCTCGCCGGATCCAGCTTGAGCAGCCGCATCGCCCAGAGCAGCCGGCGATGCACCGGCTTCAGCCCGTCGCGAACGTCGGGCAGCGAGCGCGCGGTGATCGTCGACAGCGCATAGACCAGGTACCGCTCGGACAGTGCGCTGTCGAAGGGGACGTCGGAGGCGCCGGAAGGTTCGGAAACGTCGGTGTCGAGGCTCATCGCCGGACGGGATAGCAGGCAGGAGGGGCAAACGCCAAGGGCGTTCCCCGTTTGATCCGAATTGTTTCGTGCTCAGCCGATCAGGTGGCGGAAGAAGCTGCGGTTCCTGGCGATCAGCGGGCGCAGATGCTCGGGCACCTCATGCCACTTCAGCTTGCGGATCATCGGCGTGCGGTGCGACGGCCCGATCGAGACGAGCAGCGACAGCATGCCGCGGCGCTGGGCCGGCGGGGTGCCGCGATGCAGCGCGAAGGTGTTGACGAAATAGACGTCGCCCTTCTCGGCCAGCACCACGCCCGCACCGTTGGCCTGCTTGATCAGCTCCAGTTCCTCGTCGCGAAAGCGCCTTGCCTCCGAGAATGCGTGCAGGCCCGAGGTGCCCGGGATCAGCTCCAGCGGGCCGTCCTCGCGCGTCGCGATCGGCGAGAGCGGCACGAACACACGGATGAAGTTGAGCGGTTCCACACAGTCGCGGTGCCAGTTCTGGTTCTGATAGGCGAAGCCCACCGGCTGCGAGATCCACGCCCAGGCCCAGCTGAGCGCCGCGCGGGGACCGATCGCCTCGCGGCAGAAGGCGATCAGGTCGGGATTGGCGCAGATCTCCAGGAAACCATGGTCCTCGAACAGCCGCTGCGCGTCCATGTAGAGGAAGGGGTGATCGGTCGCCTCCGGCGCGCCGACATGTTCGAAACCGGGCAGATAGGGATCGGTGAAGGTCTGCGGCGCGAACATCGATGCCGCCATGCGATCGACCAGGCCGCTGTCGAGCATCTTCTCGGCGAAGTGGAAATCGGCGGCGTGAAACGCCGCGGCGCGGGGCGTGCGGCCGATCCGCGCCCACGGCGCGTGCAGCAGCCGCTCGATCCGCCCCAGCCTGCGCAGCCGGGCCGGATCGTTCGATCTGGTCCGCAGCCAGAAGATGTAGTTATAGGCATAGTTGTAGAAAGCGATGTGCCGCAGCCGCGCCAGCCGCGTGTCCCGCCGCATGCCGTCCGCCACCTGGGCCGTGTACGGCTTGATCCCCGCTTCGGGGGTATGGTCCGCACCCACCAGCATCGCCTTGCCCAAGCGCGTCATCATCCGGTTCCACTGCCCTGTCCGTTCCCATTTTAGGACGGCGGTGCGCGCCATGGGCCGCAGCCGGCCAATTTGACACGCGGGCCATGCTGCAATTTCGCCGCAATGTCGCCTCATTTACGGCAGAATTGTGGCTTGACTTTGTCCTATCCGAATGGTGGGATTTGCGCCTCACCTTCAAGGGGATCGCGATGCGCAAATTTCTCGTGCTCGGTTTCGCAGCGTTGCTTGCCGCCTGTTCCAGCAATGACGGCGGCGGTTCGGGCCAGCAGGACGCGCCCACCGCCGAAGCGCCGGCGACGCCGGGGGCCGAACCGCTCAAGGTCGCCCTGCCCCAGCTCGCCTATCGGTACACGCTCAGCTTCCTGCTGCCCGATGGGCGCCTGGCCGAGACGCAGGAGGCGCATCGCGCGCTGTGCGAGCAGCTGGGCCCGGCGCGGTGCCAGCTGGTGGCACTAACGCGAGACGATGCCGAGGGCCGCGCCGGCAGTGCGGTGCTGAAACTCCGCGTCGCCGCCGCCGATGCGCCCTATTTCACCGGCGAGGCCGGCCGGCAGGTTGCGGCCGCGGGCGGCCGCGCGCTCAATACCAACGTGGCGGGCGACGACGTGTCGAAGGACCTGACCGACACCGCCGCCCGCATCCATCAGCGCGAGTTGCTCGTCGCCCGCGTCACCGAGACGCTGCGGACGCGCAAGGGCACGGTCGGCGAACTGGTCGAGGCCGAACGCAATGTCGCCGGGGCGCAGGAGGAACTCGACAAGGCCCGCGCCTGGCAGCGTGAACTCCAGGGCCGCGTCGCGATGGCCGAGGTGGAGATCCACTACCAGCCGCTCGCCGCCCCGGCCTCGGGCGCCAGCGTCGGTGCGGCACTCGGCGAGGCCGCGCAGGGCTCCGCGACGATGTTTGTCTGGGGCCTGCAGCTGCTGCTCTCGCTGGCGATCTACCTGCTGCCCTGGGCCGCGGTCTTCGGCGCCGGGGTCGCGGTGGCGACGCTGCTGCGCCGACGCAACCGCGCGGCATGAGTGCAGGGCCCGCTTTGGGATCGACGCTGCATTGCACCCTCGCCCCCCTTGCGGTATAGCGCGAGGCCTTCCAGAGCCCCGGCTGTTGCGTGGAGAAATCCCGTGAGGCCGGGGCAACGCATTTCCAAGGGACTAGGCCGACATGGCACGCCGCCGGCAAATCTACGAAGGCAAGGCTAAGATTCTCTACGAGGGTCCGGAGCCCGGCACGCTGATCCAGTATTTCAAGGACGACGCAACCGCCTTCAACGCCCAGAAAAAGGGTACGATCAACGGCAAGGGCGTGTTGAACAACCGCATCAGCGAGCACGTCTTCACGCTGCTCGGCGGCATCGGCATCCCCACGCACTTCATCCGCCGCCTCAACATGCGCGAGCAACTGATCCGCCAGGTCGAGATCGTGCCGATCGAGGTCGTGGTACGCAACGTCGTCGCCGGTTCGCTGGCGAAGAAGCTGGGGATCGAGGAGGGCACGCCGCTGCCCCGCACGATCGTCGAATATTATTACAAGGACGATGCGCTCGGCGACCCGATGGTCACCGACGAGCACATCCTGGCCTTCGGCTGGGCCGCGCAGGAAGAACTGCACGACATGGCCGACATGGCCATCCGCGTGAACGACTTCCTCTCAGGGCTCTTCGCCGGCATCGGCATCCGCCTGGTCGACTTCAAGCTCGAGTTCGGCCGGATCTGGGAAAACGAATATCCCCGGATCATCCTGGCGGACGAGATCAGCCCCGATGGCTGCCGCCTGTGGGACATCACCACCGGCGAAAAGCTCGACAAGGATCGCTTCCGTCGCGACCTCGGCGGCGAAGTCGAGGCCTATCAGGAAGTGGCGCGCCGCCTTGGCCTGTTCCCGGAAGGCGACGCCTCCGACGTGCTCGACCTCGAGACGCACCGCAAGAAGCGGGGGAAGTAAGCGTCGTTTCGCGCAGCAAGGAATTGAAGGGGCTCGCCGCCAGCGGGCCCCTTTCCTTTCCGCCTTCCGTGCACTGCCAACGCCCTTCCCGAACGATTTCCGATTGCGAGTTCGCCCCCGCCGCGCCATAGGCGCGCCCATGAAACTCCGCATCATCGTCACCTTGAAGAACGGCGTGCTCGATCCGCAGGGCAAGGCCATTCAGAACGCGCTCGGCGGCCTCGGTTTCGAGGGCGTCGAGGATATCCGCGCCGGCAAGATCTTCGAGCTGGACGTCGCCGATTCGACCAGCGACGCCGCCATCGACGAGATGTGCCGCAAGCTGCTCGCCAACACGGTGATCGAGAACTACCGGGTCGAGAAGCTGTGAAGACCGCGGTCATCGTCTTCCCCGGCTCCAACTGCGATCGCGACATCGCGGTCGCGCTGGAGAGCGTGACCGGCACCAAGCCGCACATGGTGTGGCATGGCGACAGCGAACTGCCGGAGGGCCTGGGCCTGATCGCCCTGCCCGGCGGCTTCTCCTATGGCGACTATCTGCGCTGCGGCGCCATCGCGGCGCGTTCGCCGGTCGTGAAGGCGGTGGTGGAAGCGGCCAATCGCGGCACGCCGGTGATCGGCATCTGCAACGGCTTCCAGATCCTCACCGAAACCGGGCTGCTGCCGGGCGCGCTGATGCGCAATGCCGGCCTCGACTTCGTCTGCCGCGACGTGCCGTTGGTGGTGGAGAACAGCCAGTCGATCTTCACCAGCGCCTATCAGGCGGGCGAACAGCTCTCGATCCCGGTCGCGCACCATGACGGCAATTATTTCGCCGACGCCGAGACGCTCGATCGTCTCGAAGGCGAAGGCCGCGTGGCGTTCCGCTACGGCCAGAACATCAACGGTTCGGCCCGCAACATCGCCGGCGTAATGAACGCCGCCGGCAACGTGCTCGGCATGATGCCGCACCCCGAGCGCAAGATCGAGGCAGCGCATGGCGGCGACGACGGCCGCAGGCTGTTCGAAGGGCTGCTCGCCGCGGTCGCCTGACCGCCGCAGTCTCCGTGAAAAAGGGCCGTGGTCGGGGGACCGCGGCCCTTTTTCATTTCAGAACAGCATCTTCACGCCGACCACCGCCAGCGTCGCGGCGAGGATCGGCACCAGCACCTTGTCCGACGTGCGCGTCGCCAGCAGGCTGCCCAGGATGATGCCGGGGATCGACCCCGCAAGCAGCGACAAGAGCAGCGCACCGTTAACCGACCCCAGCCACCAATGACCCAGGCCGGCAAGCAGCGTTAGCGGCACCGCATGCGCGATGTCCGATCCGACCAGCCTGTTCACGGGCTGGTGCGGATAGAGCATCAGCAGCGCGGTCATGCCCAGCGCCCCCGCGCCCACCGAAGTGAGCGACACCAGCAGCCCCAGCACCGCACCCAGTGCGACAGTCACCATGCCGATTCGAGCATCGCCCAGCCGCTCGAAGCGCGGCGCCATGAAGGTGACGAGTCGCCCGCGAAAAAAGGTGGCGATCGCCGTTGCGAGCAGGGCACAGCCAAGCGTCACGGTGATCAGCCCGCCGCTGTTCTTGGCATGCTCTTGCGCACTCGACAGCAGCAACAGCGTCACGGCCGTGGCGGGCACGCTGCCATAGGCGAGCCGGCGCACCACCTTCCAGTCGATCGTGCCGTGCAGCCCGTGCACGCCTGCTCCCACCGTCTTGGTGGCGGAGGCGTAAAGCAGGTCCGTACCGACGGCGGTCGCCGGATGGAAGCCGAAGGCGAGCACGAGCAGCGGCGTCATCAGCGAGCCGCCGCCGACGCCGGTCATGCCGACCAGCATTCCGACGAGCACACCGGCGACGGAGTAGAGCGGGTTGATCGCGAACACGGGAATCCTTGGGAACCGATTTCCCACCAGCATGCGGGGATTTGGCGCGAACGCCAGAAAGATTTGGTTTCAGCCCGTCCTGCCGGTCCCGCCTTGCGACCGGATGCGTGTCAGATCCGCGTGGCGAAGGGGGTGAAATTCGTGCCTTCGTCGAACACGTCGACCCCTTCGGCGCGCTTGAGGAAGCCCACCACCACATAGGTCAGCGGCGTCAGCAACACCTCCCAGCTGACCTTGAGCACCCATTGCGTGACCAGCACCTTCAACACCAGCGCGTCGGTCCAGCCCTCGGCGCGGAGAAAGGCGAGCGGGTAGAAGATCAGGCTGTCCATCGCCTGGCCGGCGATGGTCGAACCGATCGTGCGGGTCCACAGCATTCTGCCGCCAGTCCACAGCTTCATCCGCGCGAGGACGTAGGAGTTGACGAACTCCCCTGCCCAGAAGGCGACGACCGACGCCAGGACGATTCGCGGCACCTGTCCGAAGATCACCTCATAGGCCGCCTGGTTGGTCCAGTCGGGCGCGGGCGGCAGCTTCACCACCACCCACGCCATGAACGCCATGAACACCACCGCGGCCGTGCCAGCCCAGATCACTCGGCGGGCCCGGGCATAGCCATACACCTCGGTCAGCACATCGCCGATGATGTAGGAGATGGGGAAGAACAGGATGCCCGCCCCGAACGGCCAATAGCCGACGCCCGGCAGCCAGATCTGCGCGACCTTGCCCGCGCCGATCACGTTCGACAGCAGGATGATCGCGACGAACGCGGCCATGACGAAGTCGAAATAGCGGAAATGCCCGCCGGCAAGGCTGCGGGCGGTAACGTGCGCGGGGCGAGAGGGCATGTTCATTGCACTGCACTATGCGAGGCGTTTGCCCCTCACGCAATCTGCGCCTAAAGGCATTTCCAGCGCGCGCCCGTAGCTCAGTTGGATAGAGCACGAGCCTTCTAAGCTTGGGGCCGCTGGTTCGAATCCAGCCGGGCGCGCCAGTTCCGAAAAACTATGGATTACCGTCCGTTTGAGCAAACTCCGTCGAACAGCGATGGGCACCGAATGCCGTACCGAGGCTGCGATCGCCTGATTGAGCGGGGGACGTGCACGTGGCCGCTCACCTCGAGGCGTCGTCTATTCGTACCGTAGCGCAACGATAGGTGCCCGACGGGCGGTGGCACCGGCCAGCACGCCGATGCTCGCGACCGCCACGACGAACGCAGCTCCGCCCGCCGCAGGATACAACCATAGCGGCATGTCGATCCGATACGCATAGCCGTTGAGCCAGCGCTGCATCACCCACCACGTGACCGGCCAGGCGGCGAGGTTGGCCAGCAGTGCGGGCCGTGTAAGCTGGCGGAGGAGCAGCCAGAGCACCTGCCCCGTGCTCGCGCCCATCGCCTTGCGAATGCCGATCTCCTTCGTGCGGCGATCGGTCGTTGCAATCGCGATGCCGACCATCCCCGCCGCCGCCAGCAGCACCGCCAGCGCGGCGAAGATGGCGAACAACTGCATGCCGCGTTCGAGATCGCGATAGAGTTCCTCCATGCGATCGGACAGGAAGCGGCGGCGGATCGGCCCCTGCCCCCCGGTCTCCCGCCACACGCGATCGATCGCCGCGAGCGTCTCCGGCACCTGCTTGCCGGACAGGCGGATCGACACCATGCCAGCATTCGGCCCCACCCGTCGCGGGGCGTCGATATAGACCGTAGGCTTCGCCGCCAGTTCGGCCGAGGTGAACTGGAAGTTTGGCACCACTGCGACGACCACGCCCAGCAGTTCGCCCTCGGTATAGGGAGAGGTGCTGGTCACCGGCGAGAAGTTGGTCACCGGCACATGCTTACCGACCGCGTCGCGCGGCGACCCCAGTTCCAACGCCTTCACCGCCGCCGCGTTGAGGACGATCCGATGGACGTCAGGTTCACCCTGCGGCGGCAGTCCCGCGAGCGAACCGGCAATCGGGGGAACGCCATAGAGTGAATAGGTCGCGGGCAGTGCCGCCGCGACGAGGATCTGGACCGGTCGGCCCCGCAGCTCGATGAACGATCCACCCCTGCCGGTTATGAACTCCGATCCGTGGCACGCGGCGCCCTGCACGCCGGGCAGGCGCGCCACCTCCGCAACGAAGCCCGGCGGGCACTCCGCCTCGACCGTGAGCATCTGCGCGATATCCGCCCCCGTGCCCTGCGCCATCGCAAAGCGGCGCTGCTGGTAGACGATGCCGGTGGCGATCAGTAGGCCGATCAGCACCGCGAACTGCAGCGTCGCCAGCACCGCGCGCACGCGGGTGCCTCCGTCGCCGGTGCCGGCATCCGGTCGCAGGATGGCCGCAGGCGCGAGCCGCGCCACGACCAGCGCCGGGTACGCGCCGGCGAGCAGCCCGACCATGATCGCGCCTACGATAATCCCGAGCGTCAGCAAGGGCGCCTGCGTATAGTCGATCGTGGCGTTGGTATCGAGGAAGGCGTTGAGCGGCGGCAGCAGCCATTCGCTGGCGACCATCGCGAGCAGCCCCGCGACCAGCGTGGCCGCCACCGCCTCGCCGAGAAACTGCAACGCGATATCCCGACGCCCCGCACCGGCCGCCTTGCGGACGCCGATCTCCTTGCGCCGCCGCCCGGCGCGCGCCAGCGCGAGATTGACGGTATTGGCCACCGCAACGAACAGCACCAGCGCCGCGATCAGCGAGCCGGTAACCAGCCGGTCGCGCGCGCCGGGATGCAGATCGGCATCGAGCGCCAGCCGATCGACCCGCACCAGCCCCATGCGATAGATTGCCTCAATCTCCGGCGGCATCAGCGTCGCCACCAGCGGGCGCATCTGGCGCGCCGCCTCGGCGCCGGACGTGCCGGGGCGAAGGCGGAAATAGGTGCGCGACTCGGTTCTGAACCCGCCATCCGCCGGCCGCGTGAGCCCGCGCAGAACCGATGCGGAACTGCGGGACGAAGCCAGGATGTCGTGGGACCAATCGGTGGCACCCGGCGGGAGATCGGCAAGGACCGCGCCCACCCGCATTGCGCGCCCGGCGATGGTGAGGAGCTCGCCCAGCACGTCCTCGCGCCCGAACCAGCGGCGCGCCGCCTCCGCGGTCATCGCCACCCCGTCGGGCCGCGCCAGCGTCGCCGCCAGATCGCCGCGCAGCACCGGGCGCGGCACGACGTCAGCGATAGCGGGATCGGCCCAGTAGATCGTCTCCTTGCGCTCGACGGCGCCGCGGCGGATTGCGACCTCGTCCTCGGCAAGCCGCGCCCAGGCCTCGATCGATGCCAGCCGCCCGGCCAGAAGGGGCGCTGCCAATCCGCTCGTCCGATCTGAGGTAGCAGGCGCGCCGCCGGGCATCAGGAAGGTGGAGCTGGCCAGATAGGTCCGGTCGCGCGCCGGAACGAAGCCATTCTGCTGCAGGGCGCCGCGCACCACGATCAGCATCAGGATCGCCGCAGTCAGCCCCACGACGAGCCCGAGCAGCGCGATCAGCGACAGCGTCCGCGCGCCCAGCGCCGCGCGCCACCCGGCGATGAGGAAATGCCGGAGCTTCACAGCAGCGTCTCGCTGACCACGCGACCGTCCAGCATCCGGATCGTCCGCTGCGCCTCGGCGGCGTGGAGCGGCGAGTGGGTGACCATCACCACGGTGGTGCCCGCCGCCACCGCACCTTTCAGCAGGCCCATCACCTGTTCGCCATTGGCGCTGTCGAGATTGCCGGTCGGCTCGTCCGCCAGGATCAGCTTGGGCTCCGCGACCAGCGCGCGGGCGATCGCCACGCGCTGCTGCTGCCCGCCGGACAATTGCTGCGGCCGATGCCGGGCGCGATGGGCGATCCCCACCTGCTCCAGCGCTTCGCCGATCTTTCGTTTCGCGGCAGTGGCGCCGCTGCGATAGAGCAGGCCGATCGCGACATTTTCCTCCACGGTCAGCTCGTCGACCAGATTGAAGCTCTGGAAGACGAAGCCGATATGCGCGCGGCGCAACCGCGTCCGTTCCCGCTCGGAACGCCCCGCCACTTCCTCGCCAAGCAGCCGGTAGGAGCCGCCGCTCGGCGCATCGAGAAAGCCGAGGATGTTGAGCAGCGTCGACTTGCCGCAGCCGGAGGGACCCATGATCGCGACGAACTCGCCCGCCCCCACCTCCAGCGAGACGGCGTCGAGCGCGCGCGTCTCCACCTCGGTGGTGCGGAAGCTCTTGCGCAAATCGGTAAGCGTCAGCATGGGTCTGCCTCAGTCGGTAAGGAGGACGCGGTCGATCCGCGACCAGTTGGAAGTATCCGAAACGATGGCGCGCTGCCCCGCCTTCAGGCCTGCGAGGATCTCGACCTGCCGGGGACTGCGGCGACCGAAGCGCACCGGAGTGCGCCGGGCACTGCGGCCATCGGGCGCAAGCACGAACAGGTCGCCGTCCCCCTGCGCGGCGGCGCCGGCGGGCAGCACCAGCGCGCGGCGATCCAGCCCGAGCGTCAGCTCGCCGTCGATCGCTGCGCCGGGGGTGGCGCCGCTCGGCTGCGCGCCCAGGAAGTCGATCTCGACGGTGAATGCGCCGTTCTTCACCTCCGGGCGCACGCGGGTGACGCGCCCGGCGAGACTCCGCCCGCCAAAGGCCAACGCGGCGTCCAGCCCGGCACGGACCCGCGGCAGATAATATTCGTCGATCTCGGCAACCACGCGAAAACCGGCATCGCTGGTGATTTCGGCCAGCCGATCCCCGCGATTGCGGTTCTGCCCCGGCTTGAGGTCGATCTGGGTGAGCGTGCCGGTCACCGGCGCCCGGACGATCAGGTCATCGAGCTGGGCATGCGTCGCATCGAGGCTGCGGCTGAGGCTCTCCTGCTCGCTGCGCAGGCGGGGGAGCTGGGCTGCGCGCAGCCGCTCCTGGCGCTGGTTGGTGGCCTGCTGCACCGCCAGGAGGCGGCGATAGCGCGCGAGATCGATGTGCAGCGCCTCGGCGTCGCCCCTGGGATAGAAGCCGCGCGCGGTGAGCGCATCGATGCGCGCGGCCTTCGCCTCCAGCGTCGCGACACTGGCCGCGAGTTCGGTCAGGGTCTTGTCGTTGGTCGCGCGGTTGGTCTCGAGCTGGGTTTCGAAGCTTTGCACCTGGGTGATGGATTCGACGAGACGCCCGGCATTGTCGAGCACGTCCCGCACGAGTTGCGCGTTGCGGAACGCGACCAGCGGCTGCCCCGCCGTCACACGGTCGCCGGGCTGCGCGAAGATCCGGGCGACCTGCCCGCCGGAAACTGCGTCCAGATAGAGGATCTCGCGCGGCTGCAGCGTGCCATGGACCGCGACGACATCGCGAAACAGCTCGACCCGCGCCGTGGCGAGCGTCACCGTGCCGGCGGCGACGGTGAGTGTCCGGGCGCCCGCCCCATGCACCAGCGCGGCGATACCGACCAGCAAGGCCAGCATCGCGAGGGCAGCCATCCAGCTGCTCCGGCGCGGGCGCTGCCACCAGGGCGTGGCGATCGGATGGTCCATGGGCGGCACCACGCCATCATATCCGCTGAGGCCCACAAGAAAAAACACGCACCGGCAGCCACTTAGTCGACGAAAAACCCCGCCCGCGCGCCGATAGCGTCCGGATTCGTACAGTTGCGCGCGGCTGGCGGCTGCACCTACCATCGGCGCCGATGAACGACGCCCGCATCCTCATCGTCGACGACGATCCCGACGTTCGCCAAGCGGCGGCGCTGGCGCTGGCGCCCCATGTGAACGGCTGCGACGAAGCCACCTCGCCCGCCGAAGCTGCGCAAAGGGTGCGGGAGTGCCGCTACGATGCGGTGTTGCTCGACATGAACTTTCTCGCAGGCGCTCGGGACGGCGCAGCAGGCCTGGCTGCCCTCGCCGACCTGCGCGGCGCCGATCCTGCTCTCGGCGTGGTGTTCCTCACCGCCTATGGCGGCGTGAGCCTTGCGGTGCAGGCGATGAAGCAAGGCGGCGACGATTTCCTGCTCAAACCCTGGCGCAATGCCCAGTTGATCGCCGCCGTGCGCGACGCCGTCGCTCGCACCGAGGCGCGGCGCCGTTCCCCGACACTTGCCGCCGTGGAGCAATCCACCATCGCCGAAGCCCTCCAGCGCCACGAAGGCAATATCAGCCGCGCTGCGGCATCGCTGGGGCTCACCCGGCAGGCGCTGTACCGCCGACTCGCCCGCGATGGATAGCCTGGCCGCCTATCCGCTTGTCTCCGCCATCGGCTGGCGTCTGGTCATTGCAGGCGCGGCGGTGTGGGGCGCGATCCAGCTGCTGCCCTCGCATCACATCGCCACCATCGCCCTGCTGCTGATCGTCGCATTCCTTGCCCTTGCCGATCTGTGCGTAGGGATGACACGGCGGACCACCATACAGGCACGTCCCGCGACCGCAGAGGATGCACGCGAAGCGGACCAGTTGCGCGCGCTGCTCGACGCCGTGGCGACCGCGCTCTTCGTGCTCGACGCGCGAGGCCGGATCGTCCGGTGCAACCGGGCTGCCCGGCGGATGGCGGGCGCCATGGTCTCGCGGCTGGAGGATGTGGCCGCGCTCGATCCGGGGACGATCTCGATCCTTCAGGCACTGCCCGCCGGTGCGCGACGCCTGGTGCGTGCGAGGGATGGCCGCAACCTTCTCGCCTGGTGCGGCAGCTTTACCGCGCCGGGAGCAGCGCCGCAGCGCTTCCTGTCGCTGCAATGGGTGGCAGGCGAGCTGGACGCGGTCGAGATCGAGGCGTGGCACGCCATGACGCGCGTGCTGACCCACGAGATGATGAACGCGCTCGCGCCGATCGTCTCGCTTACCGAAAGTCTCACCGCCCTGCCCGATCACCCTCCCCAGACCGCGCGTGCGCTCGCCACGATCGAACGCCGTGCCACGCATCTGCTCGGCTTCGTCGAGCGCTATCGACAGCTCGGCGACCTGCCGAGGCCGGTACCGGAGGTGTTCGACCTCTCGGTGCTGGTGACGGACGTGGCGCAATCGGCGATGTCCGTGCTGGAGGGCACCAGCATCCGCCTGTCCCTGCCGGCCAAGCCAGCGCGTATCACGGCGGACCCGGAATTGCTGGAGCGGGCGCTCGCCAATCTTCTCCAGAACGCCGCCGAGGCTGTGCGGGGCCAACCCTCGCCGCGGATCACCATCGAGTTGACGACAGAGAAGACGGAAACGATCCTCCGCGTGCGCGACAACGGACCCGGCGTTCCGGTGGACCGGATCGACGAGATCTTCGTGCCCTTTTTCACGACCAAGGAAGGCGGCTCCGGGATCGGCCTGTCGCTTTCCCGCCAGATCGCCGCCGCGCATCACGCGACTCTAATGGCTGTCCCATCGGACGAAGGGGCGTGCTTTGAACTTCGTATCCCTGCGGCGGACGGCGAACCGTCGGCGCATTGAACGTACCGCGATCGGTCGATGGGCCAGCGATTTTCCGCCCGCGACAGGCGCATTCGACCACAATTTCCCAATGATCTGAGTGCCCAGCGCTTTCACCTCGGGTGCGCCATTTTTCAACGGCTTAGCGTCCTCAGAGCGAAACTCGTCAAATATACGTCAAATATTCACCTGCGGACGTCTGCGACCGCAGGGGAATACCGCGCTTCGAATCCGCGCGAGCAGGCGCCCAATTGACCTCAGATTTGAGAGTGAGCTTTGAGTGATATGGGCGATAACATCCCCCTACGTCTATAGTCTGCCCAAACGTGACTGCCGAGCTCGTGACAGCATTGTGCGAGCTGTTAAGATGCTTGGTTGCGCAAATCGCATACCGATCAAATTGTGGGATCCAGGCGGTGAGGATAGGCCTTGACGGCGCTTCTAAGCAAAGTACTTTGCAATGCAAAGTTGGAGCTGTCGTGACCGAACTTGATCGAGCCCTATCCGAGCTAGCCTTCATTCAGGATCGCTTTGCCGCCAGTACCCGCTTTCGCGGGCTGACCCCGCAGGCGGTAGCAATGACGGGCTTGCTCGCTCTCACGCTTGCAGCGGCACAGACTGTTGCACCCAGCCGCTTTGGCGGCGCCGGCGTCCCGTACGTCGTCGCTTGGGTTGCCGCTGCCGGCATCGCAACCGGGCTGATCGCGGTAGACGCGCTGGAGCGTGCGCGTCGGATGCATGGCGGGCTCGCCGACCTGCTGATCGCGAGCACGCTTCGGCTGCTGCTCCCCTTCGGCGCTGCCGGCGCGATGATCACGTTCGTGATCGCGAGAAGCACGCCCGAAGCGATCTGGATCCTTCCGGGTCTTTGGCAATTGCTGATCGCGCTGATCGGCTTCAGCGCAGTCAGCACACTACCGCCGGCAATCGTGTGGCCCGCGGGCTGGTACTTTGCCTGTGGCTCGGTGACGCTGGTCCTCGCGGGCCAGTCCGGCGTGCCGACTCCCTGGATGATGGGCGTGCCGTTCGGGGTCGGCCAGTTGCTCGTCGCTGTCACCCTCCGCCAGGCGCGCCGGTACGGTGGCTGAAGCACCCTATGCCTATGCGGGGCTAGACCGCCTGTTTCACGAGCGTGCGCGGCTCGGCATTGTCACCTCGCTTGCCGGACACGTTGATGGACTCGGCTTCTCCGAACTCAAGGCGCTGTGCGGGCTGACCGACGGCAACCTCAACCGGCACCTTGCGGTGCTGGAAGAGGCTGGCCTGGTCACGCTGGACAAGGGCTATACGGGCAAACGCCCTCTCACCCGCTGCCAGCTGACGGACGCGGGGCGCCTCCGGTTCGCTGAGTATCTGGAGGTACTTCAAGACGTGCTCCGAAAGGCATCGCGCGTCGGCGCTGTCGGCCGGGGCTTGAACGAGGAACCGGCATGAAGCGCGTTCATTTGCCTATAAGCTTTGTATCGCAAAGTTTAACTTCCGCCCCGCTGACCGTCCGTCAACGGCAGGAACATGCCGGGGTTCTCGCGGCGCTGGTCGAGGCGGATGGGTACCCCCGGACCGGGGTTCTGCGGGTCACCGGCCTTTCGCCCAATCGGCATTACTTGTTGGGGGATAGGGCAAGGCAGTTCTGCCGGACGGACGCGGATGGGATGGCCAGGCTCGAACTGACCCTTACCGGGCCAATCGTGCTGCTTTTGAGCCCCGTGGTCTGACGTGGGCAGCCCTGCCAACGGCGGCCCGACTAGGCTCCGCGTCTTTACCGCGCGCGCTCGCCTGTCCAGCTTCGGCTACGCGGCCCGCGGTGTGCGCGAACTCGTGGGCCGCGAACACAACGCCTGGATCCACCTAGCTGCGACGCTGGCGGTCGCCGCCGCCGGGCTGATCCTTCGCCTCGATGCGTCGGACTGGCGGTGGCTGATCCTGGCGGCGGCGCTCGTCTGGTGCGCAGAAGCGATCAACACTGCGGTCGAAGGTCTGTGTGACCACGTGCACCCCGGCTTCGACGCGGTGATCGGCCGCGTCAAGGACATAGCCGCCGGCGCCGTCCTGATCGCCGCGATCGCCGCCGCGCTGATCGGCGCGATCACCTTCCTGCCACACCTGCTGGAGCGCTGTTCGTGAAGGTAAAGATGATCCTGCCCGCGCTCACTGAAGCGAAGAGCCCGTTCTGGCGCCCGATCAAATATTCGCTGTTCCCGCCGCTGGGACTGGCGACGCTGGCGGCATTTCTCTCGCCCGACGACGAGGTCGAGCTCGTCGACGATCATGTTGAACGGCTCACCACCGACGATGCGCCCGATCTCGTCGTGATCCAAGTGTACATCACCAACGCCTACCGCGCCTATGCGCTTGCCGATGAATATCGCGCCAAGGGCTGCTACGTCGCGTTGGGCGGACTGCACGTTACCGCCCTCCCCGACGAGGCCGCACCCCATGCCGACAGCGTCTTCATCGGCCCGGGCGAACAAACCTTCCCGCAGTTCCTCGACGATTTCCGCGCGGGCTGCCCGCGCCCGCGCTATAGATCGGCGACGGGCCGGACGATCCACGGCCTGCCGCCCGTACGCCGCGACCTCATCAAGCGCGAGCGCTACCTCGTCCCCAACTCGATCGTCGTCACGCGCGGCTGCCCCCAGCATTGCGACTTCTGCTACAAGGATGCGTTCTTCGCCGGCGGCCGCTCCTTCTACACCCAGCGCGTGGACGAGGCTCTTGCAGAAATCGACCGGCTGCCCGGGCGCCACCTCTATTTCCTCGACGACCACCTGCTCGGCGACCGGCGTTTCGCGGAAGGGTTGTTCGAGGGGATGCGTGGCATGAACCGCCTGTTCCAAGGCGCAGCGACGGTAGACAGCGTCCTCCGCGGCGACCTGATCGAACGCGCGGCCGAGGCAGGCCTGCGCAGCCTCTTCGTCGGCTTCGAGACGTTCAGCCCGGAGAACCTTCGCGCCAGCAACAAGAAACAGAACCTGGCGAAGGATTATGCCGAGGTCGCCCGTCGGCTCTCCAACCTCGGCATCATGATCAACGGATCCTTCGTGTTCGGCATGGACGAAGATGGGCCCGACGTGTTCAGCCGCACGGTCGACTGGGCGGTACGCCACGGAATCACGACCTCGACCTTCCACATTCAAACGCCCTACCCGGGCACCCGCCTTTACCAGCAGCTCGCCGTCGCGGGCCGGATCACCAGCCGTGACTGGGACCACTACGACACGCGCCACGTCGTCTATCGCCCCGCGCGCCTCAGTCCCGAGGCGCTCAAGGCCGGCTATGATCGCGCCTATCGCGACTTCTACGGCTGGTCGAACATCGTGCGCGCCGCAGCGGCGCACGACAATACAAAGCACCGCGCGAAGCACTTGTTCTACGCCGCCGGCTGGAAGAAGTTCGAACCGCTGTGGGACCTGTGCATCAAGGCGCGCCAACTCGGGGCAATGACGCCGCTGCTGGAGGCCGTCCTCTCCCGCGTCACTTAGCACCGGCCGCACACGCCTGCGCATTCGCAGCAAATCAAATCAGCATGAGACGCGCCATTGCGACTTGGCGCGGGCAGCCATGGCTCGGGCCGGAAGTGCTGGCGGCCACGCTGGCGATGGTCCTGATAGATGCCGCTGCGATCACCCGCGGCTTCGGCCTTTTCGTGATTGTCCTTTTCGCCACGCCCATCCTGTGGTTGGTGTCGCCACAGGCGTGCGCCAGAGCGCGCATCGCACCCGCGTTCCGCTGCCGGCACCTGTCGGCCGCCGATCCGCAGGATCGGCGCCTGCGTCCGCGATCAAAACCCGAAGGGCCGAGACGGCCACGCCGACTCGGCGCCGCGCCAGCGGCGTGCGAGCGCGGTCACGCCGCAGGCGTGAGACGTCCTGACATCATCCACCCACCCTGGGAGCGATCTGAAAGGGATACCTTCGCCGCGAGCGTCACCAGATGCCAGATCGGGCCCGAGCCAGGCTCTTCTCCCGACCAACAGTGCGGCGCAGACTTGCCCCGGAGCGCTCCACCATGGTCTGCACCGCATCATACGTGCGACTGCGGCACTGGCGCGACCAGTCCTGCGGCCGCGCCTTAGGGCTTTGCACCGGAACCAGTTGATTCCCGCGACGATATCCGCAATATCGGCATGATACATTATATCATGCGAGCAGTTATGGCATCCTCCCCCACCATTCCCGTCACCGTGCTCACCGGCTATCTCGGCGCGGGCAAGACCACGCTGCTCAACCGCATTCTCAGCGAGAACCACGGCCGCCGCTATGCGGTGATCGTCAACGAGTTCGGCGAGATCGGCATCGACAACGACCTGATCGTCGACGCCGATGAGGAAGTGTTCGAAATGAACAACGGGTGCATCTGCTGCACCGTCCGCGGCGACCTCATCCGCATCATCGAAGGGCTGATGAAGCGCAGGGGCACGTTCGACGCCATCGTAATCGAAACGACCGGCCTCGCCGATCCCGCGCCGGTGGCGCAGACCTTCTTCGTTGACGACGACGTCCGCGCCCGGGCGAGCCTGGATGCGATCGTCACGGTGGTCGATGCCCGCCATATCCTCCTGCGGCTGGAGGACAGCCACGAGGCGGAAGAACAGATCGCCTTTGCCGACGTGATCCTGCTCAACAAGACCGACCTGGTCGATGCCGGGGACCTCGCGCAGGTACGCCACCGCATCCGCTCGATCAACGGCCAGGCGACGCTGCACGAAACGCAGAACTGCGTCGTTCCTTTGGAGGCCGTGCTCGAGCGCGGCGCCTTCGATCTCGATCGCATCCTCGACATCGAACCCGACTTCCTGTCCGAAGACGATCACGAGCATGACGACGCGATCACTTCCGTGTCGCTGCGTTCGGAAGCACCGATCCGGCCGGAGCTGTTCATGCCGTGGCTGCGCACGCTGACTGCCGCGCAGGGCCAGGACATTCTGCGCCTGAAGGGCGTGCTTGCCTTCCCCGGTGAGGAACAGCGCTATGTCGTCCAGGGCGTCCACATGCTGCTGGACGGCAATTACCAGCGCGAATGGAAGCCGGAGGAGCCACGCACGAGCCGCCTGGTGTTCATCGGCCGCAATCTCGATCCGGCAGCGCTCCAGGCGGGGTTCGACGACTGCGCGGCGCGGGCGGCCTGATGCTGGTGGCAACAGCAGAGCCCGCGCTGATCGATCGCTATGGGCGCCATGTCGCGCTCGATGCGGCGCCTACCGCGCTGCTCTGGCTCGATACCGCCGCTGCCGTGGCGTTGGGTGACGGCAGCGTGTGCTGGATCGGCGACGGCGCGGATCCGGAGGCGGTGCCAGTCCATGCCGGCGCGATCCTTGCCGCCTGCCGAGATCCCGACGGGGCCGCCATCGTCACCGGTGGCGATGATGGACGCGTGTGCCGCGTGTCGCCCGCTGGAGAGGTAGCGGAACTCGGCGCCTTCGCACGCAAATGGGTGGAGCATCTGGTGGCGAGCCCCGCTTCCGGCCTTCTGGTCGCAGGGGTTGGCAAGGAAGCGATTTGCTGGACCACAGCGGCGAGCGCGCCGTCACATCGCTACGCCGTCGGTTCAACGATCGGGGGACTGGCACTCGATGCGAAAGGCAAGCGGCTGGCGATCGCGCATTACAATGGCGCGACCCTGCTCTACGGCACCAATCCCGATAGCGGCCGCGTGGCGTTGGCCTGGACGGGCTCGCATCTCGCCTGCACGCTGCAACCCGAGGGCCGCTTCCTCCTTACGGCGCTGCAGGAAACCGGGCTGCATGGCTGGCGCCTCGCCGATCTGCGCGACATGCGGATGGGCGGCTTCAGCGCCAAGACGCGCAGCTTTTCCTGGGATCGCAAGGGCAAATGGCTCGCCACCAGCGGCGATGCGGCCGCAATCCTGTGGCCGTTCGACGGCAAGGACGGACCGATGGGCAAGCCACCGCTGCTGCGGGCTGAGCGCACGGGCGCGCTGGTGACGCAACTCGCGTTCCACCCGAAGGACGACGTGCTGGCAGTCGGCTACGCCGACGGCGTGGTGGCGCTCGCCCGCCTGGCGGACGAGCACACGCTGCTGCTCGATACGGAGGGCGCATCGATCACGGTCCTCGCCTGGAACGATGCCGGCACGCGGCTGGGCTGGGGCGGAGAGGATGGGCGCATCGGCCTGCTCGCGATGGATGCGCACGCATGAAGAGCCCGTGCATCAACGTCTGTCGGTTCGACGGCCGTACCGGCTGGTGCGTCGCCTGCGGGCGCACGCTGCCCGAGTGCCGCGAATGGAAGAAGGCGCCCCGCCCGCGCCTGCTGGCGATCGGCAAGGCCCTGCCGGCGCGGCTGGCCAAGCTCGACGCGCGCGGCGCGCGCGTGATCGAGGACGAGTCATGATCGAGTTCTCCGCCCTCTGGCTGGTCTTCGTGCTCGGCCTCCGGCATGGCCTCGATCCCGACCATGTCGCGGTGATCGACAACATCGTGTTTCGCGCCGTCGAGATCCGGCCGCGACTGGCGCAGTGGATCGGCACGCTGTTCGCGCTGGGACACAGCCTGTCGGTCGCCGCCGTCTCCATCGGGGTATCGCTGGCAGCGGGCGCCTTCGTGCTGCCCGCCTGGACCGCACCCATGATCGACCTCGCGGTGATCGGCCTGCTGCTGATCGTGGGGACCCTCAACCTGCGTGGCTTGCGGACCCAAGCGCGCTACACGCCGGTCGGCTGGCGAAGCGCGCTGGTGCCGAAGCGGCTGCGCAACAGCACCCATCCGCTGGCGGTGATCGCGATCGGGGCGATCTTCGGGCTGGTGTTCGATACCGCCACCCAGGCGGCGGCCTGGGGCGCCGCGGCAACGGCGAAAGGCGGTACCACGGCCGCGCTGGTGATCGCCGCGACCTTCGCCATCGGCATGATGCTGGCCGATACGATCGACAGCCAGATCGTCGCCCGGCTGCTGCGCACCCATGGCCGTACGACCGCGACCGTGCAGCGCTATCGCCGCGCGGTCGGCTGGATGGTGGTGGCACTCAGCTTCGGCACCGCCGGCTATGCGCTGGCCGAGCTGGCGGGGCTGGCCGTCGCCCTTTCCGATGGCGCATTCACCGCTATCGGTGTCGCCGCCGCTGCAACGATCATTCTCCTGCTGCTTGCCAGCCGCTGGCGGTCAACGGCAGGAACGCGCGCCTGAGCGCAAATCACAGAGCTCCAACGGGGGATTTCGACATGACCATGACTCTGCGGCGCCTGCCGCGCACGGCGCTGCTTGCGCTCGCCGCCACCGCCGCAACGCCTGCCCTGGCCCAGGAGGCGGCACCCGGTAGCGCGAGCGACGAGATCACCGTCACCGGCTGGCGCCTGCGCCAGCTCGATACGATCGTACCGACCGGCAGCCGGCTAGATTTATCCATCCGCGACACCCCCGCGACGCTCGACCGGATCGGTTCCGACGAGATGCTGACGCGCGGCTTCCGCACGGTAGAGGAAGCGACGGACAGCCTGCCGGGCATCACCTCCGGCGGGTCGCCGGGCGATCCGTCGCTCTTCTCGATGCGCGGCTTCACCGGCGAGCAGATCACCATCCTGCACAATGGCCTGTATCTGGGCCCGGCCAACATGACCAACCGGCCGGGCAACAGCTTCAATTTGGCGAGCATCGACGTGCTGAAGGGCCCCGGCTCGGTGCTTTACGGCCAGGGTGCGGTCGGCGGCGCGGTCAACATCGTCAACAAGCGCCCGGATTTTGAGAGCAATAGCGGCCAGGCGCTAGCTTCCTATGGCGACTTCGACACGGTCAGCCTCGGCCTGGGCGGCAACCGCGTGCTGAGCGACACGCTCGCCGCACGGGTCGATGCGAGCTACCATCGCTCGAGCGGCTATGTCGACGATACCGGTCCGCATTCGTTCAACGCGACGGGCGGGCTGCTCTACCGCCCGTCGAGCACGCTCTCGGTCGAACTCAGCGTCGACTATCTGCGCGATCGGCTGTCGACCTATTTCGGCACCCCGCTCCTCCCCGCCAGCGCGGCGACAGATCCGATCCCCGGCATCCTCACCAGCGCGAGCGGCGCGGTGGTCGATCGCCGCACCCGCTTCGTCAACTACAATGTCGCGGACAGCCGGGCGAACAGCTGGCAGGTCTGGCCGCGGCTTGCCGTCACCTGGTCGCCCTCGGATGCGGTGACGCTTACCAACACCGCCTATTATTTCCACGCCGACCGCCAATGGATCAACGCGGAGAACTTCGTCTACAATGCCGGCACCGGCCGCATCGATCGCGACCGCTTCTTCGTCTTCCACCGGCAGGATCTGGTGGGCGATCAGGGCAGCGCGACCTTCCGCCACCAGCTGGCCGGGCTGTCGAACAAGCTGGTGATCGGCTTCGACTACAGCCATCTCGATTTCGTCCGCAGCCGCGGCTTCCCGGACGGCGACAGCGTCGACCTGCTACGGCCGGTACGCGGCAGCTTCGGCCCGCTCGACCGGCGGGTGAGCCCGACCCGCTGGGATCAGATCGCGCTGTTCGCCGAGGACGCGCTCGACCTGACGGCCAGGCTCAAGCTCGTCACCGGCCTTCGCGCCGAGCGGCTGTACCTGACGCGCGAGAACTTCAATCTCGACGGCAGCTTCGCCGCGGGTTCCAGCTTCCGCCGCGTCTACAAGCCGTTCAACTGGCGCGCCGGCCTCGTCTACGACGTGACGCCGGCGGTAACGGCGTATGCGTCCTACAGTACCGGGCAGGATCCGGTCGGCTCGAACATCTTCCTGGTCAATGCCGGCCAGAATTTCGCGCTGTCCAATTCGCGACAGGTCGAGGCGGGCGTGAAGGCATCGCTGCTCGGCGGCCACGCATCATTGACGCTGGCGGCCTATGACATCGAACGCCGCAACATCCTGACCCAGGTCGCGATCGACACGGTGAGCAATATCGGCCGCCAGCGTTCGCGCGGCATCGAGCTTTCGGGCGAGGCGCGGCTGACGCCGCACTGGGCGGTCACCGCGAGCGGCACCTATGTCGATGCCCGCTACGGCGACTTCGTCGATCCCAACTACGGCGTCGCGGCATCGGGCAACCGGCCGCCGAACGTGCCGGACTGGACGGCCAATGTCTGGACCAGCGTCCAGAAGATTGCCGGTCTGCCGCTGGAAGCGGGTGGCGGCGTGAAGTTCGTCGGCGAACGCTTCGGCAACACCGCCAACACCCTCGTGCTGCGCCCCTATGCGACCGGCATCGTCTATGCGACCTGGGCGCTCACCCCGCGCCTGTCGCTGACCGGGCGGGTCAACAACGTCTGGAACAAGCGCTTCGTGCAATGGGCCGACATCTATTATCCGGCGCAGGTGATGCTGGGGGAACCACGCCGTGCCGAGGTGAGCCTGCTTGCCCGCTTCTAAGACGCACGTGGCCGCGCGCCTGCTGGAAGCGCTGGTCTGGTTCCACCGCTGGATCGGGGTCGCCACCTGCCTGATCTTCGCCGCCTGGTTCGCCAGCGGCGCGGTGATGCTGTTCCAGCCCTTCCCGTCGCTGCCGCATGCCGCGCAGATCGAACTGCAGGCACCGATCGTGCCGGACGCGGACCTGGTCGCGCCCGCGCCGGTGGCAGTGGCGGTTCCGGGTGCCGAGACGTTGCGGCTGGTCCAGCGCGCCGGACGCCCCGCCTATGTCGTAGAAGGCGACGGCGTCTTGCGGGCCATGGATGCGAGGACGGGTACACCCCTCCCGCCGCTCTCGTCCGCGCAGGCGCTTGCCGAGGCGCGCCGGATCTTCGGCCCTGGGGCAAGCGCCGCCGGGCCGTTCGCCTATGACCAGTGGGTGGTCCACAACCGGTTCGATCCGGCGCGTCCTTTCTACCGCCTCGATGCGAACGACGCACAGGGGACCCAGCTCTATCTGTCGGCGCGGTCTGGCGAGGTTCTCCAGCGTACCCGCCGCAGCGAACGCGCATGGAACTGGCCGGGGGCGGTGCTCCACTGGGTCTATGTGACGCCGCTGCGCAAGGACTGGCGCGCCTGGGATGCCAGCGTCTGGTGGCTGTCGCTGGTCTGCATGCTCGTCGCGATCGCGGGCATGGTCCTGGGTATCGTGCGCATGCTCACGGCACGGCGCCTCCATCCGCCGCGCCTGACCTTCTTTCGCGGCCCATGGCTGCGCTGGCACCATCTGCTCGGGCTCGGCGCAGGCGTGTTCGTGCTCGGCTGGATCGTCAGCGGCTGGCTGTCGATGGACCATGGCCGCCTGTTCTCGCGCGGGATGCCGACGCCCGCGCAGGCGCAGGCCTATGCCGGTTGCCCGCTGGCGCAGGCGCTCCGCCAGGTGGATGCCACCCGACTGGCCGGCGGAGCGATATCCGAGATCAGCGTCACCGCCCTCGCGTGCCGCCCCGTACTCACCCGTTTCGCCACAGACGGCAGCGTCGAACGGGTCGACGGTGCGGGACGCCGGATCGACGACGCTGCGATGCGCGCTTTGGTGCTGCGTGGGATAGCCGCCAGCTGGCCACAGGCATCGGCGACAAGCATCCTGCCGGTCGATCCCGATGCGACCTATGCGCTGGCCGAAGGCTGGCCGCGCTCGGCCTGGCGGATCCCGTCGGGCGCCGCCGGTCCGGACCTTTATGTCGACGGCAATAGCGGCCGCCTGCTGACGGTGATGGACTCCAGCCGCGCGGCCTATGCCTGGGTCTATTACGCGCTGCACACCGGCAACGTACCGGGCCTGGTGACACGGCCCGCGCTGCGCCGCCTCCTGCTGCTACTCCCGCTCGCAGCAGGATTCCTGTTCAGCATCACCGGTGTGGTGCTCGGCTGGCGACGCCTGCGCGTCAGCGCATCTCGATCGTCAGATGGGCGAGCTCGTGGACGGGCGCGAGGCGCTGGCGGACCAGCTCCGCATTCGCAACGCCCGCGACGCTGACGATCGCCGCCCGCGCCTCGGGGCCGACGCGCCAGACGTGCAGATCGGTGATCCGGGCGTCGCCCGGCGCCTCGACCAGCGCGCGCACTTCTTCCGCGACAGGGGCGTCGGTCGCGTCCAGCAGCATGGCGGCGGTATCGCGCAACAGGCTCCACGACCAGCGCGCGATGACCACGGCGCCGACCAGCCCCATCGCCGCATCCATCCAAAGCCAGCCGAGATAGCGTCCCGCGAGCAACGCCGCGATCGCGAGGATGGAGGTCAGCGCATCGGCCAGCACATGCATATAGGCGGCGCGCATATTATTATCGTGATGATGCCCGTGATGGTCACGGTCATGGGCGTGCCCGTGATCATGGTCGTGATGGTGGTGATGCCCGCCGCTCAACAGCAGCGCGCTGGCAAGATTGATCAGCAGGCCAAGCACTGCGATCCAGGTCGCCGTGCCGAAATCGACATGCGTCGGCTGGAACAGCCGCCAGGCGGACTCGCCCGCGATCCCGGCCGCGACGAGACCCAGCACCAGCGCCGAGGCGAAGCCCGCGAGATCGCCGACCTTGCCGGTGCCGAAGCTGAACCGCCCGCTCGCGGCATGGCGCCGGGCAAAGGCATAGGCCCCCGCCGCCACCGACAGCGCGCCCGCATGCGTCGCCATATGGAAGCCGTCCGCAAGCAGTGCCATCGAGCCGGTGGCATAGCCCGCGGCGATCTCCCCCACCATCATCACGGCAGTGAGCAGGACCACCCACTGGGTACGCCGCGCATTCGCGTCATGCGCGGCACCGAGGAAATCGTGGCTATGGGTCAGCGCGGTAGCGTTCGAGGCCGTCAGCATGGCAGCATCCTATTTGGAGTAGCGGCGGATCACCGCCAGCAGGTCGGCAGCGCCCTGGGCACGCGCCTCGTCGGTCAGTCCCGCCCCCGCGACATGCGCTTCGAGATGCTCGGCGATGATCTCGTCGACCAGCCCGTTCACCGCGCCCCGCACCGCCGCCACCAAGTGGAGCACCTTGCCGCACGGCGCACCGGCGACGAGTTCGCGCTCCACGGCGGCGACTTGGCCGGCGATCCGACGCACGCGCGCGATCAGTTCGGGGCTGGCATCGGTCAAATGACTCATAGGGGTACCCCCTACCCCTATAGCGGTGCCGACTGCAAGGGGCCAACCGCCCTCTGTTCCACCGCCCCAAAGCAGTGGACGCTGCGGCACTTCTTCCTATGCTTGCGCCACGACACAAACGGTGCCTTCCCCTGAAACATCTGGCCTATCCTCTCGCCGGGGCGCTCGCCCTCGCTGCCCTGCCCTGCCCTGCCCGCGACCGCGCAGACGCGCTACGATCCCGCTACGATCCCGCTACGGCGTTCGCGCCGCTCGCGCTGCCCAGCGCGGCCAACACCGTCCGCGGCGCGAACGGGCTGCCGGGGCCCGGCTATTGGCAGAACCGGTCGGATTACCAGATCCACGCGACGCTCGATCCGGCCGCCAAGCGCGTCAGCGGAACCGCGACGATCACCTACACCAACAACAGCCCCGACCGGCTCGACGCGCTATGGCTCCAGCTCGACCAGAATCTCTACCGACCGGGGTCGCGCGGGGCTACGGCGAGCGGGCGCGTGCCCGGCGGCACCACCGACGGCATGGTGATCGAGGCGGTCGAGCTGCTGTCCGGCGGCAAGACGATCGCAGTGACGCCGCTGATTTCGGACACCCGCATGCAAGTGCCGTTGCCGGCGGCCTTGCCACCGCATGGCAAGCTGAGCCTGCGCATCCGCTACCATTTCACCATTCCCGGCGAATGGGGCGGTCGTATGGCCTGGGGCAAGGCACGCGACGCCGAGGTCTACAACATCGCGCAATGGTATCCGCGCATGGCGGTCTATGACGATTTGCGCGGCTGGGATCCGCTCCCCTATCTCGCCCAGGAATTCCACCTCGACTATGGCGACTTCGACTATTGGGTGACGCTGCCCGCCAGCATGATCGTGGCGGGATCGGGCGAGTTGCAGAACCCGCAGCACGTGCTCACCGCCCCCCAGCGCGCGCGGCTCGCCAAGGCGCGGACCAGCGATGCGACGGTGGAGGTGATCGCGCCGGGCGAAATCGGCACCCTGCCCTATCGCCCCCGCCAGGACGGCACGCTGGCCTGGCATTTCCGCATGGAGAACAGCCGCGATGTCGCCTTCGCCGCCTCGTCCGCCTTCGCCTGGGATGCGGCGCGGATGAACCTGCCCGGCGGCAAGACCGGGCTGGCCATGTCGGTCTATCCGGCGGAAAGCCAGGGCCGCGACAAATGGGGCCGCTCGACCGAATATCTGAAGCACGCGGTCGAGGAGTTCTCGCGCCGATGGTATCCCTATCCCTGGCCCAACGCCGTCAACGTCGCCGGCATCGCGACGGGCATGGAATATCCCGGCATTGTCTTCGACGGGATCGAGGACAGCGGCAAGGAGCTGTTCTGGATCACCGCGCACGAGATCGGCCATAGCTGGTTCCCGATGATCGTAGGCTTCGACGAGCGGCGGGACGCCTGGATGGACGAGGGCTTCAACACCTTCATCGACGTATACGAATCCGATGCCTTCAACCACGGCGAATATGGGCCGAAGCGCGACAGCGAATATGCCGAAGGCGGCGGCAATCCGGTGGACGAGGTCCTGCCGGGGCTCGCCGATCCAAACGCGCCGCCGATCCTCTCGCGCGCCGACACGGTAACCGAGAAATACCGCCACGCCGTCACCTATTTCAAATCGGCGCTGGGCCTCACCCTGCTGCGCGAGCAGATTCTCGGCCCCGAGCGGTTCGATCCGGCCTTCCGCCGGTTCATTGCCGCCTGGGCGTTCAAGCAGCCCAAGCCCCGCCGACTTCTTCCGCGCGATGGAAGATGCCAGCGGCGAGGACCTCAGCTGGTGGTGGCGCGGCTGGTATGTCCACAATTGGACGCTCGACCAGGCGGTCACCCGGATCATCCCGGCACGCGGCGGTGCAGGCTCGCTGGTGACGGTGGAGAACCGCGATCCAATGGTGATGCCGGCCACGCTGCGCGTCAGCTTCGCCGACGGTTCCAAGCGCGACATCGCCTTGCCGGTCGAAACCTGGATCCGCACAACCAGCACCGATGTGTACGTACCCGGGCCGCAGCGAGTCGTGCGGGCGGAAATCGATCCCGACCGCGACCGGAGCAACAACGCGGCGCGATAGCGGAGCGCGACGGGGCGGCTTCCGTCAGGCCCAGCCGCCCCCTATCATGCCGCCTGGAACCCCAGGCGCCGGGATCTGCTCCACCAGTCCCTGCAGTCCGAAGCGATCGAGCCCGATCGTCATCAGCGCCAAGGTACCGCGCAACTGATCCGCGGTAATGTCACGGGTGATGAACACCAGGCGCGTGCGGCGGTCCTCGGAGCGCCAGTCGTCCAGTTCCACCGGCGGGTGGAAGAGATGCTGTACCCCATGCACCACCACCGGCCTGGGGTGATCGCGCAGATGCACGATGCCCTTCACCCGCAGGATGTCCGCGCCCTTCAGGCTGGTCAGGATGTCGATCCAGCGCTCGAATGCCTCGGCACGCAGCGGCGCATCGAAGGTCAGGCAGGTCGCGCGGATGCGATCGTCGTGGCGGTTCACGTCGTGATGGTGATGATGGTGATGGTGGTCGTGGTCACCATGCCCGTGTGCAGTGTCATAGGCCTCCGCCTGCAGCCAGCGCTGCACGTCGTGGCTCTTGGTCTCCGGATTGTACAGCCCGGCATCGAACAGCCGGTCGGCCTCGACCACGCCGTGGAGCACCGGCACGATCGGCGCCGCCGGGTTGATCGCGCGCAGCCGCGTCTCGATCTCGCGCCGCGCGTCGCTGGACAGGAGATCGATCTTGGTAAGCACGATGCGATCCGCGACCGCGGCCTGGCGTACCGCCTCTTCCTGGCTGTCGAGCGTCGCCATGCCGTTGAACGCGTCCACCGTGGTGATCACCCCGTCCAGCCGGTAGAGCGTGCGCAGCTGCGGATCGGTCATCAGCGTGTGCAGGATCGGCGCCGGATCGGCTAGGCCCGTCGTCTCGATGACGACCCGGTCGAACCAGCAGCGCCCTTCCCGGGCGAACCGCCAGGGCGCGTCGCGCAGCGTGGCGCGCAGGTCGCCGCGGATGGTGCAGCACAGGCAACCGCCCATCATCTCGACGACCATGTCCTCGTTGGACCGCGCGATCAGGTCATGGTCGAGGCCGACCGCACCGAACTCATTGATAATCACCAGTGCCCGGCGCAGCTCCGGCATCCGCACCAGATGATTGAGCAGCGTCGTCTTGCCGCTGCCGAGGAACCCGGTGAGCACGCTGACCGGGATCAACGCCGCTTCGCCCGCCACCACGCCGCTCATTCGGGCAGGCCCGGTGCGGGGGCCGGGTCCATCGCGAGCAGCAGGCGCGTTTCGCCCGTATCGCCGATCGGCGGCGAGCGGTGGAGGATTCCCTGGATTTCGGTGGCAAGCCGGCCCTTGAAGATGGCGACATCGCCCGTCCGCATCTGACGGATCGGCGTATCGGGACCGGCGTCGCCATGGATCCACTGCGTGCCCGATCCCACCAGGGTGGTGAGCAGCCGGGCCGTCACATGATCGGCGTGGAATTTGCGGCAAGCATCGGTTTCGATCACCTCGAGCCGGATGGCGACCGCATCGATCTTCTGGATCGCGGCGAAGCGGCGGGCATGGCCGGCGATTTCCTCGGCCAGCGCATCGCCGCGGGCGCCCGCCGGGTATCCCGCTTCTGCCAGCCCCTCGGCGACGTCCGCCTCCAGCGTTTCCAGCGTCGTCGTGAAATCCAGATCGTCGATCTTCGCCCAGTCGAGCTGCGGCAGCCAGGCGAGCGCGAGCGGCAACGCGCGGTTCCACACCGCCAGTTGCACCTCCGGTCGCGTCACCGCGTCGAGCACAGCGGGATGGCCCCGCTCGACCGCAACGGCGGGTGCCGGGGAGGACGTCTCCATCGCGGCGATCATGCTGCCGTTTCCCGGCCCATCCCGGCTTCGGGAAGCGCCCGGTGGTCCCCGATCCGCGGGCACCCACCGGGCGAGCCGCATGGGGGCTTCAAGGATTGCATCGATGCGGGGGCGGGACCGGCAGAGTTGATAAAAGCCACCAAACGACCTTATGGAATGATATGATGTATCATCCCTAGCAGCAAAGGCGTTGCGGCTCAAGCTGTGGTCAGAGGGGAAACCTCGGGCGCCGACCGGCGATCGAAAGGCCGAAAAACGGGCGTAACAAAATATTGTCACCCGCGGCCCGCCACGCCGCAGGCGGCGGGCCGGAGAATGGACCATATACGACGACGATTCCCACGCCCCCGAACCTGCCGCCGATAGGGTCGCCAATCCGCAGCGGCGTAGCCTGCTCGGCGCGGCAGGCGTTGCCGCGATGCTGGCGACAGCGCCGTCCGAAACCGCCGGGCGCGGCACGGGCGCATTGGCCGAGATCGAGACCGTCGTCGTGATCTATGCCGAGAACCGCAGCTTCAACAATCTGTTCGCCGGCTTTCCCGGCCTCGCCGATCCGCTCGCGGCGGCGCCCCCTGCCCGCACCGCCCAGCGCGATCGCGACGGATCGGTGCTGAAGGCGCTGCCCAAGATCTGGGAGGGCATGGTGCCCGACGAGCAGGTGGTCGAGCATCGCCGCTACAAGATCGGTCCGGACGATCTGCCGCCGCTCGCCAACGCACCCTTCGCGCTGGCGACCCCGGAAGGCGACCCGCTGCCGCACGGCGTGGTGACCCGCGACCTGGTCCACGCCTTTTACCAGAACCAGTTGCAGATCAACGGCGGCCGAAACGACGGCTTCGTCGCCTGGGGAGACAGCGGCGCGCTGGTGATGGGCCATTATGGCGAGGCCTCCGCAAAGCTGCGCCTGTGGCAGATCGCGCGCGAGTTCACGCTGTGCGACCGCTTCTTCATGGGCGCGTTCGGCGGCTCCTATATCAACCACCAATATCTGGTCGCGGCGCGTCCGCCCTTCTATCCCGATGCGGACAAGAGCCCGGCCCGCGGCCGCATCGCGCAGGTGGAGGGTGATGACCCGACCGGCATTCGCCTCAAGCTGAAGCCGAATTCGCCCAGGAGCGCGCTGGACGGGCCGCCCGATTTCGTCCCCAGTTCGCTCACCCCGGATTTCTGGTCGGTCAACACGATGCTGCCGCCCTATGCGCCGACCTACCAGCTCGATCCCGAACGGCCCGGCTATGCCGATTGGAGCGACGCCAAGACGATGGTGCCGCAGCGCCACGCGACGATCGGCGACCTGCTTTCCGCCAAGGGCGTGTCCTGGGCCTGGTATGCCGGCGGCTGGGCGGCCGCGCTGGCGGGGCATGCGAACGACGGCAGCTTTCCCAGCCGCCCCAATTTCCAGCCGCACCACCAGCCGCTCAACTATTTCGAGCAGTTCGCGCCCGGCACGGCGGCGCGCGCCAAGCATCTGCGCGATGCCGGCGAAGGCGAGACGCCGCGCACCAATCACTTCCTCGCTGACGTGGCGACCGGCACCCTGCCCGCGGTGAGCTTCTACAAGCCGCAGAGCAATCTCAACATGCATGCCGGCTATTCCGACGTGGAGGCCGGCGACCAGCATATCGCGGTGGTGGTCGATGCGCTGCGCCGCAGCCCGCAATGGCACAAGATGCTCGTCGTCATCACCTTCGACGAGAATGGCGGCTGGTGGGACCATGTGCCCCCGCCCAAGGGCGATCGCTGGGGCCCGGGCACCCGCATCCCGGCGGTGATCGTCTCCCCCTTCGCCAAGCGCGGCCATGTCGACCATAGCGTCTACGACACCGGTTCGATTGCACGCTTTCTCACGCGGCGTTTCGGCCTGCCCCCGCTGCCTGGTCTGGTGGAGCGCGAACGCGCCATGATGGCTGCGGGCGGACCGGCGCCGGGCGACCTTACCGGCGCGCTCACCATCGGCTAAGCGGGCGACCGAAAGGATACATTGTATCATTCACAGTCCCCCGCTAGGATCCCTGCTCGACCAACAGCATTGGACCCTGCATGCGCGCCTCTCCGCAGCCGCTCGCCTCTGGCGCAGCGGCCATGGCTGCGGGTC
>NZ_AGFU01000010.1 GCF_000226955.1 Sphingomonas elodea ATCC 31461
GGGAAGTGCATCCCTCCGCGCTTTGCGTATGCATCTCCTTCCAGCCCGGCATGTTTCGGTACATCCAGGCGCAGCAGTGTCAGCAATTAAAAAAGGGCCCCGGTGCCAAGCACCGGAGCCCCCCTCTCCCCCTGCCGTTCGGCAGAAGCTCGTCAGAAATTGCCGCGCAGGATGATCGAATAGCGGCGGTCGTTCATGAAGTAGGACCGCGGCGCCAGATTGTTCGGCTCGCCCGTATAGGCCTGCGTCGTCCGGGTCACGGTGTTCGTCAGGTTCACGCCCTGCACACCGATGCGGATGTCCTTGGTGAGGTTGACGAACAGCGACGCGTCCAGCGTCCCGACCGGCTCGTTGAAGATCGAGAAGTACGGGAAGATCACGTCCGAGGCGGTCAGCAGGAAGCGCGAGCGCCAGTTATAGGCGGCGCGCACCGAGATGCCACCACGCTCGTAGAAGACCGCCGCGTTGACGTTGTGCTTCGACAGCTGCTCGAGCGGCAGGTTGCCCGAAGGCGTGATCGTCGAAACGTTCGACGGCGAACCGCCGTTGAGGAAGCTGTTCGGCAAACCCGAGCTGTCGATGAACGTGTAGTTCGCCGAGACACCCAGCCCCTTCAGCGGACCCGGCAGGAATTCGTAGGTCTGCTGATAGGCGACTTCGAAGCCCTTGATCTTGCCGGTACCGCTATAGTTGGCCGGACCGCGGACGAACACGTCCTTGGTGATGCCGTTGCTCGTGATCTGACGGTTGCTCACCTCCTGGTAGAAGAAGCCGTCGATCGCCTTGTAGAAGCCGTTGAGCGTCAGCGAGCCGACGCGGGCGAAGTACCATTCCAGGCTCGCGTCGAACTGCCACGCCGTTGCCGGCTTCAGATAGGGGTTGCCCGCCGTCGCCGTCAGTTCACCGCTTGTACCCAGGCCGACATTGATGAAGTTACGGATATTGGCGTTGTCCGGACGGGTCAGCACCTTCGATCCCGCGAAACGGAGCAGCAGGTCGGATCCGATCCCGAACTTCAGGTTGATACTGGGCAGCAGGTAATTGTAGCGATTAACCGCCGCGTCGAAACGCGTGATCGGCGCACCACTACCGGCGAACTGCTGCAACTGCGCATAGCCCGTCGGCCCGAGCCGGCACGCACCGCCCGGCGGGGTCGGCTGGGTGCCCGGAGGCGCCCCCGGCGGCACGGTTGCGACGCAGCGGACGCTATACGGATCGGAGATGTTGAACTGCTGCTGGTTCGGCACACCGATCTGTCCCTCCGAACGTACTTCGGACTGCACCCAGCGCAGGCCGATATTGCCCGAGAAGCGTACCCGTCCGAACAGCGTATCCGATCCGAAGCTCGCCATGCCGTACGCGGCGAAGTCCTGCTGCGCCACCGGCTGAATCTCGCTGGGCAGATAAGGCGAGCCTGCGATCACACCAGCGCGGCTAGCAGACGGAAGCCAGCCGACCGAGCCGCCCCTGGCGACGGTCTGCGCCTGAATCGACTGGAAGAACTTGGTCGAACCCGCATAGTCGCGGATCAGGTCGCCGCCGTAGTAGAAGGCGCCCGGCGGCGGCGTTGTTTGGCCACGGAAGAAGTTAGGGAAATTGTAGCGAACCATCTGATTGGCTGGCGTATCAGCGAAGTTCACCGGAGTGGAGCCAGACCAAGTTTCGCTCAGCATACCCCAGTTATAGGAGGAATATTTTACGGTCTGAGAGCGATCCTGGTACCGCGCACCGAACTTGACCTTGCGCAGGAAAGCATCATCGTCGAGCTTGTATTCGACGTCGCCCTGGAACGCGTATTGTGTGCCGCGGCTATCCTCGAAATGGTCCATCGCCGCCCGCCAGAACTGGAAGCGCGGATCGGTGAAGTACTGGGCATCCGTCGCACTGGCGAGGGCAGGGTTCACGCCAGACCAGTTGTAGCCCAGATACTGCGGCTTGTGCGGGATCACCGTCGGCAGGTTACCCGTAATGTTCAGTTCCTGATCGGCAAAGCTCGAACCGAACACCGAGAAATCGAGCTGCTCGCGGTGCGAGGTAGCGACCTGCGCGTCGAGCATCACGGTCAGGCGATCCGTAAGGTCCGAACGCAGCCGCAGACTCCAGTCCTGATTGGTCGTCTCTTCCCTCGACTGGCGACGGGCAAGCGACTGCTGCAAGCCGCCGATCGGCACGAAGAAGTTCGGCTGATTGGGATTACCGCGCCAGCCGTTGCTGGTGTTGACGATGTACCCAGACTGGAACAGCCCGTTGGCGTCATAGACAAAGTCCTGATACTGGCCAACGGGGCACTGCGCGCGCGACGTCGAGGCGCCTGCGGTACCGTCCGGGTTGAGCAGCGTCGGGCCGTCCGAGTTCTGTAAACAGCCCTTCGGATAGGTCGTGTATTCCGCCAGATCCGGCGCGGTTTCGAACGTGTACTCGCTCCACTCCTGGGTGGTGTGCGAGCGGACATATTCCGCTGTCAGCAGCGTGCGCTTGTCGATCGACTCGAACTGCGTCGCCAGGGTGAAGCCGTCACGCTTGCGGTCGAATTCCTGGGTGCGGAACTGGCCGCCCGCAGGCGCCACGCGCGACGAGGCGTAATCGGCAAAGCCGTCCGCGCCGGCCGCACCGGTGGCACCGCAGGCAGAACCAGCCGCCGGCAGGGTGCGGGTGTCGCTGGAGGATGGCAGCGGATTGCGGCACACCAGCACGCCGTTGGTGTTGGCGGCGTTGACCAGCGTGTTGTCGCGGGTCTGGTAGTTGGCGATCTGCAGACCGTCCGAACGGCTGCGGATCCGCGAATAGGCGCCGCTGGCCAGCACGCCGAAACGGCCGATGCCGGTATCCCAGGTGTTCGAGAGCAGACCCGAGATCGTCGGCGTCCACTTCTTGCGCATGTCGCCGTAATTCGCCTCGAGGCTGAGCGCGGCATGCAGGCCCGACCGATCGAACGGCTTGCGGGTGTTGAGGTTGACCGTGCCGGCAAGGCCGCCTTCGATCATGTCCGCCGTGGTGTTCTTGGCGACGATGACCGAGCCGAGCAGTTCCGACGGCACGTCGGCGAAGTTCAGTGCCTGACCGCCGACGCCAGCGGCGAACGCGGTACGGCCGTTGAACTCCGAACGGACGAAGGTGAGGCCGCGCACCGCGACGCCCGAACCTTCGACCGAGAAGTGGTCCGGATCGTTCGAACCGGCAAAGCGGTTGATCGAGACGCCCGGCACGCGCTGCAGCGCCTCGGTCACCGAACGGTCGGGCAGCGCGCCGATGTCCTGCGAGGTGATCGCGTCGACGACGGTGTCGGAGTTGCGCTTGATCGACTGGGCGGTGGCAAGGCTGGCGCGGATGCCGGTGACGACGATCTGGTCCTGTGCCTGCACCTGGTCGGCAGGAACGGTCTGGTCAGAGGCCGGATCCTGCGCGGCGGCGGTCTGGGCGTGGGCAGTGCCCATCATGCCCGCGACGCAAAGCGCCGTTACCGAAGCCCCGCGCAGGAGAAGATCGAACTTGCTTAGATTACGGATGTGCGACGGCGACCTGGCTCGCATATTCCCCCTCCTCAGTTGCGTGTGACTCTCCGGTCACGACAAGGTTGTCAGGCATGTACACCAGAATGACATCCACTTTGCAATGCGACCGCTAACATTGTCTGGAATTTTTCCGCACGACCTGTGGTTTCCATGCAACGCCTTGCTGCACCGCGGTAAAGCGTCAACCGCACTCGGGATTTGACAGCGGCGGGGATATTGCTGGAAACAGGCAAGAAACATCAACGAGGTGGTCGGATGGCCGGGCCGGAGCGGCTGCGTGTCGTGATCGTAGGGGGGGGAACGTCGGGCTGGATGACGGCGGCGGCGCTGGTGCGGCTGCTGCCCCGGCGCGTTTCGCTGCATCTCATCGAGTCCGAGGCGATCGGGGTCATCGGCGTCGGCGAAGCGACGTTGCCGCACATTCGCGGCTTCGTCGAAAAACTCGGCATCCGCGAAGCGGATTTCATGGCCTGGACGCGCGGCACGTTCAAACTGGGCATCGAGTTTCGGGACTGGGGCAAGCTGGGCGACAGCTACATCCATCCCTTCGGCACCTTCGGACGGGGCAAGGGCGAGGTGGACTTCCACCATTATTGGACCCGGTTGCGCGCCGAGGGCGCCGATGTGCCGCCGCTCGAACACTTCTCCTATGCCTGCATGCTCGCCCGGGCCAACCGGTTCGACCTGCCCGATGCGGACCCGGACAAGCTGGCCTCGACCTTCGGCTATGCCTATCAGTTCGATGCGCTGCTCTTCGCCCCCTATCTCCGCGCCATCGCCGAGGATCTGGGTGCCCGCCGCACCGAGGGGCGTGTGGTCGAGGTGCTGCGCGACGGCAGAAGCGGCGACATCGCCGCGATCCGGCTCGAGGACGGACAGGTGATCGAGGGCGATCTGTTCATCGATTGCTCGGGCTTTCGTTCGCTGCTGTTGGGCGAGGCGCTGGAAGAGCCGTTCGAGGACTGGAATCACTGGCTGCCCGCCGATCGCGCGGTGGCGATGCCCTGCCGCACCCAGACCGCGGTCACGCCCTATACCAGCGCCATCGCCATGCCTGCCGGCTGGCGCTGGCGCATCCCGCTCCAGCACCGCACCGGCAACGGCTATGTCTATGCCAGCGCCTTCACCTCGGACGAGGAGGCCGCACGCGCGCTGACCCACGCAGTCGAAGGCGCGCCGCTCGCCGATCCGCGGCCGCTGCGCTTCCGCGCCGGGCGCCGGCGGCGGAGCTGGTCGCACAATTGCATCGCGATCGGCCTGGCCAGCGGCTTCCTGGAGCCGCTGGAATCGACCAGCATCTATCTGGTGCAGCAGGCGATTACCGCGCTGATCGAGCTTTTTCCGGAGAAGCAGGTCTCGCCCGTGGACCGCGACGAGTTCAACCGGCTGATCGACCTGGAATATGATCGCATCCGCGACTTCCTGATCCTTCATTATCACGCGACCACCCGCGACGACACCGCCTTCTGGAACTATGTCCGCACCATGACGGTGCCGGACAGCCTTTCCGAGAAGATCGAGCTGTTCCGCCGCGCCGGCCGCGTGGTGAAATACCGCGAGGGCGTCTTCCTCGATGCAAGCTGGATCGCGGTCTATGTCGGACAGGGCATCCTGCCCCAAGGCTATGATCCGCGTGCCGATCAGGCGGACGGCGCGGTGCTGATGCGCGGCATGCAGGCGCTGCAGGCGGAGATCACCTCTACCGTCGCGCGGGTGCCGGAGCATCTGCGCTATATCGATCGCTATTGCGCGATGGCGGCGGCGGCATGAGCGGGCCGCGGCGTGTTCTGGTGGTCGGCGGCGGGATCACCGGCTGGTCCGCAGCCGCGGCGCTCAAGCGGCGTGTGCCGCTGCTCGACGTCACGATCCTTCCCATTGCGCCTTCGTCCGACGCGCTGGCCGATCGGATCGCGGCCACCCTGCCCTCGATCCTCGGCTTTCACGACGATCTCGGCATCGGGCTGGAGGATGCAGTGCTGCGGACCGGCAGCGCCTATCGGCTGGGCACGCGCTTCCACGGCTGGTCCGGCCGGGAGGACGACTATGTCCACGCCTATGGCCCGCATGGCGAGGCCATGGGCAGCGCGCCCTTCCACCTGCTCTGGGCACGGGCGGCCGAGGCCGGGCCAGTCGCGCCGTTCGATGCCTTTTCCGCCGCTGCCGCCATGGCCCGCGCGGGCCGCTTCGTCCTGCCGCAGGGCGATGGAGCGCTCGCCGCCCATGGCTTCGGGCTGGTGCTCGACCTGCCACGCTACGTCGCGATGCTCGGCGCGTTCTGCCGCCACGTCGGCGTCCGGGTGGAACCGGGCGCGCTGGCGGGCGTGGAACGCGCGTCCGACGGCGGTATCGCGGGCGTGCGGCGCGACGACGGCAGCACGCTTGCCGCCGATCTCTATCTCGACTGCACCGGCCCTGCCGCACGGCTTCATGGACAGCTGGCCGCCCCGCGCGAGGACTGGCGCCGCTGGCTACCGTGTGACCGGCTGGTACTCGCCCCCGGCGCCGCGGCCGAGCTCCCCCCCTGCGAGACGGTGGAAGCCGGGACTGCCGGCTGGCGCTGGACCGGCGCGGCCGATCGCGGCGAAGTGCTGGCCGAGGGCGCCCCGAGCATCGACGGCGAGACCATAAAACTCGCTGCCGGAGCGTCGCTGGAGCCATGGCGTGACAACGTTATCGCCATCGGCGACGCGGCCGTTGCGATCGAGCCGCTCGAATGGAGCAACCTCCATTTGGCCCATAGCGCGATCGACCGGGTGATCGCGATGCTGCCCGCCGGCATTCCCCATCCGCTGGAGCGCGCAGAATACAACCGCCAGGCGCTCGCCGAGGCCCGGCGCGTGCGCGATTTCGTGCTGCTCCACTATGTCACCAGCCGGCGAGAAGGTGTCTTCTGGCAGGATGTCGCCAGCACCGAGCCGCCGGAATCGCTCGCCCATACGCTGCGCCTGTTCCGCGAGCGCGGCCGCCTGCCCTATTACGAGGAAGAGACGTTCGACCGCGACAGCTGGCTCGCCGTGCTGTTCGGCCAGGGCGTTCGCCCGCGACGCATCGATCCGCTCGCCGAAGCCGTGCCGCTCGCCGACACGCTGCAGGCGATGGACACCTATCGCACCCACCTAGCCCAGGCGATCGGGCACCTCCCCACCCCGGCGGCCTTCCTGGCCGCCCAGTCGAGAAAATTGCATGAACGAGCATAGCATTCGCGACGTCGTCATCGTCGGCGGCGGCACCGCCGGCTGGATGGCGGCCGCAGCCTTTTCGCGCTTCCTCAACAACGGCTACACCAAGGTGACCGTGATCGAATCCGACGAGATCGGCACGGTCGGCGTCGGCGAGGCGACGATCCCGCCGATCCTCAACTTCAACGCGATGATCGGCCTCGACGAGAACCAGTTCATTGCGGAGACCAAGGGCACCTTCAAGCTCGGCATCGAGTTCCTCGACTGGGGACGGCTGAACGACAGCTATTTCCACCCCTTCGGCAATTATGCCCAGGATCTGCAGGGGGTGCATTTCCACCAGCTCTACCTGCGCGAGCGCGCCCGCCGGCCGACGCCGGACATCGCCGCCTGGTCGATGAACGCGGTCGCCGCCTCGCTCGGCAAGTTCGGCCGCCCCTCGCCCAATGCGCAGACGCCTGTGCGCGAGATCGCCTATGCCTTCCATTTCGATGCCGGGCTCTACGCCCAGTTGCTCCGCCGCCTGTCCGAGGCGCGCGGCATCGAGCGGATCGAGGGGCGCATCACCGACGTGACGCTGCGCCCCGCGGACGGCTTCGTCCAGTCGGTCACGCTCGCGGACGGCCGCAGCATCGCCGGCGACCTGTTCATCGACTGCTCCGGCTTTCGCGGCCTGCTGATCGAGGAAGCGCTCAAGACCGGCTATGAGGACTGGCGCCACTGGCTGCCCTGCGACCGCGCGGTGGCGGCGCCGTGCGCCAATGTCCGCGAGCCGACGCCCTATACCCGCTCCACCGCGCGCGCGGCCGGCTGGCAGTGGCGCATCCCGTTGCAGCACCGCGTCGGCAATGGCCTCGTCTATTGCAGCGAGTTCCTCGACGACGACACCGCCGAGGCGCAGCTGCTCGCCTCGCTGGAAGGCGAACCGCTCGCGGATCCACGGCGGATCCGCTTCGTCACCGGGCGGCGACGCGAGATGTGGCGGAAGAATGTCGTCGCGCTCGGCCTGTCCAGCGGGTTCATCGAACCGCTGGAATCGACCAGCATCCACTTCATCCAGAGCGGCATCGCCCGGCTGATCGCACTGTTCCCGGACAAGCGCTTCGCGGAGATCGAGCGCGCCGAATATAACCGCCAGATGCGCGATCTGTACGACGACGTCCGCGACTTCATCGTGCTCCACTACAAGGCGACCGAGCGCACCGACACGCCCTTCTGGAACCGCTGCCGGACGATGGACATCCCCGACAGCCTCGCCCGCAAGCTGGAGCTGTTCCGCACCAAGGGCCGACTGTTCCGCGAGGGGATGGAGCTGTTCGCCAATCCCAGCTGGATCGCGGTGTGCCTCGGCCAGCACATCGTGCCCGAGGAATATGAGCCCGCCGCCGACGCGCTGGACGAGAACCTCGTGGCCCAGGCACTGGAGCAGATGCGCCAGGGCTATTGGGAAACCGCGCAGCGCATGCCGACGCACGGCGACTTCCTCGCGCAGATCGCGCCGCAGTCGCGGCCCGCGGCCCCGGCGCCTGCGGCACCCGCCACCCTGCCCGCCTTCTCCTTCGCCGAGGAATCGCCGTTCGCCGCCCCAGGGTCGCCGGTGTGAGGGACGATCTTATCCGGCGCGTGGTGATCGTCGGCGGCGGTACCGCCGGCTGGATGGCCGCGGCCGCGCTTGGCAAATTGATCGGCCGGATGCCGGGGCTGTCGATCGAGCTGGTCGAATCGGACGCCATCGGCACGGTCGGCGTCGGCGAGGCGACGATCCCGCACATCGTGCTGTTCAACCGGATGGTCGGCATCGACGAGGCCGCGTTCGTCCGCGAGACCAACGCGACCTACAAGCTGGGCATCGAGTTCGTCGACTGGCGGCGGATCGGCCATCGCTATGTTCATCCCTTCGGGGTGTACGGGATCGACATGCTGGGGGTGGAATTCCACCATTTCTGGCTGAAGGCCCGCGCGCTGGGCGACACCACCCCGCTCGACGCCTATTCGATCGGCATCATGGCGGGCCTGCGCGGGCGCTTCGCGCATCCGCGGCCGGACCAGCCCAACTCGCCGCTCGCCAAGCTGGGCTATGCCTTCCAGTTCGATGCCGGGCTCTACGCGGCCTTCCTGCGCCGCCTGGCAGAGGGGCTGGGCGTGCGCCGTACCGAAGGCCGTATCGTGGATGTGCAGCGCGACGGGGCCAGCGGCCATGTCACGGCCGTGCGGCTCGACTCCGGCGTAGAGATCGCGGGCGACCTGTTCATCGACTGCTCGGGTTTTCAGGGGCTGCTGATCGAAAAGACGATGGGCGCCAGCTTTCGCGACTGGACGCACTGGCTGCCCTGCGACCGCGCCGTCGCCGTGCCCTGCACGCTCGGCGGCGACCAGGTACCGCTCACCCGATCGACCGCGCGCGCCGCCGGCTGGCAGTGGCGCATTCCGCTGCAGCACCGCATCGGCAACGGCTATGTCTATGCGAGCGCCCATCTGTCCGACGACGAGGCCGCGGCGACGCTGCTCGCCAATCTCGACGGCGCCCCGCTCGCCGAGCCCCGCCAGCTCCGCTTCCGCGCCGGGCACCGCGATCAGGCCTGGATCGGCAATGTCGTGGCGCTCGGTCTGGCCGGCGGGTTCCTCGAGCCGCTCGAATCGACCAGCATCCACCTGATCCAGTCCGGTATCGCCCGGCTGATGGCGCTGTTCCCCACGCGCGGCTTTGATGCGCTGGAGATCGACCGGTTCAACCGCGATACCGCACAGGACTATGTCGACATCCGCGACTTCCTGATCCTCCACTACAAGGCCACCGAGCGCGACGATTCCGCCTTCTGGCGCCGCTGCCGCGATCTGACACCGCCCGAGGGGCTCGCCGAGAAGCTGGCGATGTTCGCCGGTAATGGCCGGATCTTCCGCAGGCAGGAGGAATTGTTCGCCGAGCCAAGCTGGCTGGCGGTGATGAACGGCCAGGGGATCGTGCCGCGAGGCTATCATCCCGTCGCCGATCTGCTATCCGATGCCGAGACGCTGGAGCGTCTCAAGCACATCGCCCAAGTGATTGACGAAACGGCCGACGCCATGCCCCTTCAGGACGACATCCTCCGCCAGATGGGCTGCACGCCGCCCCCGCTCCGGCAGGCGTCGTGATCGCCCTCCCCGCACCGCGCCCGGTGCGCGAACTGGGGCCGATGGATCGGGCGACCTTCGACACGGAAGTACGCGCCGCCGGCCAGCCGGTGGTGCTGCGCGACCTCGCCGCCGACTGGCCGGCAGTCCGCGCGAACCGCGATGGCGACGCGGCGATGGTCGCCTATCTGCAGCGCTTCCTCCACGATCGCCCGGTCAACGCGATCGTCGGCGATCCTTCGATTCAGGGCCGGTTCTTCTACAACGAAGACCTGACCGGCCTCAATTTCGTGCGCGGCACCTCGCCGCTCGCCCCCTTTCTCGACCGACTGCTGCGCGAGCGCGAGCAGCCGACCGGCTATGCCATGGCGATCCAGTCGATCCTCGCCCCCGAGTTGCTGCCGGGCTTTGTGGAAGAGAACGGCATCGATCTCGTCCCCCGCGAGGCGCTCCCGCGGCTATGGCTCGGCACGGCGCTCAGGGTGGCGGCGCATTACGACCTGATGGAGAATATCGGGATCGTCGTCACCGGGCGGAGACGCTTCACGCTGTTTCCACCCGATCAGGTCGGCAATCTCTATATGGGTCCGCTGGACGTAACCCCGGCGGGCACGCCGATCAGTCTGGTCGATCTTGCCGCACCGGACCTCGAACGGTTCCCGCGCTTTGCCGAGGCGGCGGCGCACGCCCAGGTCGCCGAGCTGGCACCGGGAGACGCGATCTACATCCCGTTCCACTGGTGGCACGCGGTGGATTCGCTGGAGCCGATCAACCTGTTCGCCAATTACTGGTGGGCGCCGGCTCCGGCAGCGACGCTGAACCCGCAGGATGCCCTGCTCCATGCGATGTTCTCGCTGCGCCTGCTGCCCGAGGACCAGCGCGCCGCCTGGCGCACGATGTTCGATCATCTGGTATTCCAGACCGGGGGCGACCCGGCCGCGCATCTGCCGGCAAGCGCCCGGGGCATGTTCGAAATGCCCTCAGCCGACCAGGTCCAGCAGATCCGAGAGAC
Organism: Sphingomonas elodea ATCC 31461; assembly: GCF_000226955.1. GTDB lineage: Bacteria > Pseudomonadota > Alphaproteobacteria > Sphingomonadales > Sphingomonadaceae > Sphingomonas > Sphingomonas elodea. Next base: position 10,815 of record NZ_AGFU01000010.1, read on the forward strand.
GCTGCGCGTCGCGCTGGAGCGGGGAACGGTGCGCTAGACGCGGTGCAGCAGCCCCTCAGTCCCGCGACAGCGCCGCGACGCGCAGCATGGCAAGCGCCGCCAGAAGCAGTGTCGCCGCCGCGAAGGCCATCGTCCAGATCGGCTCGCCGGGGAAGAAGCGCTTCATGATCGACCCCATCACCGTCGCCACCAGCAGCTGCGGCACCACAACAAAGACGTTGAACAGGCCCATATAGATGCCCAGCTTCGCCTGTGGCAGGCTGGAGGCGAGGATCGCATAGGGCATGGCGAGGATCGAGGCCCAGGCGATGCCGATGCCGATCTCGCTGGCGATCAGCCAGGCCGGATCGCGCACCAGGAAGAAGCTGGCATAGCCGGCCGCGCCGCATACCAGCCCGACGATATGCGTCCGCGCCTTGCCGAAGCGCGCCGAGAGGAACGGCAGCAACGTCACCGCCGCCACCGCCGCCACGCCGTTATAGGTGGCGAACAGCACATCGACCCAGTTGGCGCCTTCCTGGTAGCCGGCGCTCTTGGGGTCGGGCGCGCCGTAGAACACCCCCGCGACGATCGGGGTAGTGTTGATCCACATGATGAACAGCGCCGACCAGCTGAAGAACTGCGCCACCGCCAGTCGCTGCATGAGCTGGGGCATGCCGGCAAAGTCGCCGACGATATGGCCCAGCATGCTGGATTTGCCGGCTTTGGCGCGCAGGATCGCGACGATCTGGGCGAGCCCATAGGCGATCAGCAGGCCGCCGAGCAGATAGACCTCCTTCTCCAGCGCAAACCGCGCCACGCCCAGCACGACCAGCGCGCCGGCCACGATCCACGGCAATCCCGCCATCGGGCGCCGCCCGGCGAGAAGCCGCACCGCCGCGCCATCGTCCGCCACCACCGGCCCATCGAACGTCGCCATCTCCGCCGGGCTGTATTCGCGCGTGGTCAGCACGGTCCACAAGACCGAGCAGAACAAGGCCGCGCCGCCGAACCAGAAGGCATATTTCACCGTGTCCGGCACGCCGTGCGCCACCGCCGCGTTGGAAACGCCGAGATGTTCCAGCGCCCAGGGGAAGATCGACCCCAGCACCGCGCCCACGCCGATGAACGCGGTCTGCACCGCATAGCCGGCACTGTGCTGGTCCTTGCGCAGCATGTCGCCGACGAACGCGCGGAACGGCTCCATGGAGATGTTGAGCGAGGCATCCAGCACCCAGAGCAGCCCTGCGGCGAACCATAGCGCCGGGCTTTCCGGCATCAGCAGCAGTGCGAGCGCGGCGAGGATCGCGCCGCCCAGGAAATAAGGTCGCCGCCGCCCCATCCGGCCCAGCCAGGTCCTGTCGCTGAGGTGCCCGATGATCGGCTGCACCAGCAGCCCGGTGAGCGGCGCCGCCACCCACAAGGCGGGCAGATCGTCCAGCCGCGTGCCGAGCGACTGGAAGATCCGGCTCATGTTGGCGTTCTGCAGCGCGAAGCCGATCTGGATGCCGAAAAAGCCGAAGCTGATGTTCCACAGGCCGGCGAAGGACTGGCGCGGTTTCTCCACGCTCACGCCCCGCACGACCTGCGGACGACAAGCCTGGTCGGCAGCAGTGCAGGCCCCACCGGCTTTTCGCGGATGCGCCCGATCAGCGTCTCCACGAGCGTCCGCCCGGCGAGCCGCGCGTCCTGCATCACCGTCGTCAGCGGGGGGCTGGCGGAACTGGCCGCCGGGATATCGTCGAAACCGATCACCGAAACATCCTCTGGAATGCGCCTGCCCGCGGCCTGGAGCGTCCGCATCGCGCCGATCGCGATCAGGTCGCTCGCCGCGAGGATCGCGTCGAAGTCCGCGCCGCTGTCGAGCAGCGCCTGGGCTGCGGCCGCCCCGGATTCCTCCGTGGTGATCGCGTCGATCTGGAGCGCGGGATCCTCGACGATCCCCCCCCCGGCCAGCGCCTGGGCGTGGCCGCGATAGCGCTCGTGAAACTCGGGATAGTGGCTGGAGGCCGTACCCAAAAATGCAATGCGCCGGCGGCCGAGGCCGAGCAGGTGCCGCGTCGCCTCGGCGCCGCCACCGCGATTGTCGCAGCCGATGGTGAGCCCGGCGCCTTCCGACAGCACCGACCCCCAGCGCACGAAATGCGTGCCCGCATCCTGCAGGGCCTTCAGCCGGGCCCGATAGAGCTCGAAATCGCCATAGCCGAGCAGGATCAGGCCATCCGCCTTGCGCGCGTCCTCGTAATCGGTGTGCCAGTCGCTGGATAGCTGCTGGAAGCTGATCAGCAGGTCATGATCATGCTCCGCGCAGGTACGGATAATCGATCCCAGCATCGAGTGAAAGAAGGGATTGATCAGCGAATCGTCGGAGGTCGGGTCCTCGAAGAACAGCAGCGCCAATGTCTGCGAGTGCCGCGTACGGAGATTGGATGCAGCCTTGTCGACGCGGTAGTTCAACTGCTTCGCGATCGACTCGATTCGGAGCCTCGTCGCCGGATTGACGCCGGCCTCGCCACGCAGGGCGCGCGACACGGTCGGCTGCGAAACGCCGGCCAGCTGTGCGATATCGAATGACGTAGGCTTGCGTTGCATGCCCATCCCGCTTCCTCCCGCGTACGGCCGTCCTCGCCGCATCGCATATTATGCATGGGCGCTGGGCAGGCCTCGCGTCAATCGCGGGGATGGTGCCAAAACGCCATAGTCGCCACGTATCGGGCCTGAATACGTATGTGAGCGGCTGGCCTCCATACCCCCTTTTGCAAGATTGAATGCGGCACGGCGCAGATCCAGCGCATCCCGCATGGGGCGGGCATCATCCGGCCACCCAAGAGCCGGCAGAATAGACAAGATTGGGGAGAGACATGGTACTCAGCACGTTCCGCGGCCGTCGCGCCGCCCGCATTGCCCTCGGCGCCAGCGCCGCCGCGATCGCTTTGAGCTTCAGCGCCGCCGCCTTCGCACAGGACGCCGCCGCGCCCGCCACCACCGCGCAGGACGATAGCCAGGGCGAGACGATCACCGTCACCGGCTTCCGCGCCGCGCTCGCCTCCTCGGCGAACATCAAGCGCAACAACACGATGATCGTGGACTCGGTCTCGTCCGAAGACATCGGCAAGCTGCCCGACGTATCGATCGCGGACTCGCTGGCCCGCATCCCCGGTGTCACCGCCCAGCGCCTCGAAGGCCGCGACCAGCGCCTGTCGATCCGCGGTCTCGGCCCGGACTTCTCGACGACGCTGCTGAACGGCCGCGAACAGGTGACCGTGGGCGACAACCGCGGCGTCGAGTACGATCAGTATCCGTCGGAATTCTTCAAGAACGTCAACGTCTACAAGTCGGCCGACGCCTCGCTGATCGCCGCCGGCATCGCCGGCACGGTCGATCTGCGCATGCTGCGCCCGCTCGATCAGAAGCGCACCTTCGTCGTCGCCGCGCGCGGCCAGATGAACGAGGAAAAGAAGCTCAACCCGGACGCCACCCGCTACGGCTATCGCGCCTCGGCGACCTATGTCGACAAGTTCATGAACGACACGCTGGGCATCGCTATCGGCGTCTCCGCCCAGAACACGCCGACCCAGATCGAGCGCTACGCCGCCTGGGGCTTCCCCAACGAGTCCGCGGCCGGCGGCAACCTCTTCCTCGGCGGCGCCAAGCCCTATGTGCAGTCGAACCTGCTCAAGCGCTATGGTGGCGTCGCCACCGTCGAATGGCAGCCGAGCGAGAATTTCCACTCGACCTTCGACGGCCTGTATTCGCACTTCGAGGAAACCCAGCGCCTGCGCGGCATCGAATTTCCGGTCGCGCCGCAATGGGGTTCGGGCGCCGTCATCCAGCCGGGCTACACCGTGCAGAACGGCCTGGTGACCAGCGCGACGCTCAGCAATATCGTTGCCGTCCAGCGCAACGACTACAACAAGCGCAAGGCCGAGAACATCTCGCTGGGCTGGAACAATGATTTCAAGCTGAGCGACAGCATCCACTTCGTCGTCGACGCCAGCTGGAGCCACGCGACCCGCACCGACTTCCTGCTCGAGACCTATTCGGGCACCGGCTATAATTCGTCGGGCGCGAAGGACACGATCAGGATCAATCAGAACGCGAACGGCACCTACAGCATCGTGCCGACGCTCGACTACAGCAACACCAGCATCATCCGGCTGACCGACCCGCGCGGCTGGGGCTACAACGGTACCCAGGCCGTGGTGCAGGCCGGCTTCCTCAACCGCCCGGACTTCGAGGACGACCTCAAGTCGCTGCGCGCCAGCTTCAACGGCGAGTTCAGCGGCAGCATCGTCAAGAGCTGGGAAGTGGGCGGCAACTTCAGCCGTCGCGAGAAGAAGAGCCGCTACACCTCCTACTTCCTCTGCCCGCCGGGCGGCGGCACCAACTGCACCGTCGCCAGCGGCACGCCGACCAGCTTCGCCGTGCCGGCGGATGCGGTACTGAGCGAGCAGGTGGCACTCGCCTATCTGGGCGTACCGAAGATGCTCACCTATGATCCGCTCAAGGTCTACAACCAGCTCCGCTCGGTGTTCGACAACCGTCCGGACTCGCTGGTGCGCGACAACACCGTCACCGAAAAGGTCTATACCGGCTACGCCAAGGTCAACATCGACGGCATGGTCGGCGGCAAGGCGCTGAAGGGCACGATCGGCGTGCAGGTCGTCCATACCGATCAGGGCTCGGCGGGCGCGATCGCCGCGCTGCAGAACGGCGTCGTCACCACCGCGCCGGTCAAGGACAGCACCCAGTACACCAACGTCCTGCCTTCGGCGACGTTCAGCCTCGAGCTGATGGACGCCTTCTACGTCAAGATGGGCGCCGCCCAGACGATGGTGCGCCCGCGCCTCGACCAGGAGCGCATTACCCAGGCGGTGGGCATCGACCTTTCGAAGGTCGGCCTCGGCAATCTGCCGCAGAACAGCCCGTTCAGCTCGAACGGCGGCAACTTCCGCCTGCGTCCGTACAAGTCGACCAACATCGACATCTCGGTGGAAAAATATCTGCGCGGCGGCGGCTATCTTGCGCTGACCGGCTTCTACAAGCACCTCACCGACTTCGTCGATCCGAACAACAGCACGCTGTATGACTTCTCGGCGCTGCTTTCGGCCCTGCCCCCGGCTGCCGCGGCGATCGTACGCGCGCAGAATGCCCAGTTCGGTCTGGTGTCGACGCCCGCAAATACCGGCCGCGGCGACATCCTCGGCGTGGAAGCGACCGCTTCGGTGCCGTTCAGCACCTTCAGCAGCGCGCTCGACGGGTTTGGCGTGTTCGCCAGCGGCACCTATGTGGACAGCCGCGTCATCTATGGCAGCAACCCGACCCAGGCAGTGACCATCCCCGGCCAGTCCAAGTGGATCGCCACCGGCACCGCCTATTTCGAGAAGAACGGCTTCCAGGCGCGTGCCACCTATCGCTGGCGCGACAGCTTCCTGGCGGAACTGGCCGGTCTTTCGGCCAATCCGGAGTTCCGCACCGGCAGGTCGGAAGGCGTTCTCGATGCCCAGATCGGCTATGAGTTCCAGGCCGGCCCGCTCAAGGGTCTGTCGATCCTGGCCCAGGCCAAGAATCTGACCGACCAGCCCTTCGTCACCACCGAGGCGACCGATCCGCGACTGGTGCGCGAATATCAGCGCTACGGCCGGGATTATTATCTCGGTATCACGTACAAGTTCTGATCTTCGGGCGGCCCGGTCTCCGTATGGGGACTGGGCCGTACCGCCGACGCCGGAGGGGGCGAGCCATGGCAACCGCAGCACCATATCGTATCGTCGTCGCCGGTGGCGGAACGGCCGGGTGGATGACCGCGGCCGCGCTGATCCGCTTCCTCGGGCCCGGCTTCACGGTGACGCTCGTCGAATCCGATGCGATCGGAACCGTGGGCGTCGGCGAGGCGACCATCCCGCAGATCCGGATGTTCAATGCGAGCCTGGGCATCGACGAGGACGCCTTCGTCGCCGCCACCCAGGCTACCTACAAGCTCGCCATCGAATTCGCAGGCTGGACCAGGGGCGGCCGCTACATGCACGCCTTCGGCGATGTCGGCCGCGACAACGGCCTGCTCGCCTTCCGCCACACCTGGCTGCGCGGGGTTGCAGAGGGCGTCGCCGAGCCGCTGGCGGCCTATGCGCTCAACAATGTCGCGGCGCTGGCCAACCGGATGCAGCGCGGGCCCGCCCGCACCGCCCGCGTGCTGCCGGAAATGCCCTATGCCTTCCATTTCGATGCCGGCCTCTACGCCCGCTTCCTGCGCGATTATGCGGAGACACGCGGCGTGGTGCGGCATGAGGGCCGGATCGAAGCCGTGGCACGCGCAGGCGAAGCCGGCGACGTGCAGGCGCTTCACCTGGACGGCGATCGCCGTATCGACGGCGACCTGTTCCTCGATTGCACCGGCTTCCACGCGCGCCTGATCGGCGAAGCGATGGGCGTCGCCTATCGCGACTGGTCGCACTGGCTGCCCTGCGACCGGGCGCTGGCGGTGCCGAGCGCCCGCGCGCGCGACTTCACCCCCTATACCCGCGCCACCGCGCACGGCGCCGGCTGGCAGTGGCGGATCCCGCTCCAGCACCGCACCGGCAACGGCATCGTCTATTCGAGCCGCCACCTCTCCGACGACGCGGCCGCCGCGACCCTGCTCGCCGGGCTGGACGAGCCGGCGCTCGGCGAACCGCGCCCGATCCGCTTCCGCGCCGGCCGGCGCGAGGCTGCCTGGGCCGGCAACGTCATCGCCATCGGCCTTGCCAGCGGGTTCCTCGAGCCGCTGGAATCGACCAGCATCCACCTGATCCAGTCCGCCGTGGAGCGCGTGCTCAAGCTGCTGCCCGGGCGCCGTCCGCCCGCGGCGCTGCGCGACGCCTACAATGCGCAGACCGTGCAGGAGATCGAGCGCATCCGCGACTTCATCCTCCTCCACTATGCGGCAAACGACCGCGACGAGCCCTTCTGGCGCGAGCGCCGCGAAGCGCCGCTGCCGGACGGCCTCGCCGAGAAGATCGCGCTGTGGCGGGAAAGCGGCGACATCGTGCGCGACGAGGGCGATCTGTTCGGCGAGGTGGCCTGGCTGCAGGTGCTTGCCGGCCAAGGCATCACCGCCCGGGGATATCATCCCGTCGCGGCCCAGCCGCCGCGCGCGCAGATCGCCGAATATCTCGACCTGCTCGCCAAGCTCAATGCGCGCGAAGTCGCGCAGATGCCCAGCCATGAAGAATTCGTCCGCGCGCATGGTGCCGCCGACACGGAGATTGCCGCGTGATCCGCAAGACCGCCCTCGCCCTGCTCGCCGGCGCGCTCGCCGTGGCGCCCGCCGCCGCCCAGAGCTACCGCGACCGCCTGCCCGAAGATGAGGTGCTCTACTTCCTCCTCCCCGATCGCTTCGAAAATGCCGATCCCACCAATGATCGCGGCGGCCTGACCGGCGACCGGCTCGTCACCGGCTTCGATCCGACATCCAAGGCCTTCTACCATGGCGGCGACCTGAAGGGCGTGGTGGCGCGTCTCGACTATATCCAGGCGCTGGGGGCCACCGCGATCTGGGTCGGCCCGATCTTCAAGAACAAGGCCGTCCAGGGACCCAAGGGGCAGGAATCGGCCGGGTATCATGGCTATTGGATCACCGACTTCACCCAGGTCGACCCGCATTTCGGCACCAATGCCGAGTTCAAGGCGCTGGTGGATGCGGCGCACAAGCGCGGCATCAAGGTCTATATGGATATCGTGGTGAACCACACCGCGGACGTGATCCAGTTCAAGGAGTGCGGCGACTGCGCCTATCGCAGCCGCGCCGACTATCCGTACCAGCGCAAGGGCGGCATCTCCGGCGCGCCCATCAATCCGGGCTTTGCCGGCGACGACAACCACAGCGCCGCCAATTTCGCCAAACTGACCCGCTCCGATTACGCCTACACGCCCTCTGTCCCCGAGGCGGAAAAGCGGATGAAGGTCCCCGCCTGGCTCAACGACCCCATCTATTACCACAATCGCGGCAACTCGACCTTCACGGGCGAGAGTTCGACCATGGGCGATTTCGTCGGGCTGGACGACCTGATGACCGAGCATCCGCGCGTCGTCGCCGGCATGATCGATATCTTCGGCGGCTGGATCGATCGCTTCGGCATCGACGGCTTCCGCGTCGACACCGCCCGCCACGTGAACCCGGAATTCTGGCAGGCCTTCGTCCCCGCGATGCTGGCCCGCGCCAAGGCCCGGGGCATCCCCAACTTCCACATCTTCGGCGAGGTCGCCGATCCGGAGGTGGCGGCGCTCACCCGGCACACCCGGGTCGACAAATTCCCGGCCGTGCTCGATTTCGCCTTCAACCAGGCGGTAACCGATGTCGCGAGCGGCAAGGGCACCGACCGCCTCGCCAAGGCCTTCGCCGCCGATGTGCTGTACGAGGGCGGCGAAGCCACCGCCCGCCGCCTGCCGACCTTCGTCAGCAACCATGACGCGGGCCGCATCGCCACCTTCATCCGCAAGGCTTTGCCCAAGATCGGCCAGGACGAACTGCTCCAGCGCGTCCAGCTCGCCCAGGCGATGCTGCTGCTACTGCGCGGCGTGCCGACCATCTATTCGGGCGACGAGCAGGGCTTTGTGAGCGACGGCAACGACCAGGACGCACGCGAGGACATGTTCGCCAGCAAGGTGGCGAGCTACAACGACAACCGGCTGCTCGGCACGACGGCGACCACCGCCACGCCCAGCTTCAACCCCGGCCACCCGCTGTTCCGCGCAATCGCCACGCTTGCCCGGCTGCGCACCAGCCACCCGGCGCTCACCCGCGGCCGGCAGGTCACCCGCTTCGCCAGCGAGAAGCCCGGCCTGTTCGCCGTCTCGCGCTTCGATCCGAAGACCGGCGCGGAGATCGTGATCGCGTTCAACACCAGCCCCGAGCCCTGGACCGGCAACGTCCAGGTCGAGACCGGCTCCACCGCCTTCCGCACGCTGGCCGGCGCCTGCCCTGCCCGCGCCGCTGCCCCGGGCAGCCTCCCCCTTTCCCTTCCCGCGTTCGGCTATGCCGTCTGCGCGGCTGGAGCCTCCAAGTGAACCTGATGTCGATGCGTGACCTTTCCACCGAAACCCGCCCCTGGTGGCGCGGCGCGGTGATCTATCAGATCTATCCGCGCAGCTTCGCGGACTCGAACGGCGACGGTATCGGCGACCTGCCCGGCATCACCGCGCGGCTCGATCATGTCGCGGCGCTGGGCGTGGATGCGGTGTGGATCTCGCCCTTCTTCACGTCACCGATGCGGGACTTCGGCTATGACATCGCCGATTTCTGCGGCGTGGATCCGGTGTTCGGCACGCTGTCGGACTTCGACGCGCTGATCGAGCGTGCCCATGCGCTGGGCCTCAAGGTACTGATCGACCAGGTCTATTCGCACAGCTCGGACCAGCATCCCTGGTTCCAGGAGAGCCGCACCAGCCGCACCAATGCCCGCGCCGACTGGTATGTCTGGGCCGATGCCAAGCCCGATGGCAGCCCGCCGAACAACTGGCAGTCGGTGTTCGGCGGCCCGGCCTGGACCTGGGACGCGCGGCGCGGCCAATATTATCTCCACAATTTCCTGCGCGAGCAGCCGGACCTGAACTTCCACAACCCGGAGGTGCAGGCGGCCACCCTTGCCACGGCGAAGTTCTGGCTCGATCGCGGCGTCGACGGGTTCCGGCTGGATGCGATCAACTTCACGATGCACGATCCGCAACTGCGCGATAACCCGCCCGCGCCGGACACGGGGCTCCCCCGCACCCGTCCGTTCGATTTCCAGCAGCACATCTATAACCAGAGCCATGCGGACATTCCGCTGCTGCTCGAGAAGCTGCGCGCGCTGGCGGATCTCTATCCCGGTCGGTTCACCGTCGCCGAAGTGGGCGGCCCCGCGCCAGAGGCGGAGATGCACCTGTTCACCGCCGGCGAGTCGCGCCTCAACAGCGCCTATGGCTTCAATTTCCTCTATGCCGATCGCCTGACGCCCACCTTGGTGCGCGACGCCGTCGCCGAGTGGCCGGACACGCCGGGCACGGGCTGGCCGAGTTGGGCATTCGAGAACCACGATGCCCCCCGCGCCATCTCGCGCTGGGTGGCACCGCCGCACCGCGCCGCCTTCGCCGCGATGAAGATGCTGCTGCTGCTCTCCTTACGCGGCAACGCCATCCTCTATTACGGCGAGGAACTGGGCCTTACCCAGGTCGAGATCGGCTATGAGGACCTGCAGGATCCCGAGGCGATCGCCAACTGGCCGCTGACGCTCAGCCGTGACGGCGCCCGCACGCCGATGCCCTGGGTGGCGGATGCACCCCATGCCGGCTTCTCCGTCGCCCGCCCATGGCTGCCGCTCGGCCCCGATCACGGCATGCTCGCCGTGGATCGCCAGGAGGCCGATCCGGCGTCGCTGCTGCGGCTGACCCAGCGACTGATCGCCTTGCGCCACGCCCATCCTGCGCTGGTCGAAGGCGCGATGGAGGTGCTGCATGCGGACGAGTCGCTGCTCGTTTTCGCGCGGACGCTGGCCGACACGCGAATCGTCTGCGCCTTCAACTTCTCGGACACGACCGTTGCGATCCCCACCGACCTGCTCGGGAGCGCGGCGCCGGTAGAGGCGCTGAACGACGCCAGCCTCGACCGTCTTCCCCCCTATGCCGCGCTGATCGCGCGCTGAGACCCCTCCCCACCCGGGAGACCTTCGGGGCTGGCCAGGTGCCGGCCCTTTTTTTTGCGCGCCGCCGACCCGGCCGCTCGCCTGGTCCCGTTTTCGTCGATACCGGTGTCGTGTCCCACCTTGTCAGGCGGCGGCCGCCTTGGCCTGACCACAACCCGGTCGACGGCCAGACCAACGCATGAAAGATACCGCTAGCATGAGGCGGGCACGATAAGCCTGCGCATGCTGGGGATGAGGATGCATGGGCCAATCCACGCACAAATTGCCAAGCGAAGCTAGCACCGGGCCCTAGGCTCTGTCGGGCCTTTGCGCGCCCCTGATCCGACCCGGAATCGCCATTGCCATCACGTTCGCCGCCTGCAGCGCCCCTCCGCGCTGCGGGGTGCTTCGTGCCGTGCGCGATGCCGATGGCAACCACCACCACGAACGGCGAGAAGCCGAAGTCACTTAGAGGGGACCTGGATATGACCACCATCACGCGCAGTTTCCGACCTGGCCGCGCCGCGCTGCTGTGCGCCACCATGCTGAGCGCCGCCTGCGCTTCGACCGCCTGGGCGCAGACCGCCGCCCCGCCGCCCCCTGCGGCGCAGGCGAACGATGCCGCGGCGACCGATCCAAGCGTGCAGGAAATCCTCGTCACCGGCTATCGCCAGAGCCTTGCCAAGGCAGTCAATGTCAAGCGCGACGCGACCGGCTTCACCGACTCCATCTTCGCCGAAGATATCGGCAAGTTCCCGGACACCAACATCGCGGAATCGTTCAATCGCATTCCCGGCATCACCATCTCGCGCGACGTGACCGGCGAAGGCGTCAACGTGGCGATCCGCGGCCTCGGCTCCAACTTCACCAATGTGACGCTGAACGGCGCGGCGATCGCGGTCGCCTCCTCGGGCGCGACCGACGCGCAGGGCACCGATCGCTCGGTCGATCTCAGCTTCTTTCCGACCGACCTGTTCACCAAGCTGACCGTCAACAAGAGCTATACCGCCAACCTGCTGGAAGGCGGCGCGGCGGGCAACATCGACCTGCGCTCGGCCCGGCCGTTCGATCGCGCGGATTCGTTCATCGCCTATAACCTCCAGGGCTCGAACCAGACGCCGGAGAAGCGGGTCGGCGCGCGGGGCTCGCTGATCGGCAGCTGGCACAACGATACCGTCGGCTTCCTCGCCGGCGTCTCGGCCCAGCGCCTCTTCACCGACACGCGCGGCTTCGAGACGATCGGCTATACCAACCCCTCGCTCACCACCGCCCAGTGCGGCGCGGGGACCACCTGCAACACCCAGGTCGGCGGCAACAACTGGACGATCCCGGCCACCGTGCCGACCAACGCGGGTGCCGGCCTCGTGGCGGGGACGACGATCGACCGCGCCTTCCTGCTGGCCAACAATCCGGGTGCCACGATCCAGCAGATCGACAACGGGCTGGTCCCGCGCCTCGGTCGCACCACCAGCATCCGCGATCCCGACCAACCTCAAGTTCGACAAGTCGGATTGCAGCGCGGGCTGCACCGTCACCAGCGGCACCTTCGCCAACACCCAGTTCTTCAACGAATTCCGTCCCTATCGCGAAACCACCGAGCTCTACAGCATCAACACCGGCGGCGAGTGGACGCTGAGCGACACGCTCAAGCTGAACCTCCAGGGCAATTATGCCCGCTCGACCTTCCACCGCGAGAGCCCGACCGTGGGCGCGACCACCGTACTCAATCAGGGCGGCACGGTCACCTATACGGTCACCGGCGGCATCCCGGAGATCAAGAGCAGCCTGGATCTCAACAACCCGGCCAATTTCGGCTGGTATACGGGCAGCCGCGTGAGCCTGCAGGACGAGCGCCGCGTCAACAAGAACAAGGGCGTGCGCGGCGACCTGACCTGGGGCGACCGCGCGCTGAACCTGCAGGTCGGCGGGGCCTATGACGATATCTCGCGGCGCATCCGCGGGTTCGACAATAGCCAGGCGTGGCAGAACGCAGTGTGCGGCAACAATCCCAACGTCTTCGTGCCCTCCCCCAACTCGCAGCCGCCCTGCGAAGGCCTGAGCGTCAAGGGCGCGGCGCCCGCCGGCTATCCCACCTATCCGGGCCTGGGCACCGGCTATACCGCCGGGCAGAGCGGCCCGGTGACCAATGGCGGCTCGCTGATCCCGAACGCGTCGCTGCAAAGCTATCTGAAGCCCGGGCCCGCCGGCTTCGTGACGGTCGACTGGGACCGCTTCCGCAAGGACAGCAACTATGATTTCTACCACGACAACGCGCCCGAAACCGGCGGGGCCAATACCGGCGCCAGCGGCGGCTTCATCCGCGAAGTGGTCAAGTCGGCCTTCGCGACTGTCAACGGCGAGCAGATGCTGGGGGGCAACAGCCTGCGCTTCAATGTCGGCCTTCGCTACGTCAACACGATCCAGATCATATCCGGCCGGGTGACCTTCCCCGATCCCCGCAATGCGACCGCATCGGGCACGCAGATCGCCGATGGCAGCCGCTACCCGAACGTCGTCAACATCGTCTCGACCCGCAACAGCTACACCAAGTGGCTGCCGGCGGTGACCTTCGCCTACGACGTCGGCCCGCATGCGGTGGTCCGCCTCGCCGCCTCGAAGACGATGACGCGTCCCGATCCGTCGGCACAGCTCCCCGGCGTGAATTTCGGCGCGCCCTCGGCCGACCAGGCGACGATCGGCAACCCGGCGCTGAAGCCCTATATCGCGACCAACCTCGATCTCGGCTTCGAATATTATACCGGCCGCGAGGGCGTGATCAGCTTCAACGCCTTCCGCAAGTCGATCGAGGGCTTCACCACCAACGAGAACCGGACGCTGCCCTTCTCCGCGCTGGCCCAGTACGGCATCACCTACGACACGCTGAACCCGACGCAGCAGACCGCGATCAACGCCCGGGGCGGCCCGGGTGCGGCGAGCGTCCTGGTCACCAGCCAGGTCAACGTGCCGAACAAGCTGAAGATCAACGGCCTTGAATTCCAGTGGGTCCAGCCGCTCGATTTCCTCACCGAAAAGCTCGGGGTGCGCGGCTTCGGCTTCAACACCAACGCCACGATCGTTGATCAGACCAGCGACGGCCCGGCCCAGGCGTTCGGCGTGGCACCGTTCACCTACAACGTCACCGGCTATTATGAGCGGAACGGCGTGATGCTGCGCGTGGCGGTCACCTCGCGCGAGGGCTCGCAGAACAGCGGCGGCTCGCAGAACAGCATCCCGGCGGCCGCCCTGTTCGGCGACGACTACACGACCTGGGACTTCTCCTCGGCCTTCGACCTGGACAAGCTGCTGGGCGTGAAGAAGGCGCCGCAGCTGACGATCAACGTGTCGAACTTCACCAATGCGACGCTGCGTTCCTACTTCCAGTTCCCGAACGCAACGTTCACCCAGTACAAGCCCGGCCGCCAGTTCCTGATCGGCCTGCGCGGCAGCTTCTGACGGACCAGGGGGCGCGGCTGCGCGGCAGTCTCGCCCCCTTGACCCAAACCGCCAGCCGACCGCGCTCGGGCCACCGGCACAAGGCTAGTTCCTGCGGCCGACCAGCACCCCCACGCCTCTGCCATCCGCGTTGAGCATCCCGAAATTCGCCCCGATCTCAGCGGCTGCGGGGCCATAGAAGGTGCCTTGCATGTTCACGGTCGTGCCGTTGCTGCCGCCAGCGGCATTGAAGAACACGCCGACGCTCTCCGAACGGATCGTGCCCGCCAGCGAATGGATGCCGAACTCCCGCAGGCCGCCGGTCACCACATTCTGTCCGCGCAGTTGCAGGGTTGCCCGTACCGTGGCCGCCGCGAAATCGGCGGTGAAATTGCTGTCGCCGCCGAGCGCATAGACGCCGCTTGTCCCGGCGAATTGGCCGTCGACGCGGGTGGTGTAGGTCGCCGTCCCGCTCTTCGGCATGTCCGAGGGCACGGTGCGGACGCCATAGGCGAAGAAGATCGTATCGACGCCGATCGGGCTGCCCTCGCTGATCGACTGATAGGCGCCGTAGCTCGTATAGGTCAGCACCAGCTGGGGATTGCCTGCCCCCGGATTGAACAGGGACAGATTCTCCTGCCGCCCGGGCACACGCTTTTCATAGTTGGTCAGCGTGTTCGAGCCCGACGTCCGGTCGGCAGGCCCAAAGGCGGCCGATGTGAACTGGTCCATGGCGATCGTGTAGCTCTGCGTCGATGCGTCGTACCGCACCGCCAGGGTGTTGCTCGAAAGCGGGACGCCGGAGTCGAAGCCGCCTGCCGAGCCGGTACCGGAAACCGAATAGCGGATGCGTGCCCCGGCACCCGTGAAGCCCTCGGTAAAGCGAACATCGGTCAGGCTGAGGTTGCGTTGCTCGCTGGGACCTGCCGGCGCCGTGATGAAGCCCGGCCCGCCCCCGCCCCCGCTACACCCGCCCAGCAGCACGGCGAGCACGATGGATGCGCATCCGACGGTCTTCATAAACATCCCCCCATTCAACTTCCCGGCACGATAGCAGCCCTGCTCCGGCCGAACGTGCTGGAAATCAAGGGCTCGTCGATTCCCGGCATCACGACAACGTGCGTCCGGCCCCATAGTCCGCGCGGCGAGCCGCGGCCGCGTTCAGCCCCTCCCGGCCGCCACGTCCGCCAGCCATTCCTCCAGGTTCGTCCAGCCGTCGCCGTTGCGGTCGGCGGCGCCGTCGCGGTGGTCGTGCGGGTTCAGGCCGTGGGCGGCTTCCCACGCATCGGGCATGCCGTCGCCGTCGCTGTCTTTCGGCGGGGGCGCGCTTTTCAGCTCGGGCCAGCCGCCCACCTCGCGCTGGCTGTCGATCTGGCGGCCGGTGCGATTCCGCACCCCGGCAACGATACGGGCGTCGACGCTGTCCCGTGCCTTCGAGGCGCCCGCGCCCGCCAGAACCTTTTCGTACGCCTGCGCCGCGGGATCGCGCGTCACCGGCGGCATTGGCACCGGGGCGGCCAGGCGATAGCCCTCGGGTGCAATCCCATCGACCAGACTCCACGGATTGGCGGGGATGGTGCCGTTCATGCTGTTGCCGGCGAACCAGGCCTTGGCCAGCATGTTGCCCTCGTGGAACGCGATCGGCTTTTGCGACTGCGGACCCATCACATAGGCGTTGTCGACGAAATTGTAGCGAGCGAGCGTTGCCTTGTCGGCATTGTAGCCGGACCAGCCCTTCCCCCAGTTATAGAAGACGTTGGAGCGGAAATCGAAGAAGGCGCCTTCGGGATCCACGTCCGGCCCGCTGTAATTGCCGGGCCGCGGCATCCGCGCCTCGTGGTTCGCCCAGAGATTGTGGTGGAAGCTGATCCGGGCGCCACGACCACCGCGGATCAGGCTGCCATAGCCATGCTCGCCCTTGGCGTGCAGCGAATGGGTGAGCGAGTCCGCGATGATCGACCATTGCACGGTCAGGTCCCAGAAGCCCTGCCCCGGCTTGGTATAGTTGGCCGAAGCCGACAGCGCTTCGTCCACCGACCAGCTGGCCGAGACATGGTCGAGGATGATGCGGTGGCCGCCCGCCACCCAGATGGCATCGGATTCGGTGCGACTCTCGTCGCCCAGCCGCGAGCGGATGTAGCGGATCACCACATCGTCGGCGTCCACCTCCAGCGGATGGTCGCGCAGCGTGATGCCGTCGCCGGGCGCCGACTGGCCGGCGATCGTAACCCGCCCCTCGCGGATACGCAGCGGCTTGGCGAGGCGGATGGTGCCGGAAACGCGGAACAGGATGGTCCGCGGCCCCGGCGTCTCCACCGCCGCGCGCAGGCTGCCCGGCCCGCTATCGGCGAGCGTGGTGACGAACAGCACCCGTCCTCCGCGCCCGCCCAGCGCATGGGCCCCCGCCCCCTCCGCGCCGGGAAAGGCCGGCACCGCCCGTTCCTGCGCCGCGACGGGCGCGGTGCCGGCGAGCAGCAGGGCGGCGACGCCGGCCTTGCGCATCAGAAGCTCAGCCGCACGCCGGCGGTGATGATGCGGCCGGTGCTGCCATAGAGCTGCGACACCGGGTTGGCGGCATACATCGTCCGGTACTGCGGCTGATTGGTCAGGTTGCGACCCTCGAGGGTGAAGCGCGCGAACTTGGTGACGTTGATCGCGAATGCCGCGTCGAGGTTGAACTGGTTCTCGTTGTAGCCGAAGTCCGCGAACACCGGCGAGTTGCATGCGGCGCCCGCATTGGTGGTGAGGCCTACCGAACAGGTGCCGGTCGCCAGCGGGAAGCGGTTCACGAACCGGGTGCGATAGGCACCCGAGAAGCGCAGCGACCACAAATCATTCTCGTAATAGAGCGTAGCGTTGAACGCATCCGGCGAGGTGTTGAGGAACGGACCCGTCGCATAGCTGTTCTGCGCCGTCCCCGCGCCGCCCGCCTGGGTGGTCGCAAGCACCGTGCCGGTCAGGTAGCTCAGGCTCGATTCGATGTGCGTGTAGTTCGCGGTCACGCCCATCTTGTTGAACGGTGCCGGCAGGAACCAGAAATCGGTCTGCAGATTGACCTCGACGCCCTTGATCGAGCCGCCCGGCGCGTCGTTGAACTGGCGCACCGCCCAGGTGCCGCCGTTCTGGGTGTAGGTGCGCAGCAGCGGATCGGTCATCGAGGCGAGGATCTGGTTGTAGATCGCCGGTTCGAACACGGTGGAAAGTGGTGCCTCGCCGGCGATCTGCTGCGGGAAGCTGTCGAGATTCTTCTTGAACAGCGCCACGGCGACGAGACCGTTGTTGCGGAAGTATTTCTCGATGCTGAGATCGAGGTTGGTCGCGCGGAACGGGCTGAGATACGGGTTGCCGACGGTGAGCGACGGCGCCGATCCGTTGACCGCCAGCGTACTGGAGAAGGCCTGGGTTCCCGGCGTGAGGCTGGAGAGCTGCGGCCGCGACATCACCTTGGCGGCGGCGAAGCGGATCAGCAGGCCGGGCTTGGCCTCCCAGTTGATGTTGGTCGAGGGCAACCAGTCCCAATATTCGTTGTTGGCGACCACCGGGATACCGGCGATGCCGTCCGCGCCGCCGACATTGCCGCGCCCCTTCACCTTGGTATTGGCGACGCGCAGGCCGACATTGCCGCGCAAGGGGCCCCCGAACAGCGTCAGGTCGTAATCGACCTGGAAGAAGCCCGAGGCATCCCGCTCCTCGACGCCGCCGCCCTGGCGACCATCGGCCACGACCCGGAAGTCGCCCCATTTGTTGACGCAGTTGCAGTCGATGCCGAATGCGTTGACGAACTTGCCGAGCTCGGGCGCGAAGAAGCTGGTCGGCGTGCCGGCGGGCAGGTTCAGCCCCTGGCCAAAGCCATAGACGCGGCCCAGATCGGTGACGTTCAGCCTGGCCTCGGCCAGCGTCGGGTTCAACGCCTCGATCGTCTGCGCGCGGCGCTGCTGGTCGGCGAAATAGCTGAACTTCTTGTAGGTGCCGCCGAAACGGATCGTCATTTCCGGCACCGCCTCGAACGCGAAGTTCAACCGGCCGACGCGATATTCGTTGGTCACCTGGTTCTTGAACACGCGGATCGTCGACAGGCCCTTCACCAGCGACCAGGCATTGGGATCGGCGACGTTGAAGCCGGGGTTGAACACCGGCATCTTGCCGCCGCCGCGCTCGTCGAACACATAGCCGTTCTGGTCGATCGCGTTCACCTCGGCGAGATAGCCGGTCGCATCGAACACCGATTTCGACCAGCCGATCGTGCCTTCCATCGTCAGCCGCTCGCCGAAATCCTGCCGCAGGTTGAGCGTGGCCTGCTTGAAGTCGGTCGAGCCGCTCTGGCTGTCGATCGAGCTGCGCCAGTCGACGCGATCGAGCTGCAGATAGTCCGCTTGCCCCGCCGCATTGACGTTGGCCGCACGTACCACCGTGTTCGGGCGACCGATCAGCTGGCTGTAGAAGCCCGTCTGGTTGGCCGTCGCGACATAGCCGGGCGATAGAGGGTTGTTGTAATAATCGAACGCGCTCAGATTGTTAGGGTTAAAGCTGTTGAAATAGCCCGGCAGCACGCTCGTGCCGTTCAGTTGCTGGCCGCAGTCGACGATCGCGCTCTGCACGCAGTTCGGGTAGAGCGCCACGCGATCGGCGTTGCCGTTGACGGTGCCCGGCGCGCGCAGCGTATTCTGCGTAACACGGGTGTTAGTGCCGTTCCGGTTCAGGCCGATCGGCGTGATGCCGGCCAGTTCGCTGTCCTGATCGTACTTGGAATAGACGCCGTCGAGGATGATCTCGGTACGCTCGGTCGGCTGCCACTGCGCGGTGGCGGTGAGGCCCAGCCGCTCATATTTCAGCTTCTGCCGGTTGACCGAGGGCAGGCCGGGAATGATCGTGGTGGGCGAAAGCAACGCATAGGCGGCGGGATCCGAACCGAAGGTCGCGCCGGTCCCGCCAGGCCGCGCAAAGCCATAGACCGGCGGGGTGACGCCGTTGATCTGCGAGTTGCGGTAGAGATAGTCGAACACGCCGATACCACGGCGGTAGGAATCGATCTGCTGTTCCTGCTTCTGGTAGGCGCCGGAGAACAGCACCCCGAAATTGTCGGTCAGCTTCACCGAGGCGAGCGCGGTGAGCCGCGGGTTCCACGTCTTGCCGTTCTCGCGATACTCGCCTTCCGCGCCGATCGCGAAGCGATTGCCCTTGTAGGCGAGCGGGCGACCGGTCGTCAGGTCGATGATCGCGCCCAGCGAGCCTTCGTCATTCTCCGCCGCGGTGGACTTGGTGATCTTCACGCCCCCGAACAGCTCGGAAGCGAAGGTGTTGAAATCGAACCCGCGGCTGCGGTTGGCGCCCGAGTCCGACTGGTTGCCGCCCGCGACGTTCTGCGCATCCGCACCGTTCAGGCGAACCGACTGGAAGTCGCCCCCGAGGCCGCGCACGGTGATCGAACGGCCTTCACCATTGTCACGATCGATCGAGACGCCCGGCAGGCGCTGGATCGACTCCGCGAGATTGGCGTCGGGAAAGTCGGCAATGTCCTCCGCGGTGATCGCATCGACGATCTGATTGGAACGGCGCTTGAGGTTCAGCGCGTTCTGCAGCGAGGCACGGAAACCGGTGACAACGATCTCCCCCTCGGTCTGCGGATCAATCGGCGACGGCTCTTCCTGGATGCTCGCATCCCGCTGCGCATCGGCCTGGGCGACGGGATTGCCCTCCTTCACCTGCGCGAAGGCCGGCGTGGCGAGCGTAAGCGCCAGTCCCAGCGCCCCAAGCGACGCACCGAACCGCCAATTGCCCGCTGCAATCGCTGCCGACGTACCGAGTTTTGCCATCTGAACCTCCCCTTGCCCGTTGGTCGCGTGACCATCTGCTGCGCCCGGCACCGGGGGAAAGTAGATGCACAGCCGTGCTCGCGGACGCGGCAAGTGCCGGCGCTCCAACGCATTGATACGGCCGCGACTATCCTCTCCCACGCTCCCGGCGACTCTTGCGGTCGCCTTGGCGCAAGCGTTCCGTCACGCTTGGTTGGCGGTATTTGTTGCAGCCTGCCCCCGCATGTCAACCGGTGTCATAAGCCGAATTGCAACAATTTCGGACGTTGCGACACCAGTGCAACAGGGGCGATCAGTCGTCGGTGCGACGGGGCGGCGCCACGGAGGCGCGGTGGATCAGGGTCGAGGGGAACAGCGATGGCTCCTCAACCCCCTGATCGTCGCCGAAAAACTCGGCGAGCAGCTTCAGCGCGGCGGAGCGTCCCATCGAGATGATCGGCCAGTGCACCGTCGTCATCGGCGGCCATATGTGCGAGGCGATGGCGGTATCGTCGAACCCGATGATCGACAGGTCTTCGGGCACGCTCATCCCCCGCCGACGCGCGGCGTGGAGGGTGGCGGCGGCCATTTCGTCGTTCGAGGCGAAGATAGCGGTCGGGCGCGGCGACAGGTCCAGCAGCCGATCCGCGGCGGCAAGGCCGCTTTCGAACGTGTAGGTCCCGTCCGCGATCAGGCTTCGCGGCAGTTTGATGCCCGCCTCCGCCAGCGCCTGCTCGAAGCCCTTGCGGCGTTCGCGCGCGGAACGGAAGCCGTGCGGCCCGGCGATCAGGCCGATGCGGCGATGGCCGAGCGCGATCAGGTGGTTGATCGCCTCCACCACCACGTCGCTGTCGTTGGAGGCGACCATATGCTCGGGCGCGTCGAGCGCGGTCGACCCCATGCGCACATAGCGCGTGCCGAGCTCGCGGCAGAGCTCCGCCAGCATGTCGTTCTCGGAAACCGGGGGCAGGATCAGCACGCCGTACAGCCGCTGCCGCTCGAGAAAGGCGCGCACGTCCGACAGCATGGTGGAGGACCCGCGGTCGATCGGACGGACGATCAGTTCGAACTCCGTGTCGCGTATGGCCTCCAGGATGCCCGCCTGGACGTTCATCACCATCTGCGCATTGGGATTGTCGTGGATCAGCCCGAGCAGGAAGTTCCGGCGAAGCGCCAGCGCCCGCGCCTGGACGTTGGGGATATAGCCCAGATCGGCGATCACCGCCTCTACCTTGGCGCGGGTATCCTCGTTGAGCAGGGGCGAGCGGTTGATGACGCGGCTGACGGTTTTCTTCGAGACGCCCGCGATCCGCGCGACATCGTTGATGGTGGGCTTTCCCGTCTTCTCCATGACCCGGTGCTATACGGCGCGACGAACGATTGCGATAGCCAGGCGCGGCGCAGATAAGATGCTGCAGCGCGACAACTTTCAGGTCCCGGGCTGGATATAGGGGACGCGCGCGAACAGTTCGCGCTCCCAGCCTCGCGGGTCGTTCACCATGCGGCTGGTCGTGTCGAACAGCATCGTCTCCCGCATGGGCAGCGTGTAGGGCGCCCAGGCCGGCAGGCCCGGCGCCGCGGGAATCCCGTTGCGGGCGAGCGCGGCAAAGGCGCCCATCATCTGCCGGCTCAGCTGCTGCGCCGCCGGCCCGGTGCCGGTAAAGGATCCGGGCGCTCCCAGCGTGCCGAAGGCAAGCGCGATGTCCATCGTGTGCGGCGCCCCGCGTTCCGGTTGCGTCGGCGACGCGAAATCCAGCTGATAGACCCAGGTCGCCTTGGCCCCCGCCGCCGCGCGGGCATCCGCCTCCATCACCTGCCCCCGCCAGCTGCGCCCCGCCGTGGTGGCGCGGTAGAAGATGTCCTGCGGCGTGTCCGAGGGGAACTGCGCGCGATATTCCGCCACCACCCATTCGGGCAGGATGTCGATCTTCAGATCCGGCGCGATCCGGGGGGCGAGATTGTCCCAGGCCAGCGTGCGGATCCGCTCGGACTTGGGATCGATGAACGCGCGCGTCTCGTCGTGCGTGTTGCCGAGGATCATCGGGATCGCCAACGATTGCGGATGGGCATCGGGCCAGAACGGGTGGCGCTGGAGCCATTTCATGTCGAGCACCGGCCCGAAATAGACGCCGCCGCCGAGGATCGGATCGCGGGCGTCCTGCGCCGCGACCAGCGCCTCGGCCGGCGCGGTGACGGCAGCCTCCAGCCCGCCGCCAAGCCGCTCCACAAATGCCTGTGCCCGTGCGGTGGCGTTCAGCGGTCCCGAGGCGGTGACTTGCTGCCCGCTCATCGTCGCTGCGCTGTGGAACAGGCCCTTGGCCGCGGGCATGCCCATCAGCGTGGCGATCTTCGCGCCGCCGCCCGACTGGCCGAACAGGAAGACGCGGGCCGGATCGCCGCCGAAGCTCGCGATATTCTCCCGGATCCAGCGCAGCGCGAGGATCAGGTCCAGCTGGCCGGCATTGCCGCTGTCGGGAAAGCGCGGGTCGAGCCGGGCGAGATAGAGGTAGCCGAACGCGTTGAGCCGGTGGTTCACCGTCACCACCACCACGTCCTCGGTCCGCGCCAGCGTGGCACCATCGTTCAGCGGATAGGTGACGCTGCCGTTCGAATAGGCCCCGCCGTGGAAATAGACCATCACCGGCCGCCGCGCTGCGCGTTCGCTACCCGGCGTCCAGATGTTGAGGAACAGGCAGTCCTCGGACTGGGGTTCGTTCTTCAGGCCGCGCTGCGGGCAGATCGGCCCGAAGGCCTGCGCCGTCGCCGCCGCCACGCGCGGTTCGGCGACCGGGGCGCGGAACCGCGCCGCACGGCCATATCGGATGCCCAGGAAGCGGGAGAGCCCCCCTTCCCGCGCGCCCGTGAACCGCCCGGCCGGCGCGTCGGCCACCGGATCGCCGGCAGTCCAGGCGCGCGGTGGCAGGCTGAGCGCAAGCCCGCCCGCCAGCACCGCGCGCCGGCTGGTCACCGCCGCACGTCCAGCCCGCCCTCGGCGAAGGCGGTCAGGTCGGCGCGGGTGAACAGGCTCGCGTCGCCGGGCAGCGAGTGCTTCAGCGCGGTGAGCGCCAGCCCCGCCTCGGCCATCGCCTTGGCGTCGCCGTCCTCGAGCAGGCCGTGCAGCACGCCCGCCGCAAACGCATCGCCACCGCCGATCCGGTCGACGATGCCGCTGACGCGCAATTCCTCGGTCTGGTGGCTGCCCGCGCGGGTATCGACGCGCGCGGCGATCCGGTGGCTGTCGACATCGTCGACATGGCGCGCGGTGGAAGCGATCAGCTGGAGCTTCGGGAACGCCGCGAACGCCGCCTCCGCCGCTTCGCGCCGGCGATCGGCACCGTCACCGGAAAAGGGCTTGCCGAGCAGCAGCGAGATGTCGCGGTGGTTGCCGAACAGGATGTCGGCATGGCCGATCAGCCGGGTCAGCACGCCGCGCGGATCGCTGTCCCAGGCTTCCCACAGCTTGGCGCGATAGTTGCCGTCGAAGGAGACGGCGATGCCGCGTGCGCTCGCCGCCTCGGCCGCGGCGATGGCGGCGGCGGCGGTGTTCGGCCCCAGCGCGGGCGTGATGCCGGAGAGGTGGAGGCGCGTCACGCCCTCCAGCAGCGCATCCCAGTCCCATGCCGCGGCCGGCCGGTCGGCGAATACCGAATGGGCCCGGTCGTACACGATCTCCGATGCGCGGAGCCCCGCGCCCGGGGTGAGGAAATACAGGCCCATGCGACCGGCTTCGGACACCACCTTGGCGGCATCCACGCCGCGCCGGCGCAGTTCGCCGATCGCCGCGCCGCCCAGCGGATTGTCCGCCACCGCGCTGATCATCGCCACGTCGTGCCCCAGGCAGGCAAGGCCCGTGGCGACATTCGCCTCCGCGCCCGCGATCGCCACGTCGAGCTTGGGCGTCTGCAGCAGCAGTTCGCGGCCCGGCGGCGACAGCCGCAGCATCATTTCCCCAAAGAACGCGAACGTCATCGTGCCAGCCAGCCTCCGTCAACGGCGAGAACATGGCCCTGCACATAGTCCGAAGCGCGCGAGGCAAGGAAGACCGCCGCGCCCCCCAGATCCTCCGGATCGCCCCAGCGCGCGGCCGGGATGCGCTCGAGGATCTGGCGGTTGCGGGTCTCGTCGGCCTGCAGCGCGGCGGTGTTGTTGGTGGCGATATAGCCCGGCGCGATCGCATTCACGTTCACGCCCTTCGCCGCCCATTCATTGGCCAGCAGCTTGGTAAGCCCGCCGATGCCCGACTTGGACGCGGTGTAGCTCGGCACGCGGATGCCGCCCTGGAAGGTGAGCATCGAGGCGATATTGATGATGCGGCCCCGCTCGCCGGTCTCGCCGAAGCGGCGGACCATGAACTTGCCTGCCGCCTGGCAAAGGAAGAACACCGATTTGAGGTTGGTATCGACCACCGCGTCCCAATCCTCCTCGGTGAAATCGAGGCTGTCGGCGCGGCGAATGATCCCGGCATTGTTCACCAGGATGTCGATTTTCCCCAGCTTATCCACAGCCTCGTCCACAACCCTTTGCACAGGCTCGATGGTCGAAAGATCGGCGGAGATGATCTCGGCGCGGCGGCCGAGATCGCGCACCTTGGCGACGGTTTCCTCGGCGGGCGTGCGGCCGACGGCGGCGATGTCCGCCCCCGCTGCGGCAAGCGCCAGCGCGATGCCCTGGCCGATGCCGGTGTTCGCGCCGGTGATGACGGCCACCTGGCCGGTAAGATCGAACGGGTTGGTCATGGCGTCCCCCTCTCCCCCTCCCGCTTGCGGGAGAAGGAGTTAATGCTGAACTGGCTTACGAAAGGCTGCGCAGATAGTCGCTGATCGCCGCGTCCTGCGAATTGGCGTAGAAATACTCGGCGAACTTCTCGCCTGCAATCGCCGCGCGCAGCAGGTCCTGGTCGACGGTCTTCAGCACGGTGAGCATGTCGTTGCAGGTCACGCGCTTCAGGTCCGACAGGATGCCGCGGTTCTTGCGCATGATCTCGGCGCGCTCGCGCGGATAGCCGAGGCCGCGCTCGCCCTCGAACAGCTTGCGGTACACGTCTTCCAGGTTGAGCTCGGCCGCCCAGCCGAAGCCCTTGGCATAGGGCATCGAGATCGCGTTGCCGTCGTTGATCTGGCCGAACAGGAAGGCGTCGGTCGGGTCGATCACCAGGCCGCAGAACACGCCGGGCATGGCGTTGCAGGCGAGCATCGCGCCCATGCCGGTGCCGCAGCCGGTGACGACGAAGTCCGCCGCCTTGGAATTGAGCAGGATGCCGGCGAGCAGGCCGTTCATCACATAGGTGAGCGAGGCGGAATCCTCGGCCGAATACATGCCATAGTTGAACACCTGGTGGCCCAGCGGCTCGGCGACATTGGTCAGCGCCTGGTGAATGATGCCGTTCTTGGCGGCCTGGCTGTTCTCGGTGATCAGCGCAATCTTCATCGTCCTCGTCCCTTCTGCGTGTGGCGACACCGGTTACCTTAGCCGTCCCGGCGACGCTGCCATGTTTGCGGATGCGGCTGACATCTCGCCCGCCGCATCGCGATTTTCAACCGCTTATGCGGGTGTTCCGAGCTTGTACGCCTTGCGCACCAGCCCGTTGGTCAGTTCGAACGCAAGCTCCGCCGCCTCCCAGTCGAGCAGCCGCCCCTCGGCGACCAGCTGCGCCAGGAAACCGCAGTCGATCCGCCGCGCGACATCGTGGCGCGAGGGGATGGAGAGGAAGGCGCGGGTATCGTCGTTGAAGCCGACGGTGTTGTAGAAGCCCGCCGTCTCGGTCACCTGCTCGCGGAAGCGGCGCATGCCCTCGGGGCTGTCGTGGAACCACCAGCTCGGGCCCAGCTTCAGGCACGGATAATGGCCGGCCAGCGGCGCCAGCTCGCGGGCATAGACCGTCTCGTCGAGCGTGAAGAGGATGATCGACAGCTCGGTCGAGGTGCCGAAGCGATCGAGCAACGGCTTGAGACCATGCACATAGTCGGTCGCCATCGGGATGTCGGCGCCCTTGTCGCGGCCATGGCTGGCGAACAGGCCGCCATTATGGTTGCGGAAGCTGCCCGGATGGATCTGCATCACCATGCCGTCCTCGACGCTCATCGCCGCCATTTCGGTGAGCATCTGGGCGCGGAACAGCTCGGCGTCGGCCGGGGTCCAGTCGCTGCCGAGGATCTTCGCGAACAGCGCCGTGGCCTCTGCCTTGCTCAGATCGGCGGTGCGGGCGGTCGGGTGGCCGTGGTCGGTCGCGGTGGCGCCCGCCGCGCGGAAATCGGCGCGGCGCTTTCGGTGCGCGGCGAGATAGCCGTCCCAGCTGTACACGTCCTCGCCGGTCTTCTCGGCGAAGATCTTGAGCGCGCCGTGGAACTGCTCGTGCTCCACGTCGATCACCGCATCCGGGCGATAGGTGGTGACGACCCGGCCACCCCAAACCGATTCCCGGATCGCGTGGTGCGGCGAGAGGTCATCCTGCGGCCCCTCGGTGGTGGCGAGGAACTCGATGTTGAAGCGATCGAACAGCGCGCGCGGGCGGAACGCGTCGCTCGCGAGCTTCTCGTTGATCGTGTCGTAATAGAAATCCGCCGTCTCGGCATCGAGCGCAACCTCGAACCCGAACACCTCGCCGAACACATGGCCCAGCCACATGGCGGACGGCGTGCCGCGGAACAGGTGGAGATGCTCGGCGAAGGTACGCCATGCCGCGCGCGGATCGGTGGCCGGCATCCCTGCCTTGCTCGGCACGCACAGCGCATCGAGCGACACGCCCTGCGAGTAGAGCATGCGGTAGATGTAGTGGTCCGGCGAGAGCAGCAGCTCGGTCGCGTTCGACCAGTTGG
Source organism: Sphingomonas elodea ATCC 31461 (assembly GCF_000226955.1). Lineage (GTDB taxonomy): Bacteria > Pseudomonadota > Alphaproteobacteria > Sphingomonadales > Sphingomonadaceae > Sphingomonas > Sphingomonas elodea. The sequence goes on from NZ_AGFU01000010.1 coordinate 37,470, forward strand.
CGTTGGTCGAGAACCAGGTGGGATCGGTATGGCCGTGCGGGCTGATGATCGGCAGGCCCGCGACCGCCTTGTAGAGATCGCGCGCAATTGCACGGGTTCGGTCCTCGGCCGGCAACAGCCGGTCGGGATCGAGCTTCAGCGGCTTGGCCATCGAATACTCCGGGTACGTCAGTGTTGAAAATCAGGCGCTCATGTCGACGCGGGCGAGCCGCGGCGACAGGAAATGCACACAGGCAAGCGCCACGAAATAGGCGCTGCCGGCGACCGCGAAGAGCGGCCAGTAGCTGCCGATCCGTGCCAGGACCTCGCCTGCATAGAAGGACATCAGGATACCGCCCACCGCACCGACCGTGCCGCCGATGCCGATCACCGAGCCCACCGCGCCGCGCGGGAACATGTCCGCCGGCAGCGCATAGAGGTTCGCCGAGAAGGCCTGATGCGCCGCGGTCGCGATGCCGATCACGCCGACGGCCATCCACACGCTGCTCAGCGACTCCGCGAACAGCACCGGCAGCACCGCGAAGGCGCAGACCAGCATCGTCATCTTGCGGGCGACGTTGGCGGTGTAGCCCGCGCGCATCAGCCGCGAGGAGAGCCAGCCGCCGGCGACGCTGCCCATGTCGGAGACGAGGTAGATCGCCGCAAGCGGGATGCCGAACGACTTGAGGTCGAGCTGGTAGCGCTCGAACAGATAGCCGGGCAGCCAGAACAGGAAGAACCACCAGATCGGATCGATGAAGAACTTGCCCAGCGCATAGGCCCAGGTCTCGCGCTTGGCGAGCACCGAGCCGTAGCCGAGCTTCTCCACCTTGTCGGCAGGGTCCTGCTCGATCCAGGCGAGTTCGCCTGTCGTCACCTTGGGGTGCTCGCGCGGGCTGCGGTACAGCGTCCACCAGGCGATCAGCCAGGCGAAGCTGACCACTCCGGTGATGACGAAGGCCGAGCGCCAGCCCCAGGCCAGCACCATGTACGGGATGACGAGCGGGGTGAGCACCGCGCCGATGTTCGCGCCGGCGTTGAACACGCCGATCGCAAAGGCCCGCTCCTTCGCCGGAAACCACTCGGTCACCGCCTTGATGCCGGCGGGGAAGTTCCCCGATTCGCCGATGCCCAGTGCGAATCGGGCGATGGCGAACTGGGTGATGTTGTGGGCGGCGCCGTGGAAGATGTGGGCGACCTGCCAGACGACGAAGGCGATGGTGTAGCCGACGCGCGCGCCGACCTGGTCGACGATCTTGCCGAACAGGATGTAGCCGACCGCATAGGCGATCTGGAACCAGATGATGACGCCGGCAAAGTCCTTCTCGGTCCAGTGCAGGTCCGCCATCAGCGTGGGCTTCAGCACGCCGATCATCTGCCGATCGACGTAATTGATGATCGTCGCTGCAAACAGCAACGCGCAGATCACCCAGCGGTAGCGCCCCACACGCGCCACAGCGCCGCCCACCACGGCCTCGCCCTTGCTCGTCATCTACTCTCCAATCCCACTCCGCCGCACCAGGATCACGCGATCCCGATCGTGCACTGCACTCGCATTTCCGCGCCGAACCGCGCCTCGACCTTCGCCCCGGCCTGCACCGGATGCACGCCGGTGACGGCGCCGGTAGAGATCCACTGCCCTTCGGCCAGTGGCAAGCCCTTGGCCGCCCGTTCGAACAGGAAGCGCACCGCTCCGATCGGTCCGTCGAGCATGTTGCCCGCGATGCCGGTTCCAGCGACCTCCCCGTCGATCGTTAGCGACACGGGCAGACTAAGGAAATCCTCTTCAGAAGATATACCGTATCCGATCAGGAGACCATTATTATTGCCGAAGTCGGAAATCGTCACCGCCGGGCCATGCTCGTTGATGCCGGCGAAGGGCGAACTGGCGATCTCGATGCCCACGCGCAGCTCGGCGACATAGGGCAGGATCTCCGCGTTCGTCCAAGGCCGATCGAAGTCCGCGGGCAGCGGCCCGAGCTTCACCAGATACTCGGCCTCCGCAGCGCCGAAGCCGTCGCGGAAGATCGGCATTTCCGGCACCTGCCCCGCGTCCGCCCAGACCACGCTGTCGGCGAAGATCGGGCCGGCCAGCCGGTTCGCCCCGAAGCGCTCGACCAGCCCGTCCGGCACGCGGCCCACCTTCCAGCCGGCGATCGGCTGGTCGAACAGGGCAATCGCGCGCGCCTGAATGGCATAGGCCTCGTCCAGCGTCTGCGGCATCGCGCCCGGATAGTCGGCAAACCCCTGCCGCGCGCGGCGCGCCGCCACGAATGCCTGCGCGATGGCCTCCGCGCTCGCTTGTTCCGCCAATGCTTCTTCCCTTTCCATGCCTGGTTTCCCGGCCGCGGCGCACCGGTCGACACCGGTAGTCACGAGCGACGTGCTTCAAAGGCGCCCCGGTCGGCCGAAACCGGCCGGAGCGCAAGGTTGAGGTGCCGAACGGGTCGGCTCCCGGGTGAAATCGATCGCAGGAACACCTCCGTCAGGAAGGCGCCGGCCTGCCGTGATGATGCGCGTGTGGATCCTGTGCAGAGGAAGCGGAAGTCCAGTCGGCAACCGGACCGCTCCACCGCGAACGCCGGCACGACAGGGAGGGGCGACCGGAAGACACGGACAGGATCCGCCCGCCCGGCACGCTCGCCGCCGCCGCGATGGCCTTGATCATTCTGCCTTCCTCCCCTGCGCCTTTCCGATATGCCGCCATGCCGGGCGCGAAAGATCACGCGGCGCTTGATACCGGTGTCAAAAGCCGCCGTCAACGGCTGCGGGGCCGCATCGCCACTCAAGCCAGGCTGTCCACGGGCTTGCCGTTGACGCGAACGCGCTCGAGTTGGAGCCCTTCGGTGTGGCGGACGATGCTCGGCTGGGTCACGCCGTCGAAGCTGCAGTCGCGCAGCGTGACGCCGGTGACGGGCGCCCCCGGCAGGCCCTGGCTGTCGAGCACCCGTGCCGCGTTCTTCGTCCGCAGTCGCTCGATCACGACATTGCGCAGCCGGGGCACGAAGCGCCCGTTGGCGCCTTCCTCATAATTGAAATCGCAGGTCACCGCAGCGCGACTTACCGTGCCCACATCGATGTCGCGGTAGAAGAAATTCTCGAGCAGGCCACCACGCAACGCATTGTTCTTGAAACGGATCGCGTACCAGAGATCGGGGCTGTCCATCACGCAGCGTTCGGCGAAGATCCAGCGGGCGCCGCCGGAAATCTGCGAGCCCACCACCACGCCGCCATGCCCTTCCTTCATCCGGCAATCGCGGATCAGGATGTTCTGGGCCGGCATCGCGAGCCGCCGCCCATCCTCGTTCCGTCCGGAGTTGATCGCGATGCAATCGTCGCCCGTATCGAAGGTGCAGCGCTCGATCAGCGCACCGTCCACCGATTCCGGATCGCAGCCGTCGTTGTTCGGGCCGTGGCCCAGAACGTCCACGCCGCGCACGATCAGGTTGCGGCAGAGCACCGGGTGGATCTGCCAGAAGGGGGCGCCGCGCAGCTTCACGCCCTCGATCAGCACATTCTCGCAGTCGTACGGCTGGACGAAGGCGGGCCGCAGGAACGATCCCTCGCCGAACACGCGCTTTTCCACCGGCACGCGGCGCTCCGCCATCTCGAACAGGATCGCGCGCGCCTTGCGCTGGTCTGGCATGCCTTCGCGCCAGCCGTGATCGACCGTGCCGCCCCAGGGCCCCTTCCACGACCACCAGTGCCGCGCGCTTCCCTGCCCGTCGAGCGTCCCCTCGCCGGTGATCGCGATATTGCGCTGCTGCCGGGCGTAGACGAGCGGCGAATAGTTCATCAGCTCGATCCCCTCCCAGCGGGTGAAGACCAGCGGATAGTCCTTGGGATCGGTGGAGAAGAGCAAGGTGGCGCCGGCCTGCAGGTGCAGGTTCACGTTCGAGCGGAGATGGACCGCACCGGTGAGGAAGCGCCCCGCGGGCACCACCACGCGCCCGCCCCCGGCCGCGGCACAGGCGGCGATGGCGCGCGCGATCGCCGTGCTGTTGAGCGTCTGCCCATCCCCGCGAGCGCCGAACCGGGTGACGTCGAAGTCGCGGGCGGGAAAGACCGGTGGCCGCGCGGCCCGGGCGATTTCCTCGGCCCGGCGCCATGGGTCCGTCGTGGCCGCGCGCAGGCCCGTGGGCAGCAACGACAGCGCCGCACCGGCACCTGCGTGCCCCAGCAACGCACGGCGAGACGGCGTGAACCTCATGATCCTCTCCTGTGGCCTCCGGCTATGACACCGGTTGCCGCGCAGAGTGTCGGCGGTTCGCCCGTCGGTCAAGTCCGAAGGCCCAGGACCAGGGCGCGCGGAGAGCCGGGAGGTCGCGATGCGTTCGACCCGCGCCGGGACTACCGGAGCCCAACAGAAAACCGGGTATTTCCAACATTTAGCTGCGCATTCCGCGACGCATCTCCGGAAGTTGCCGGCCGCCGCCTCTATAATGCCCTGTGTCTCTCCGGCACTTTTCGGTGCCGCCGCAACAAGGATCTCGAATGAAGAATCTGCTCGCGCGGGTGGGGGTGCCCGCGAAAATCCTGTCGGTCATTGCCGCGATCAGCCTGGTTACGCTGGTCGTCACCTGGCTTGGCGCCAGCAGCCTCACCCGCACCAACCAGGAATATTCGACGCTCACCCTCGCCAAGCTGCCGAGCACCACCCACCTCGCCCGCCTGAACCGCATCCTGGTCGCGATGGCCTATGACGGGTATCGCGTGATGGCGTATGATGGGGCGTCCTCGATGGCGCGCAAGTCCGACGAGGACGAGATGGCCAGCTACGACCAGGCCAAGAAGCTGATCGCGCAGGTGGTGCGCGAGGCACCCGAAACCGCGCCCATGATGCGCGACGTGAGCGAGCAGCTGGAAACGATTCACGCCCGCACGCGCGAAGCCATCGAGCAGGGTCGTCGCAACAACGATGGCCCGGCGCTACAGGCTCTCCAAATCGCCGATCCCGCCATCGATGAACTCGGCAAGAAGTTGGCAGCCTTCAACAACCAGTCGGTCGACGATGCGGCACGCGTGTCGCACGAGCTTCAGACGAAAGGCAAGAGCACCGTGATGCTGCTGGTGGCGATCAGCATCGTGGCGATCCTGCTGGGCATCGGTCTTGGCTATTACGTCGCGCGCGTCGGGATCACCGAGCCGCTCGCAGCACTACAGCGGGCGATGAAGGCGCTCGCCGGCGGCGACCTGCGCGCCACCGTGCCCGGCAGCGACCGGGGCGACGAGCTCGGGGAAATGGCCCGCACCGTCACCGTCTTCCGCAACAATGCCGTTGCCCAGGAGAGCGAGCGCGCGGCAAAGGCCGAAGCCGACGCCGCCCAGGCCGAGATCCTCGGCACGCTCGACACCAAGCTCGATGCGCTGTCGCGCGGCGATCTCACCACCACGATCGACCAGCCGGTGGCCCCGGCGTTCGAATCCGTGAAGGGCAATTTCAACCGCGCGGTCACCAATCTCCGCACGCTGATCGCGCAGGTACTGGAAAGCACCACCTCGATCCGCACCGGCTCGACCGAGATAGCCGCCGCCTCGGAAGACCTCGCCAAGCGGACCGAGGCGAACGCCGCAAGCCTGGAGGAGACCGCCGCCGCCGTCACCCAGATGGACCAGCGCCTGAAGGCGACCGCCCGCGCGGCCGAGACGACGGTGCAGCGGACCAACGGCGCGATCCAGTCGGTCGAGGACGGCCGCACCATCACCGATACGGCGGGGGGGGGGGGGGGGGGGGGGGGGG
>NZ_AGFU01000009.1 GCF_000226955.1 Sphingomonas elodea ATCC 31461
TTTGGGAATCCCTCGACGATTCAGCTCGGTCGAAATCCGCTCTAGCCATGCTACAAGCGAAGGTCGCAGGATGTAGATCGCCGCCTGATTTTGCTGAGCGAAGCCCACGATCAACGCGATGCCGCCAGCGCTGGCGATCGCGACCCAGTTCACGAATTGCTGCCGCTGCTTGTCGGCTTTCTCCCGAAACTCATCGCCGAGTTCGTCCCTGCGGCCTGCTTCGCTCATGACGCGGTTCCGGTGCGTGCTGAGATTTCCCCCGACGAAATCGCGATCAGCTGTTGGCGATATGCGTCCCTTTTTATCCCGCCCTTCCCCAAGAGATCGATGTAAAGAGGCGAATGGCATGTCAAAAGGGTGTCGTAAAGCCGATGCCTTAACGGGGTGTCCCCTGCCGCATTGCTTCCTGACAATCAGTGCCGAAAGTTGATTTGGCTCAGTTAAACTCGGCGCTCAAGACCGGACAGTCCGAAACCGGCCCACCGTCAGTCAATCGCCGATGGCATTCGTGCAAGGCTGGAGCGCCTGCTCTCTCCGAAAGCCGCCATCCAAGTAGGGAGCCATTTACGTCGGCTTCGTCCCAAATTCAGACTGTCACGCAGGCCACTTTTAGCAAGACCCCAAAGCACAAACCCTAGCCAAAGCTAGGACAGCAGAACGACATAAGGTGGGATCAACGAACCACGTCGAGCTGGTCGTCTCGATCATAGAGGGCCGAAATAATACGCTCAACAACAAGGTCTTCAGCTTTTTCCCGCCTCCCCTCGTCCGCCGATGAAAGATCGCGGCGGACCGACTCGGGGGTCGAGGCAAGGCTCGCCGTCAGAATGGCGTTGGCCAGAAATGGGTGCATGACCTCGCCTAAGGGGGGCTTGGCGATGTCGCCCGCGGTCGGCCTGCCACATTGAAGCAGCGCGTCGATGCTGGTCATTGGCACAAGGGTGAGGGTGTGGACGTAGGCTTTCGAAATGCCCTTCGACTGCGGACTGCGGACGGGCGCGAAGCACGGCTTCGGGCCTAGCTGGCGTGCAAAGATGCGGATGTCACGTGCGGTGTACGCCGACCGTGGCGGAGGGCGGCGGCCATGTCCTGCGCTTTCAGGGAGGGCCGATCGTCTCCAACCTCGTGCTGGTCGACGAGATCGACCACGCCACGCTCAAAACCCATTCCGCGCTGCTCGAGGGTATGCAGGAACGCTGGACGACGGTGGCCCAGCGCACCATCCGCATGCCCGAGACGTTCTGCGTGATGGCGAGGCAAAACCCGGTCGACCACGAAGGCACCTATCCGCTCTCCGAGGCGCAGCACGACCGCTTCCTGTTAAAGCTGCTCGTCATCTATCGGAGAGCGCCCGAAAATCACGGGATTATCGACCGCTCGACCAGCGGCGAACGGTTAAAGCTACGCCCGGTGACAGAGGTTGCCAAGGCCCATGCGATGCGCCTGGTGATGGCCACCCAGCCGAGCAGCGACCATGTGACCGCCGCGATCAGTCGCACCGTGGCGCTCGACGCTTCGCCGCGCGGCATCCTGGGGCTGGTGCTCGCAGCCAAGGCGCAAGCGCTGCTCGACGGGCGCTTCGCCATCGCCACCGATGACCTCGCCGCGGTAGCGATGGCGGTGCTGCGCCACCGGGTGGTGACCAGTTTCCACGCCCGGGCGGCGAACCCAACACAGATGACCTGATCGGAGAGCTGCTGTCCATAGTAGGGGCTTGAAGCCGGGGTCTTCGCCATCCCCTGCACGCCGGCCCGCGTCAGGGATGGACCTAGCGGACCGGATGCCCGATCAGGCACATATTCAACCCTCCAGCCATCGGGCTGTGATCTCGCCCCGATGCCCTTCCGGCGCCAGTGCGGCGCGGAGTGCCTCCAGTATAGGCGGCAGCTGCTGCATGAAGGCATAGGGCGGATTGACGATGAAGAGTCCCGCGCCGTTATAGATGCCGGGCTGATCGGCATCGTAGAGCCAATGCTCCACCGAAAGGAATTTCGGGATACTAAGCCTGCGCAGCTTGTTCTTCCACTGCTGGTGCGTCGTGCGGTCTTTCAGCGGATACCAGATCAACGTTACGCCATGGGCCCATTTACGGTGCGCTGCCGCGAGGGTGTCGGTGATACGGGCTCGTTCGTCGGTCTGCTCATACGGCGGATCGACCACCACCACACCGCGCGGCGTTCGGCTCGGCAGCATCGCCAGCCAGAGCTCGTACGCATCGCGCTCGTGTACGGCGGCAGGCGTGCCGCGCATGGCGCCGCGCAGGGCAACGGCGTCCTCGGGATGCTTTTCGTTGAGGATCAGCAAGTCCTGCGGGCGTAGCAACTGCGCCAGGAACCCCGGCGAGCCGGGATAGAGGCGGGGGTTTGGTCCGGCATTCACCGTTTGTATGGCGGCGCGATAGTCGTCCAGCAGGGGATTCGGGTCGGCGAAGGCACGCAGCACGCCGTGCGCGGCCTCGCCCGTGCGCTGGGCCTGCTCGCCGCCGAGATCGTAGAGCCCGCAACCGGCATGGGTGTCGATCAGGGTCAACGCACTGGGCTTCTGCTGCAAGGCCCGGACAAGCGCGATCAGCAGGCTGTGCTTCACGACGTCGGCGCTGTTGCCGGCATGAAAGGAATGGCGATAATTCATCGGAATGCAGAATCCTTGCCAGGGCTGGAGACCTCCGCGAACGCGCCCGGGGCGATGCCGGCGACGGACCAGTCGCCGATCGACCAGCGGACCAGCCGCAGGGTGGGCAACCCGACCGCCGCCGTCATCCGGCGCACCTGCCGGTTGCGCCCTTCGCGGAGGGTGATTTTCAGCCAGCTGTCCGGGACGGACTTGCGCTGGCGGATCGGCGGATCGCGCAGCCAAAGATCCGGCGCGTCGATCCGGGCGACCTCGGCAGGCAGGGTCATGCCGTCGTTGAGCAGGACTCCCTGCCGCAGGCGCTCCAGTTCCGGCGCCTGCGGATCGCCCTCGACCTGCACGAGATAGGTCTTCGGCATCTTGAAGCGCGGGTTCGCGATGCGCGCCTGCAGCCGCCCGTCGTCGCACAGCAGCAGCAGGCCCTCGCTGTCCCGATCGAGCCTGCCGGCGGGATAGACGCCCTTGACCGCGATGAAGTCCGACAAGGTCGACCGCGCCGTCGGCGATCCGCGATCGGTGAATTGCGACAGCACCCCGAAGGGCTTGTTGAACAGAAGCAGCCGGGCCATCCCGCGCCCTTATACGATATTGCGCGCAGGAGAACCCATCGCCGCGGCCCCCTCCCCCTGGACGTCACGCCCCCCGCCTTACTCCGGCAGGATCTCCACGGCCGATACGATCGCCTTGCCCACCTTCGGCACGAAGCGGAGGTCGAGCGTGTCCCCGGCCACGGCAACCACCGCCTCCCGCTGCACGGCGATGGCCGCGCCGCCGGCCGCGCCCGCCACATCCAGCGCCTGGACGATCGGCTGCCCGTTCGCCACGACATCGAAGACCCGCCCGCCCTGCGCCAGCGCCGGTTCCACGAAGGTCAGCCGCACGCGGTAGCGACCGGGGCGCAGCGGAACCCGATAGCCGAAGCTTCCTTCACGGAAGGTAGCGACGACGGCCGGATCCCCGGTGTTGCCGATCGGCGTCTGGACGGCCGGCTTGCCATAGTCCGCCGGCTTGTTGAGCGTGCCGGCCAAGCCCCCCTCGAAGAAGCTGTCCGAGCCGAATCGGGTGGAGGCCGCTGCCGCGACGAGCGCACCGGCGTCGATCCGGACGGCCCGGGCAGCATCGGCGGCAAGATCCCACGCAACCTTGTCCTCGACCGGACCGGAGGCGAAGCGGCCGCGCGCGACCACGACATTGCTTCCGGGCGCGAGCGCAACCTTCTCCCAGACACAGACCCGATCGGGGCAGGTGCTGCGGCTGCCGATCGAGCGCCCATTGACGATCAGCTCGGTCGTGGGCGCGTTGCTGTACACGCGGACATCGGTCACCCGATAGGCACGCGCGGTGTAGCGCCGGCCGTTGATGTGCACGGTCGGGGTGGCCGTCCAGTTCGCCTTGTAGAAATAATAGGGATCCTTGCGGATCCGCCGGTCATAGGTGACGAGCCCCTTGGTGTTGATATCCTGCGCATCCCCCTCGGCACGGATCGTCGTGGCGAAGTCGAAGCTGTTCCACAGCCAGGTTCCCCATAGATAGGGCCGCGCCTTCAGCGTCTTCCACGCCGCCTCATGGATATGGCTGGCATATTCCTCCGGCTGGTTGACGCCGCGCGAATCGACCGGGCCGCCCAGCACGTCGTCGGTATGGATGGTGGTGGCGGCACCGGCGCCATATTCGGTGACGGACAAGGGCTGGCGCGGGCGCTTCGCGTGCAGCGCGTCGAGTTGCGGGCCGAGATCGCCCGGGACGCCGAAATACCATCCGAAATAGCGATTGGCCCCGCCCAGATCCGCCGCTTCCGCGGTGGTGGGGATTTCCACCCCGGCGTCGAACAGCCGCCCTTCGCAGCAGGTGGCGAGCGCGGTCGGGCGGCCGGGATCCTCGGCTTTCGCGAGCGCCTGCAACTGGTGCAGCAGCGGCATCGGATCCGGCGCCTTGCCGTCTGCGAAGCCGGTGAGGAACAGCGGGAAGGAATTGCCGAAATCGACTTCGTTGGCGATGCCCCAGTTGATGACCGAGGGGTGGTTGCCGTTCTGGCGGATCAGTTCCTGCAGCTGCTGCCGGGCATTGGCGACCAGCGCGGCACGCGGTTCACGCTCGCCGCGCCGCGTCCAGGCAGAGACCAGCGGAATCTCGTCCCACACCAGCAGGCCTTGGCGATCGGCAAGATCGTGGATCGTCTGGCCATGCTGGTAATGCGTCAGGCGGATGGCGTTCACCCCCATCTCGCGCATGATCGCCAGATCCTGCGCCACGTCCTCCGCCGAGATCGCCCAGCCCTTGCCCTCGCGATCCTGGTGATAGCCGACGCCGTGCAGCGCCACATGCCTGCCGTTGAGGAACAGGCCCTTGTCCGGATCAACGGTGATCGTGCGGATGCCGAAGGGCTGGCGGAGCCGGTCGAGTAGCCTGCCCCGGCCATCGGCCACTTCCACCTGCAGCGTGTAGAGATAGGGATCCTCGACGCCCTGCCAGCGGTGCGGCTTCGCCACGTCGAGCACGGCCGCCGCTTCGCCCCTGGCGCCGCCGGCGAGCGACAGCGTGCGCTGCGCCGTCGCCGCGACGCGACCGCGGGCGTCGACGAGGCGCGCGGTCACCCGCACCGATGCCGCGCCGGCCGCATCGTTGGCGACGCGCGCCCGCACCGAGACCGACGCCCGCGCCGCCGTCGCGCTGGTGGTGGCGGCATATACGCCCGGTCCACCGAAATCCGCGAGGTCGAGATGCACCGGATTGGCGACGATCAGGCGGACCGGCCGATAGAGGCCGCCATGAACGAAGAAATCACCGGTGAGGGGGAGCACGTCGGCGGTCGCACCGCCCTCCGCCGGCGGGCTATTGTCGACGCGCACCACCAGCACATTGTCGGCACCCGGCTTCACCGCGTCGCTCACGTCCAGCCGGAAGCGCGAGAAGGGGCCGGCATGGTCGCCGATCTTGCGCCCGTTCAGCCAGATGCTGGCGATGCGGCTGGCGGCGTCGAACTCCAGCCAGACGCGCTTGCCCGCCGTCGCCGGTGCCTGGAAGTGGAGTCGATACCAGCCGCGCCCCTGGGTCTTGTCGACCGTGTCCGCGCGGTGGAGATGGCTGGCGGGATCGGGCCGGTAATAGCCGACGCGGTTCCAGCTGTGCGGCACCTGCACCGGTTTCCAGCCGGAATCGTCATAGCGCTCGGCCGCCGCATCGTCCGCCAGATCGCCGAGATGGAAGCGCCAGCCTTCGCTCAGCGCGGTCACCCGCCGCCCGTCCGGCTGCGCCAAGGCCGGCGGCGCAACCGCCACGACCATCACCGTCGCCGCCAACCATGCCTGCGCTCCGTGCCGCATCGTCCTCTCCCTGCTCTTGTCTGATGGACGGCGTATCATGGAGAAATTGGCTTGACCATAGCGCCTGACCATTATGCTGATCACTGCCAGAATCGTGGCGGATTCCTGCGTTCACGCCAGGCCGATCGTCCGCCGGGAACTGGAACATGGCACGGGCCACGCCACATGCCTTACCAATTCACTGCTCGCTCGACCTCGGCCGGCGCCATCCGCCCCGATTCTTGTGGCGCAGCCCGCACCGCAGCTATAGCGTTGCGTCGGGGAGTGGATTCATGGGGCTATTCGGGTTTCTGTCGAAGCAGTTGGTCGACGTCATTGATTGGGTCGATACGCCGGGTACGCTCGCCGCGCGCCACCCGATGCAGGGCCGCGAGATCCAGAACGGCGCGCAGCTGACCGTGCGCGACGGCCAGGTCGCCTTCTTCTATCGGGAGGGCCAGCTGGCCGATGCCTTCCACCCCGGGCTCCACACGCTGGAAACCGGCACCCTGCCCGTGCTCACCGCGCTGATGCACTGGGACAAGGGCTTTGCCTCGCCGTTCAAGGCCGATGTGTGTTTCTTCAGCCAGAAGGAGCAAACCGGCCTGAAATGGGGAACGGCCCAGCCGATCACCGTGCGCGATCCCGAATTCGGCGCGATCCGGGTCCGCGCGTTCGGCAGCTACAGCTTCCGCATCGAGCAGGTGCCGGCGTTCGCCGTGAAGATGATGGGATCGCTCGAGCGCCTGACCGTCGCCGAGATCGAACCGCAGCTTCGTGCCGCCATCGCTACCGCGATCGCAGCCGCGCTCGGCACCGGCGACATCGCCTTTGTCGACCTCGCCGCCAACCAGGCCGCGCTGTCCGACGCGCTCAAGGCGGCGATCGACCCGGCGTTCGCGCAATGGGGCCTCGCCTGCACCAGCTTCTACATCGAAAGCCTGTCGCTGCCGGAGGCGGTGCAGGCGGCCATCGACAAGGCGGGCGCGATGCGCGTGGTCGGCGATCTCGATCGCTATGCCCGCTTCCAGCGCGCCGAGGCGATCGAAGCGGCGGCAGCCCAGCCCGGCGGCGCGGCGGCCGGGGGCATGGGGTTTGCCGCGGGGATCGCGCTGGGCCAGGAAGCCGCCGGCGCCCCGCCCGCGGCCGGGGAGGATCCGGTCGCGCAGATCGAGAAGCTCCATCGGCTGCTCACCCTCGGCGCGATCACCCAGCAGGAGTTCGACGCCAAGAAGTCCGAACTGCTCGGCCGCATTCGCTGATCGATCGATGCGCCTGCACCTGCCCTGCCCCCATTGCGGCGCGGACGTCGTGTTCCGCTCGCCCGCGCTGCCCAACCGGGTATGCGATGCCTGCCACACGATGCTCGTCCGCAGCGACGACGGCGTGGCGCAGCTCGGCATCGCCGCGGCCCTTCCCTTCGACGTCAGCCCGGTGCGGATCGGCATGCGCGGCACTGCCGATGGCGGCGGTTTCGAGGTGATCGGCCGGGTCCGCTGGAGCTGGAGCGATGGCGCCTGGAACGAATGGCTGCTGTTGTTCGACGACGCCAGCACCGCCTGGCTGGGCGAGGCGATGGGCCAGTTCATGCTGCTGCGCGAGCATCCCTTCAGCGAAGTGCGCTCGAAGACGCTGCGGGCGATCGCCAAGGGCGAGCCCGCCCAGATCGGCCACAAGGTGGAGCTGTTCGGCCGCAAGCTCGTCCTCGCCGACGCGCGCGAGGCGCTGTGCATCACCGCCGAGGGGGAGCTGCCCTTCACCGCGCCGAGCGGCTGGCGGGTCTACAATGTCGATCTGCGCGGGTCGGACGGGGAATGCGCCAGCCTCCAGCGCGACGGCAGCACGGTGAGTTTCTATCATGGCCGCTATGTGACGCTCGCCGATCTGGCGCCGCGCGGTCTGCGCGCGATCGAAGGATGGAGCCTGCCCGGTTATGCAGGCTGAAGCGCCGCTCTCCCCGCCCCCAGCACCCGCGATACGCGCGCTCGCCTGCCCCAATTGCGGCGGCACGGTGGAACTGCGCGCGGCCGGCTATACCGTGCATGTCGGCTGCCAATATTGCGGCTCGATCCTCGATGCCACCGACGGGCTGGTGAAACTGGTCACCCAGGCGCAGACGGCGCTTGCCTATCCGGAGATCCCGCTCGGCACGCGGGGCACGCTGTTCGACGTGGAGTGGGAGGCGATCGGCTATCTCCAGCGCTCGCAGAACGGCGCGTATCGCTGGGACGAGTATCTGCTGTTCAATCCCTATCACGGCTATCGCTGGCTGGTGAACGCGCGGGGCGGCTGGAGCTTCGGCACGATGCTGACGCGCGTGCCGACGATGCAGACCTTCAGCACCTATGCGCTCGACGGGCAGAGCTACACGCGCTTCTTCCGCGGGGATGCCCAGGTCGACCGGGTCGTCGGCGAATTCTACTGGCGCGTGACGGTGGGCGAGACGGTGAAGACGGGCGACTGGGTCCGGCCCGGCTTCATGCTGTCGCGCGAGGCCAATGATCGCGAGATCAGCTGGACGATCAACCAGTGGCTGCCCGAACGCGACGTGGTCGCCGCATTCGGCGTCACCCCTGCGGCCAGGGTCTGGCCGCCCCTGCCGCACCAGCCCTCCCCCTGGGGCGCGTGGCTCGGCAAGGGCGCGAAGATCGGCGGCATCGCGCTTGCCTTCCTGCTGCTCGTCTCGCTCCTGCTGAGCGGCACGCGCTGGCTTGCCTCCGAGGCCCTGCCGGTTGCGGTCGACGGCCGCGAGCAGAGCGCCACGATCGGTCCCGTGCATCTGGTTAGTCGCTGGCAGCGGGTGCGCGTGCGCACCACCGTCCCGCGGCTGGAAAATGGCTGGGTCGATCTCGACTACAGCCTGGTCGATCGCCGCAACCAGCAGGTCTATGCCGCGTCGGGCGCCGCCGAGCGCTACGAGGGGGTGGATTCGGACGGTCCCTGGACCGAGGGTTCGCGCGATTCCGACGTCTCGATCGCAGGCGTGCCGGCCGGCGACTATGACCTGATCGTCGAGTACAAGGGCAACCGCTGGAGCCAGAACGACACAGCCTATCCCGACGGCGGCTGGATGGAGCCGACCAATGCGCCGCAGATCGTGGTCGAACTGGGCACGGGCACGCTGTACGCCGGCAACTTCCTGCTCGCGCTGCTCCTGATCGCGTTTCCCTGGTTCGTCGGGCTGATGCTCCACCTCCGGTTCGAGAAGGCGCGCAAGGAGCAGAGCGATTTCGCACCGGCAGCGTCCGGGGACGGAGACGATTGATGGACACCCGCAGCTTTCTCTACGCGCTCTGGTCGATCGTCGTGCTGGGGCTGTTCCTGCTCGCGGCGGTCTATGGCTGGTCGCCCTTTGCCGAGGGGGGCCGCAGCCGCACCAGCTATGCCTATGGCGGCAGCGGCGGTCATGGCGGGCATGGCGGCTATTACGGCCCGAACCACAAATAGGAGGACGCTTCATGGTCACTACCCTTCCGGCGCTGCTCGCGACGCTGCTCTATGCCGTGGTCGGCATCCTCGTCTTCGTGATCGGCTTCGTCGTGCTCGACCTGCTGACGCCGGGCAAGCTGTGGGAAGAGATCCGCGACAAGCAGAATGTCGCCGTCGCCATCTTCTCCGGCGCGGTCGCGATCGGGCTCGCGATCATCGTCGCCGCCGCCATCCATGGCTGAAGGCGACGCCGCCGGCCCCAAGACCCGCGCGTCGGCACCCGCTGCCGCGCTGCTTGCCTCTGCCTTCGTCGTCTCCACCTGCGGACTGATCTACGAACTGCTCGCCAGCACGCTGGCCAGCTATCTGCTCGGCGACAGCGTCACCCAATTCTCCACCGTCATCGGCACCTATCTGTTCGCGATGGGGCTTGGCAGCTGGTGCTCGCGCTATGTGACCCGCGACGAACTGCGGCTGTTCATCCGCGTCGAGCTGCTGATCGCGGTGCTGGGCGGCGCCTCGGCGGCGGCGCTGTTCGTGCTGTTCCCGCTGGTCGAGCATTTCCGGGTGGCGCTGTACGGGCTGGTGCTCGGCATCGGCTTCCTCGTCGGGCTCGAGATCCCGCTGCTGATCCGCATCCTGCGCGGATTCGACTTCCGCGAGACGGTGTCGAACGTGCTGACCTTCGACTATGTCGGCGCGCTGGTCGCCAGCCTGTTGTTCCCGCTGCTGCTGATGCCGCACCTCGGCATGATCCGCACCGGCTTCCTGTTCGGCATTCTCAACGCCGGGGTGGCGCTGGCGGTGCTGCTCGCGCTGCCGCGGGCGAACCGCTATCGCAGCGAAACCATTTCCGCCACGATCGTTCTGTTGGCGCTCGCTGCCGGTTTCGTCGCATCGGACCGGCTCCAGCGCTGGGCCGAGGTGGCCAGCTACGGCGAACCGGTGATCTATGCGGCCAGCACCAAGTACCAGCGCATCGTGCTGACCCGCCGCGAAGACGATCTGCGGCTCTATCTCAACGGCAACCTCCAATTTTCCTCGCGCGACGAGTATCGCTACCACGAGGCGCTGGTGCAGCCGGTGCTGGGGCGGGTGGCGAACCCGCGCAACGTGCTGATCCTGGGCGGCGGCGACGGCCTGGCCGCGCGCGAGGTGCTGCGACATCCGGAGGTACGACAGCTGACGCTGGTCGATCTCGACGACGAGATGACCGCCTTGTTCTCCAGGACGGCGATGCTGACCGCGCTGAACAAGGGCGCGCTGACCGATCGCCGCATCACCGTGATCAACGCCGACGGCTTTCGCTGGGCGCGCGAGGCGGCCTCGACGCGCGCCGGATCGTTCGACGCGATCATCGTCGATTTCCCCGATCCCGTCGATTACTCGGTGGGCAAGCTCTACACCGAAACCTTCTACCGCGCGGTGCGCCGGCTGATGGCGCCCCGCGGCGCCATGGTGGTGCAGAGCACCTCCCCGCTGGTCGCGCCGATGGCCTATTGGACGGTGGCGACCACGCTGGAGGCCGCCGGCCTCCGGACGCGCGGATATCATGTCTATGTCCCGAGCTTCGGCGAATGGGGCTTCGTGCTCGCCGCCGACCGACCGCTCCCGGACCAGGCGCGCATCCCCGCGGGCGGGCGCTTCCTCACGCCGGCCGGCGATCGCACGCTGTTCGACTGGCCGCCGGACATGGCCCGCCGCCCCACGCCGGTGAACCGGCTCGACAACCAGGTGCTGGTCCGCGAATTCGCCGATGCCTGGAGCCGCTATGAAGGCTGATCGGCGGACCTTGCTCGGGCTCGGCGCGGGGGCGGTGGCCGTGGCGGGCGCCGGCCTCGCCGCCGCGCTCGATCGTGCGGACCCGCTCCCGCCAGGCACGCTGGGCGGTGCCGATCTCGCGCGCGGACACCGGCTGCGCGACGGCGGCTTCCCCGCCCCCAGCCGTTTCGAGGCGGTAGACCTGGTGATCGCCGGGGGCGGTATCGCCGGGCTCTCCGCGGGATGGCGGCTGCACGATGCGGGCTTCCCCCGCTTCCGCCTGCTGGAGCTGGAGGACGAGGTAGGCGGCAATGCGCGGGGCGGCCGCAACGCGGTATCCGCCTATCCGCTGGGCGCGCATTATCTGCCGGTGCCCAACCGTGAGGCCGGCGCCGTGCGCCACCTGCTCCGGCAGCTCGGCATCCTGATCGGCGAGCGCGACGGCGTGCCGGTGTACGATCCCGAACAGCTCTGTGCCGATCTGCAGGAGCGGCTGTTCTGGCAGGGCCGCTGGCAGGAAGGACTGGTCCCCCGCACCGGCCTCAGCCCCCAGGACCGTGCCGATCTCGCCGCGTTCGAGCAGGCCATGGCCGCCTATTCGGCGCGGGTCGGCAGCGACGGTCGTCCGGCCTTCACGGTGCCGATCGCCTATAGCTCGCGCGATGCCGATCTGGTCGCGCTGGATGCGGTCGATTTCGCCAGCTGGCTCGACCGGCAAGGCTGGCGCTCGCCGGTGCTGCGCGCGCATGTCCGCTATGCGATGCGCGACGATTACGGCACCGAGCCGCACGAGGTCTCCGCCTGGGCAGGCGTCCATTACTTTGCCGGACGGCGCGGCTGGACCGTCGACGGCGCCGGCGACAACGAACTGACCTGGCCCGAAGGCAATGCCCGGCTCGCGCGCGGGCTGGCCGGCTTCTTCCCCGATCGGATCGCGCGTGGCCGCATCGTCCACCATGTCGCACAGGACGGTAGGGCGGTGCTGGTCGACAGCTTCGACGTGGCGGCCGGGACCACGGTGCGGACGCGCGCACGCGCCGCCATCCTTGCCATGCCGCATTTCGTCGCTGCCCGCGTCTGCCCTGCGGTCGGCACGGCGGGGGCATGCAGCTACGCCCCCTGGCTGGTCGCCAATGCCACCGTCGACCGCCTGCCCGGGGGGCGGGGCGTGCCGCTCGCCTGGGACAATGTATCGAGCACCAGCAATGCGCTCGGCTATGTCGTGGCGACCCACCAGGCGCCCGAGGCGCATCCGCAAGGCACCGTGCTCACCTGGTACCTACCGCTGTCGGACATGCCGCCCGGAATCGCTCGCCGCCTGCTGGTCGAGCGACCGGCGGAGGACTGGAAGCGCATGGTGCGCGACGATCTGCTGGCGATGCATCCGGAGCTGGAAGGCGCCATCCGGCGCATCGAGCTGTGGCGCTGGGGCCATGCCATGGTACGCCCGACGCCGGGGTTCCTGGGTCGCGGCGCGGCCCACCGCCCTGCCCCGCCCTTGTTCCTGGCACATTCGGACATCAGCGGCCTGTCGCTGTTCGAGGAAGCGCACTATCAGGGCGTGCGCGCCGCCGAGGACGCGATGGCCCTGCTCGGCCATCGCCACGAAAGCCTGTTGTGAGCGGCCAGCATCTCATCGCCGATCTGCGCGATGCCACGCGGCTCGCCGACATCGCGCATGTCGAGGCGTGCCTGGTCGCGGCGGCAGCGGCGGCGGGCGCCACGCTGCTCGAAGTTCGCCTGCACGGCTTTGGCGAGGGCATGGGGGTCACCGGGGTGGCGCTGCTGGCGGAATCGCACATCTCGATCCACACCTGGCCCGAACATGGCACCGCGTGCGTGGACATCTTCCTGTGCGCGCCTACCCATGATCTGCACGCCGGGCTCGACGCCATCGTCCGGCGCCTGGAGGCGACCGTCGCGCGCTGCACGGTCGTGGAGCGGCACTTCGATTGCGGGTCCCCGTCCTCCCCCCGGCCGTAAGAGGCCGTGGCATGCGGACAAAGAAAAAGGGCGGCGCCGCTGCCGGCACCGCCCTTTCCCTGATCCAGGTCTGACGCCTTAGGCGGCAGCGACCTTGGCGACGCTGCGGCGACGACGCAGCGCAGCACCGGCGAGGCCGGCACCAGCGATCATCATGCCCCAGGTGGCGGGCTCAGCAACCGGGCTCGGCGGCGAGGCGAGGCTGAAGCTGCCCGACACGCCATTGCCCGCGCCACCGGCCTGGTTGAAGGTGAAGATCACCGAAGCGGCGCCCGCGGTGTAGCCCGAGAACGCGCCGGTCGGCGTGAAGGTGCCGAGCGTGTAGAGCGACACGGTGTTCAGGCCGGTCGTCACGCTGGTGACGACGCCCGAGAACACACCGAAGCTCGCAGTGAACGATGCGGTGGAGTTCAGGGCAGCCTTGACCGACGAGGTGGTGAAGGCGGTGAACAGGCCGAGCGTCGACAGGTCGCCATAGGAACCCAGAACAACCGAACCGCCGCTGGTGAAGGTGGTGCCAGCGCCGATGCCGGCAGTGTCCGCGGTCACGTTGGCGAGGCCGGCCTGGAAGCCGCCGATGATGGTTGCTGCCGAAGCAGTGGTCGGTGCTGCAACCGCGACGGTGGCGGCGGCAAGCATGGTGAGAATACGGGTGCGCATAGAATCCCCCAATGAGGTTAACCGCCGACCCATGGCCGGCTTGGGCCCTACTCCACGGAAATGGATGAATCGTCAACCAGAATATCTCTGCGCCTCACACCGAATGCTCGCGTTTAGAGGCTATGTGACCCGTTTTAGGTCATATTTTACAGTCGCAGCCGGTAACGAACTTGAATCCATGGAAAACGTGATCATCGATTGTGACGAAAATTGAGCGCGGAGGGCGTTGTCAACTCCAAAACCCAGAGCCAGTTCCACTTGATTTTATCTTGAAACTTAAAAACATCTTCTGATGATCACAATGAAATCACCAAAGTAATTTTTCAGTAACTAAAAAATCAAGGCTATAATGTTTTAAATTTATAGCTAAGATTTTATTAAATATCTCGATGTTCACGAAACAACGCAGATTTAATGCACCCACAATCGCAAATTCTGTATAGTATTGATCGAATACGACCGAAATCATCAACAATTCATCACCCCGAAACAGCGGTCAGTTCACAGCCGAAATGAAACGTTCGTACTGCAATGCAAAATGTACGGGGCTGAATAACTCCAAAAAGGATCGTTTTTGATCAGGACAGCACGGAAAATCCGTTGACAATCTCGACCAGCTCTTTGGCAACCTCAGGTTGAAAGAAGATGTCGCAATCGACGAGCCAAGGCGCTCGGCCGGTCCTCCGCGTCCAGAGCGGGAGAGACATGCGTCTATTGCAGGTCCCAACGAACCTGGCGTTCGGCGCGGACGGCATCTGGATCGCACGACAAGCCGATCCTGGCGCTGCCCACGGACGACATGGTCGCAATGCCCTTGACGTCCTCCAATCTACGAAACCATGCATCTATGCGGGAACGTTCGAACGGAACTGCGGCCCGAACAGGAGGGTGTAGCCGCGATGCTCCGAATGCCGCTCGCTTGGGCAGGCTGATGGGCACCGGGCGGTGCGACGCACATGCCGGCGCGAAAAGGATGACCGCGGCACCAGCGTCCTCCCCCTCGGCCGCACCTTCCCCGGGGTCGCAGCCGAGCGATCACCAGCGGGAATGCGGCACGCGTGGGGCGGCCGCACACTCCAGGCACTGCGGGGGAATGCATGAGCTTCGACACCACCAAGACCAGTCTCAAGGACCTGCTGCACGACGTCCATGTGGGCAAGCTCCAGCTACCCGAGTTCCAGCGGGACTATGTGTGGAACGAAAGCGACGTCCGCTCGCTCCTGGAAAGCATCGCCAAGGGCTTTCCGGTGGGCGCCCTGCTGACCCTGGAACGCGGGGGATCGATCGAGTTCAAGCCGCGCGGCGTCGAGGGAACCTCGGTCGCCGAGGTGGTGCCCGAACACCTGCTGCTCGACGGACAGCAGCGCATCACCTCGCTCTACAAGACGATCTTCGCCAAGACACCGGCACGGGTCCGCAGCGTCAAGGGGCAGGTGGTGGAGCGGTATTTCTACCTGAGCATTCCGGCCGCGCTGGCCCCGATGGCAAATCTCGAGGCCGCGATCGAGGTCGTCCCGCCCAGCCGCATCCGCCGCCGGAACTTCGGCAAGGACGTGGATGTCGACGTGTCCAGCCCCGCGCTCGAATATGAAAAGCTGCTGTTCCCGCTCAACCAGGCGCTCGATCCGCTCGGCTGGATCCTCGGCTGCATCGCCCACTGGAACGCGCGCGGCGAACAACGCATGGAGGAAATCCAGCGCTTCCAGAACGAAGTACTCAACCGGATCCAGGCCTATGCGATGCCGGTCATCAAGCTGTCGAAGGACAATAGCCGAGAAGCCGTCTGCACCGTGTTCGAGCGCGTCAATGTCGGCGGCAAGAAGCTGGACGCGTTCGAACTGGTCACCGCAATCTACGCCGCCTCGGGCTTCGACTTGCGCGCGGACTGGGCCGGAACCCAGCAGAAGCGCGGGCGACTGGGTCGTCTGCGGGAAAAGGTGCCGCCCAAGGGCGTCTTCGCGCATCTCGCCGCGACCGATTTCCTCCAGGCCTGCACGGTCCTCCACACCCGCGACCTGCGCCAGCAGGCGATCGCCGCCGGCGCGACCGGCAACGACGTGCCCGCCATCACCTGCACGCGCGAGGCGCTGCTCGGCTTGCCGCTGTCGGCATATCGCAAGTTCGCCGACGCCGTGGAGGCCGGCTTTCTCGAAGTCGCCCGGTTCCTCAACGAACAGAAGATCCTGTGGGGGCACGACGTGCCCTATCCGCCGCAGATGGTCTCGCTCGCCGCCACCTTCGCGGTGCTGCCGCCGCACCTCCGCAACGCCGCTGCAAACGAAAAGCTCGCCCAATGGTATTGGGCCGGCGTGCTGGGCGAGTTTTACGGGTCGGCGACCGAAACCAAGATCGTGCGCGACGTACCCGAACTGCTCGCCTGGCTCGAGGGCGGCCCCGTCCCGCGCACGATTGCCGACAGTTCCTTCCAGTCGATGCGGCTGGAGACGCTCCGCTCCCGCCTGTCCGCCGCCTATAAGGGCTTTCACGCCCTGCTGATGCGCAGCGGCTGCCGCGACTTCATCACCGGCAAGCATGTGGAGACGATGACCGTCTATGCCGACGCCCTCGACGTCCACCACATCTTCCCGCGTGCCTGGTGCGAGAAGCAGGGCATCGCGCCGCGGCGCTACAACAGCATCATCAACAAGACCGCCTTGTCCAAAGGCACGAACATCGCCATCGGCGGCAGCGCCCCCAGCGCCTATCTTGCCCGCATCGAGGAGCGGCATGGCCTGAGCAGCGCGTGCCTGGACGAGATCCTGCGGTCCCACCTCATCGACCCCGCCACGCTGCGTGCCGACGATTTCGAGGCCTTCTGGCATGCCCGCAAGCTCGCCCTAGCCGACCTTGCGGCACGTGCGCAGGGCAAGCCCGTCCAGATGGGCGCGCCCCTACCGGAAGATGGCTATATCGATGACGAGGATCTGACGCTCGACGAGGAACAGGGCATCGAGGAATTCGCCTGAAGGCGAGAGTGGTCGGGGAGACAGGATTCGAACCTGCGACCCTCTGGTCCCAAACCAGATGCGCTACCAGACTGCGCTACTCCCCGACGAGCCGCCGCGCTTAGAGCGTCCGGGCGGCGGACACAAGGCAAAGCGTATTGCTGGTGGGCCCGGCAGGACTCGAACCCGCAACCTAGCCGTTATGAGCGGCCAGCTCTAACCATTGAGCTACAGGCCCCCAGCACGGCCCGCCCTAGCGGAGGCGACGGCATCGCCGCAAGCCCCGCCGCGCCCGTCCGCGCTCACTGGCGCTGGGCCTGCTCCATCGCGGCGGCGGGCGCGGCCGGCAGGCGGAGCGTCAGCAAGTCGGGCGCGATCACCAGGCTGCCGCCCAGCTCACGCGCGAGATTGCGGGCCAGCCGCAGCGCGAAGCCGGTGCCGAGCAACGTCCCGTCCTCGTCCTGCTCGTCGTCGATGCCGAGCACCGACTCGCCCGGATATTGGCCGAGCGCGCCGGGGCGATCGATGAGGATGGCGACGCGCTGCTCGGCCTCCAGCGCGAAGCGCACGCGCAGACGCTCGTCGCGCGCGGTGGCGGAAACCAGGGTGGCGAGCAGCCGCGCCAGCAGCCGCTCGACCGCGCGGCGATCGCCCGAGACATGCAGCTCGTCCTCGGCGATATCGATCGCCGAACCGCGCAGCTTGAGCAGTTCCCCGAGATCGTCCGCGATGCCGGCGAGCAGCGGGCGAAGCGCCACCTGCCCCTCCCCCAGCGACAGCGCCGCGCTCTCGATACGGGCGGCGAGGTCGAGATCGTCGATCGCCCCCAGCAGTTCGCGGGCCTGGGTGCGGATCACCGCCGCGCGATCGCGATAGGCTTCGGGCACCGGCCCCAGCATCTGGCTCTCGATCATCTCCGCGAAGCCGGCGATGGCGTTGGTCGGGGTGCGCAGCTCATGGACGATCTGGCGGAGCGCGTCGGCCTCTGGCGGCGGGCGCAGCGGTTCGGCGCGCTCGTCGGCGCGCGGCCGCCGGGCGGTGCCGCGATAGCCGGTGAAGCGGCCGGTCACCGGCTCGAACGCCGGCAGGGCGGAAACCAGCCAGTCGCCCGCGGCATCCGATTCGCCCTCGATGGTCATGCGCGCATTGGTGAAGCCTGCACGGCGCCGGAACGCGCCGCTCGCCACGCCGTCCAGCCGGCTGCCGCCGGGCAGTCCCTGCAGATCGAGCGACAGGCCGATCAGCGGTCCGCGGCTGACGCCGTCGACCCAACGGACGACGCCGGCCGCATCGGTCTCGAAACGGAAGCTGCGGGCACGTTCGAGGGGGCGTGCGCCCTTCCCTGCCTCGCGCTCCCGGCGGTATCGTTCGATGCGGGCCATCAGATCGGCGACCGCGAACAAGCCTTCCGGCTCGCCCTCGGCCTGGGGAGCCGCCGGCGCCGCCTCGCCCACGACCGGGCTGTGATCGGGCAGGACGAAATCCACCGGGCCGAAGCTTTCGAGCGCGCGCGACACGGCCGGCGGAAGATCGCGACGGCCGCGCAGCACGTGGCGGGCGCCGGGCGCAAGCCGAGGCAGCAGCGCGATCCACGACGCACCGTCCAGCACGGCGCTGCGCAGGATCGGCAGCGCGACGCGCAGTTCGTCGAGGACCAGCAGCGCGACCAAGGGCGGCGGCGGATTGGCACCCTCCAGCGCGCGGGCGCTGGCGATGCGCACCTCCAGCGGCACCAGATCGCGGATCGCGGCCAGCACGTCGAGCGCCCGCGCCTCCGCCGGCACCCGTCCGCGGCCGATCAGGTCGACAAGCTGCCGCCAGGCGAGCGGCGCACCCGCCGCCGAGCACACGTCGCCCGCCAGCACCGTCTCCAGCGTATCATCAAAGCGCAGCGGCAAGTCCCGTCGTCCCCCGAAAGGCGTGTTTCCGATCCCGCCCCTCCATACCGCCAAGCCGGTGCTGGTGGAAACAGTCCATTTCGGCACGTCGCAATGTGGGACAATTGCGTTGAAGCGTAATTTTATTGTGCTAACACGCGCAATCAAGAAACGAACTCGCTCAGGAGCCCCAGAAAAAAATGCGATTCGACGAGATCGACGTCCGGATCCTTGGACTACTCCAGGAAAATGGCCGCATGACCAATGTCGAGCTGGCCGACCGGGTCGGACTGACCGCGCCGCCCTGCCTGCGCCGCGTCCGCGCGCTGGAACAGGAAGGTGCCATCAAGGGATATCACGCCGCGCTGGACCCTGCCGCGCTGGGCTATAACCTCACCGTCTTCGCGATGGTGAGCCTTAAAAGTCAAGCCGAAAGCGATCTGCGGGCGTTCGAACAGCTCGTCGCCGAGATCCCGGAAGTGCGCGAATGCCACATGCTGAACGGCGAGATCGACTTCATCCTGAAGATCGTCGCGTCCGACCTGCAGAGCTTCCAGACGATCCTGACGACCCGGCTTACCACCGCCCCCAATGTCGAGCACGTCAAGACGTCGCTCACCATCCGCACCGCCAAGGCGCTGCCGGGCGTCCCGGTGCCCGATCACAAGGGCTGAACGAAAAAGGGGCGACCTGCACCAGGCCGCCCCTTCCTTTTTCGAGACCCGAAGGATCAGGTCAGCGCCGGCAGATCCAGCGCGACCGTCCACAATGCGGCCAGATCGACCGCCGGGGCCGCCTTGATCTGACCGAAGGCGGTGCGGGCATCGTCCTTGCGGCCGAGATTGTAGAGCGCGATGCCGCGGTGCAGGTTGACGTCGTCGGCCGAAACGCCGCCCTTCTGCAGCGCCACGTCGTACAGTTCGACGGCCTTGGCAAAGTCGCCCGAGGCGAGGAACGCGTCGCCGGTCTGCGCCGCCATCTTGCCGTTCGCGGCAGCCTGCGACTGCTTGACCAGCGGGGTGAGCGAGCCTTCCGCCTTCGCCTTGGCCTGGGCCGAGGCATAGATGCGCGCGACGTCCGGATTGCCCGCCGGGATCTTGCCCGAGGCCTTGCCCTCGTCGATCGCCGCGACGGCTTCCCACGGCAGGCCCGCCGAGTTCACCGATTCCGCATAGTCGATATAGTCGTTCTGGTCGGCCATCACCTTGGTGGTGCGGAGCAGGCGATACAGGTCGATGCGCTGCGCCGAGGTGAGGCGGCCGCCGGCCGAATCCGCGCTGCCGCGCATCACCAGCACGCCCCAGCGCCAGTTCTGCTTGGTCGGATAGTCGGCGATCATCTTCTTCATCCACTCCGCGGTCGCGGCGCGGTTGCCCGTCGCATAGACGCGCGGGATGGCGAACTGGTACCAGGCGACCGGCGGCTTCTGGCCCGACGCCTTCACCGCCTGGATGGCGCGATCGACCTCGGCGACCGATTCGTTCGGCTTGCCGGTCTGCGCATAGGCGTTGGCGAGCGCGATCGAGATGTCGAAGTCGGTGTTGCCGGCCTCGCGCGCCTTCAGCAGATTGTCGATGCCTTCGGCATACTTCTTCTCGTTCAGCGCCTGGTTGCCGACGATCGTGTAATATTGGCGCTTGTAGATCGGCAGCTCGTTCGCGGGGGTACGCGGGCTGGCGATCAGGATCGGCAGCGTCTTGGTGAGACCCGCCATGTCGTTCGAGCCAATCTGCACGCGCGAGCGCAGATAGGCGGCATAATATTTCTCGTCGTCATTCTGCACGACCGCATCGAGCGCGTCGAGCGCGGGGGCGGCAGCGGCCCAGTTCTTCGCCTGCACCGCTTCCATCGCGGGCTGGGCTGCCTTGCGGAAGGCATCGCCCACCTTCAGTGCGTTGGGATCTTCCTTGGCTGCGCCCTTCTTTTCCTTCTGGGCGAGAGCCGGCGTGGTCACCATTGCGGTCGAACCCAGCGCAAGCATCGCGGTCAGCGCAAGCTTCGAAACAAACTTCATCTGAAACTCTCCTCGTCGGCCAGGCGGCGTCGCGGTTCCTGTAAAGGCGCACTGTACACCATTCAAGCACGCTTGCCGTGTGGTGAAACGGCTGAACGCGGCTTGAACAACCGCCATTGCGGACCGGAAACGTTCGTTTCCGCACTTGGCTCCCAATGTTCCCCACGCGCGTGCGTACGCGCGGGCGCGGGGTTGGCAGGAGGCATGCGGGCGGCTAGAGCCATCGCAGCGTAACAAAAACCCGAAAGTATGCCGCTTTGACCGACGAGACCCTGCTCGCCGACCCTTCTGACATTACCCCGATCTCGATCGTCGACGAGATGAAGACCTCGTACCTCGATTACGCGATGAGCGTGATCGTGGCGCGCGCCCTGCCCGACGTTCGTGACGGCCTGAAGCCCGTCCACCGCCGCATCCTCTATGCCGCGCAGGAAGGCGGCTATGTCGCCGGACGGCCCTACCGCAAGTCCGCCCGCCTGGTCGGTGACGTGATGGGTAAATACCACCCGCACGGCGACAGCTCGATCTACGACGCGATGGCCCGCATGGCGCAGGACTGGGCGATGCGCGTGCCGCTGATCGACGGCCAGGGCAATTTCGGCTCGATGGACCCGGATCCGCCCGCCGCGATGCGCTACACCGAAGCACGCCTCGCCCGCGTGGCGACGGCGCTGCTCGACGATATCGAGAAGGACACGGTCGACTTCGTGCCGAACTATGACGGTTCGGAAAGCGAACCGTCGGTACTCCCTGCCCGCTTCCCCAACCTGCTGGTCAACGGCGCGGGCGGCATCGCGGTCGGCATGGCGACCAACATTCCGCCGCACAATCTCGGCGAAGTGATCAACGCCTGCCTCGCCTATATCGATAACGGAGCAGTCACCGCCGAAGAGCTGATGGAGATCGTCCCCGGTCCGGACTTCCCGACCGGCGCGGTGATCCTCGGCCGTTCGGGCTGCCGTTCGGCCTATCAGACCGGGCGCGGCTCGATCCTGGTCCGCTCGCGCCACGAATTCGAGCAGCGCGGCGAACGCCGCTCGATCGTGCTCACCGAAATTCCCTACCAGCAGGGCAAGAACGCCCTCGTGGAGAAGATCGCCGAGGCCGCCAAGGAAAAGCGGATCGAAGGCGTTTCCGACATCCGCGACGAAAGCTCGCGGGAGGGCGTGCGCATCGTCATCGACCTGCGCCGCGACGCAACGCCCGAGGTGGTGCTCAACCAGATCTGGCGGAATACGCCGGCGCAATCGAGCTTCCCGGCCAACATGCTCGCGATCCGCGGCGGCCGCCCGGAACTGCTCAACCTGCGCGACATCATCGAGGCCTTCGTCAAGTTCCGCGAGGAGGTCATCACCCGCCGCTCGAAGTTCGAGCTGGCCAAGGCGCGCGACCGTGCGCACATCTTGCTCGGCCTGGTGATCGCGGTCACCAATCTCGACGAGATGGTGAAGATCATCCGCGGCTCGTCGAGCCCGGCCGCCGCGCGCGAAGCCCTGCTCGCCCGCGAATGGCCGATCGCCGAGATCGCGCCGTACATCCGCCTCGTGGAAGCCGTCGACACCGAAGTCACCGGCGATACCTATCGCCTGTCCGACACCCAGGTCCGCGCGATCCTCGACCTGCGCCTGCACCGCCTCACCGCGCTCGGCCGCGACGAGATCGGCGACGAGCTCAAGGAACTCGCCGATTCGATCGCCGAGCTGCTCGAGATTCTCGGCAATCGTGCGAAACTGTATGAAGTGCTGCGCGGCGAGCTGGTGCTGATCCGCGACACCTATGCCACCCCGCGCAAGACCGAGATCGCCGCTGCCGCCGACGGCATCGACGACGAGGACCTGATCGAGCGCGAGGACATGGTCGTCACCGTCACGGTCCAGGGCTATATCAAGCGCACCCCGCTCGATGCCTTCCGCGCCCAGGCGCGCGGCGGCAAGGGCCGCGCCGGCATGGCGACCAAGGACGAGGACGCGATCACCGAGCTGTTCGTCACCTCGACGCACACGCCGGTGCTGTTCTTCTCCACCCTCGGCCGCGTCTATCGCATGAAGGTGTGGAAGCTGCCCGAGGGCGGCCCCGCCACCCGCGGCCGGCCGATGATCAACCTGCTGCCGCTTGCGAGTGGCGAGACCATCTCCACCGTGCTGCCGCTGCCGGAGGACGAGGACGAGTGGGCGAACCTCCACGTGATGTTCGCCACCGCCAAGGGCAACGTACGCCGGAACAGCATGGACCTGTTCACCAACGTGCCCTCGAACGGCAAGATCGCGATGAAGTTCGAAGGCGAGGACGAGGACGATCGCCTGATCGGCGTCGCCCTGCTCAACGAGGGCGACGACGTGCTGCTGGCGACGCGCGCCGGCAAGGCGATCCGCTTTCCCGGCGAGGACGTCCGCGCCTTCCAGAGCCGGGCTTCCACCGGCGTGCGCGGCATGCGGCTGGCCGATGGCGACCAGGTGATGTCGCTCTCGATCCTCCACCGCTCGGGCGCCAGCCAGGAAGAGCGCGACACCTATCTGCGCTTCGCTCCCTGGAAGGGCGAGCGCGAGGGCGAGTGCGAACTCGCGCCCGAGAAGTACGAGGAGATGAAGGCGCGCGAGCAGTTCATCCTCACCGTCTGCGCCAACGGCTATGGCAAGCTCAGCTCGGCCTATGAATATCGCCGCACGGGCCGCGGCGGCCAGGGCATCACCAATATCGACAACATCGCCCGCAACGGGCCGGTGGTGGCGAGCTTCCCGGCGACCAAGGGCCATCAGCTGATGCTGGTGACCGATCAGGCCAAGATGATCCGCATGTCGCTGGGCGACCTGCGCGTCATCGGCCGCAACTCGGCGGGCGTGCGGCTGTTCAACGTCGCGGCGAACGAGCATGTCGTCTCGGCGGCGCGCATCGAGGAGAGCGAGGACGAGGCCGAGATGAACCTGGGCGACGGCGCGGTGGCCGGCGAAGCGACCCCGGACGCGGTGCCGGGCGAAGACCTGGCCGACGGCGGCGAGGCCTGAGCATGGCCGAGATGCCCCTCACCGCCTACAAGATCCTGACGCAGGACCAGATGGACACGCTCGAACGCGAGCGTGTCTTCCTGGGCGCGCCGATCGATCTGGCGGACGGTTATATCCACCTCTCCACCGCCGCGCAGGCGCAGGAGACGCTGGAGAAGCATTTCGCCGGCCAGACGGGCCTGTGGCTGGCGGCCGTGGACCTCGCGGCGCTGGGCGACACGGTGCGCTGGGAGCCCTCGCGCGGCGGCCAGCTCTTCCCCCACATCTACGGCCCGCTGCCGCTGGGCGCGGTGACCGCGTACAGCGAAGTGGGCTACGCGCCGGACGGCATCCTGCGCCTGCCGGTGGCGGGTTGAAAAAAGTCTGAAAACATCGCTTGACGGCGCCGGCCCCGGAACGTAATTGGCCGCCTCCGCCAAGCAATGGCCCCTTCGTCTAGCGGTCTAGGACGTCGCCCTCTCACGGCGAAAACACGGGTTCGAGTCCCGTAGGGGTCACCATCTCTTGCGCGCCTGGGGTGACGGCATCCCGCCCCGATATGTTTCAAGCATCGTCAAGTAACCAACGGGCGCACAGCCGCTGACGTTGGCGGCCCTCCCCTCCGGACGACCCCGGACACGGCATTCACCGAAATTTATCCGTCTTCGGTCAGAAGGCTACGCAAACCAAAGCAATAGCTGGGGATTGAGAGGTGGCCGTTATGTCGAAGCGCGCGTTCTTGGTTTCTACCGGGGTTCTCGCACTCCTGTCCACGCCGGCGGTGGCACAGGACCTGCGCGGTTCTGCCGCCAACACGCCCGCAGCCGCCGAAAACGAATCTCCGAACACCGCCGACATCGTCGTCACCGCGACCCGCCGCTCCGAACGCCTGTCGAGCGTGCCGATCGCGGTCTCCGCCTTCGGCCAGGCCGCACTCCAGAATTCCGGCGCGACCGATATTCGCCAGATGACGCAGATCGCGCCGTCGCTCCTCGTTTCCTCCACCGGTTCCGAAGCCAATGCCTCTGCCCGCGTACGCGGCATCGGCACCGTCGGCGACAATCCAGGCCTGGAAAGCTCGGTCGCGGTGTTCATCGACGGCATCTATCGCAGCCGCACCGGCTCCGGCCTGAACGACATAGGCGAGATCGAGCGGATCGAGGTGTTGCGCGGCCCCCAGGGCACGCTCTCCGGCCGCAACTCCTCCGCCGGCGCCATCAGCATCTATACCAAGCTGCCCGAGTTCAAATTCGGCGGATTCGGCGAGGCCACCTATGGCAACTACAACGCCGTCCGCCTGTCCGGCGCCCTCACCGGCCCGGTGGTGCAGGACCTGCTCGCCTTCCGTATCGACGGTGTATACTCGAAGCGCGACGGCTATCTGTACGACGTCGTCAACAAGACCGATTTCAACGATCGCAATCGCTATTTCGTTCGCGGCCAGCTGCTGTTCACGGTCAATCCCGACCTCGGCATCCGCCTGATCGCCGACTATACGCATCGCAAGGAAAAGTGCTGCGGCGCGGTCTATGTCGACACGCGCGAGAAGCTGGATGCCACCCCCGGCGTGCCCGGCGACTATGCGATCAACCCCGCCGGCAACCGCGTCTCCGCGATCCTGCGCAGCATGGGCGCCGTACTGCCGAGCGACGGCGATCCGTACAACCGCCAGATCGCGCAGACGCCGGGCCGCGCCTATGCGAATCTTACCACCGACTATGGCATCTCCGCCCGCGTGCGCTGGAACATCGGGGCGACCCAGCTCACCTCGCTGACCGCCTATCGCGAGTACCAGTCCGACGGCGCGGCGGACATCGATTACGGCAATCTGGACATCGCCTACCGGCCCAATGACGGCAACAGCTATCGCCGCTTCCACACCTTCAGCCACGAAAGCCGTTTCTCGGGCACGATCCTGGGCGACAAGCTCGACTGGCTGGTCGGCGGCTATTTCGCGCACGAGACGCTGCAAGTGGCGGACAATCTGCGCTTCGGCACCCAGTATGGCGCCTTCGCGGCCTGCCGGATGGTGGCGACGCTCAATCCGACCGCGGCCTTGCGCGACCCCACCCGCCCCGGCTGCCTGAGCGCCGCCGGCCGCGCGGCGCTCACCCCGGCGGTGGGCCCGCAGATCATCGGCGGCATCGACCGGCTGAGCACGCTCAACGACCTGGGCAGCATCCGTGACCAATATGACCAGACCAGCGAGAACTGGGCGCTGTTCACCCACAATATCTACAAGCTCACCAAGACGCTGAGCTTCACGCTTGGCGCCCGCTACACGCACGAGAGCAAGACGCTGAAGGCGGCGTTCAACAACAACAACACCGTCTGCCCGGCGCAGCAGGCCGCGATGGGGCCGCTGCTCGCCAGCAGCAACGCGACGCTGCAGTCGCTCGCCGCCGGCATCGTGACGCTCACCTGCACCGGCAATTCGACGGCGGCGCTCACCGGCGTACCGTTCAGCGACAGGTTCAAGGAAGGTCAGCTGACCGGCACCGCCGTGCTCTCCTGGAAGCCCTCGGAGCGTACGCTGGCCTATGTCTCCTTCGCGCGCGGCTACAAGGCGGGCGGGTACAATCTCGATCGCTCGGACCTGTCGACGACCGTGTTCGCCACGCCGCAGCCCGCCGCCGCCGCCAATCTGCGCTTCGATCCCGAGACGGTGAACGCGTACGAACTCGGCCTGAAATACACCTCCCGCCGGGTGACCGCGAACGTGGCGCTGTACCGATCGGAATTCGCCAATTTCCAGCTGAATACCTTCAACGGCACCGCCTTTATCGTCCAGAATATCGGCGGGTGCAGCAGCGCGCTGAACGGTGCGGACCGCGACAACAGTTCGGCCACCGGCGCCTGCACCGGCAGCGTCGGCAAGGGCGTGGTGACGCAGGGCGTGGAACTGGAAGTCGGGCTCTATCCCACCTCCAACTTCACCGTGAACCTGGGGTACACGCTGGCCGATGCCAAACACCGCAACAATCTGGTGGGCTCCAAGGCGGGCGAGCCGCTCAACGCGCAGCTTTTCCTGCTGCCGGGCAGCGAGATGTCGAACGCGCCGCGCAACACCGTGACCAGCGCCGTGACCTGGACGCCGGCGATCGGCAGCAGCGGGCTGACGGGCCTGTTCTATGTCGATGGCCGCCTGACCAGCGACTATAACACCGGCTCCGACCTGTTCGCCGAGAAGCGGCAGGATGGCTTCCTGACGGTGAATGCCCGCCTCGGCATCCGCGGCCCCGACGAGAAATGGGCGGTGGAGCTGTGGGCGCAGAACCTGCTCGACACCAACTATCAGCAGGTCGCCTTCAGCCTGCCCTTCCAGGGCTCCGGCAGCCTATCGCAGGTGCGTGCGTTCGGCGCGCCGGCCTTTGCGACCGGCAACGCCCTGTTCGGCTCGTTCCTGGCCGAACCGCGCACCTATGGCCTGACCGTCCGCACGCGGTTCTGACCGGCTGGGTCTTCTCCTGCCCGGCCCGGGGGAGGAGACCCCGCCTGTTTCCCCGCCCGCCCCCCGCCATGGCGGCTGGATCATCGCCGCGTGCATGTGCGCCTCCTAGCCTCGCCTTTCTCGACGGATCGGTGACCAACGTCGCGCTCCCGACGATCGGGGCGAGCCTGCAGGCCAACCCGGCGACGCTGCCCTGGATCATCAACGCCTATCTGCTCCCGCTCTCCGCGCTGCTGCGGTTCGCGGGTGCGACGGGGGACTATTTCGGCCGGCGCCGGATGCTGATCCTGGGTGTCGCGATCTTCGCGCTGGCCTCGCTCGGCTGCGCGCTTTCGCCGGGATGACGATGGGGGGCATCCTTTGCCCCGACGCACCCCACGGGAACTCCCCCATTGCCGCCGCCCTGTCGCCGCCCCATCCTCCCGTCGCCACCACCGGAGGATCCCCCATGCGCCCGCACCGCGAACAGCATCTCGTCGCCCGGATCGGCTGGCTGCGCGCCGCCGTGCTGGGGGCGAATGACGGCATCGTCTCCACCGCCAGCCTGATCCTGGGGGTCGCCGCCTCGGGCGCGGAGCGGCCGGCGCTGCTCGTCGCGGGGGTGGCGGGGCTGGTGGCGGGGGCGATGTCGATGGCGGCGGGCGAATATGTCTCGGTCAGCTCGCAATCCGATACCGAACGCGCCGACCTCGCCCGCGAGCGGCAGGAACTCGCCACCACGCCCGAGGCCGAGTTGGCCGAGCTGACCGCCATCTATGCCGGCCGCGGCGTCGATCCCGCCACCGCGCGCACGGCGGCCGAGCAGATGATGGCGCACGACGCGCTGGAGGCCCATGCCCGCGACGAGCTCCACATCACCGAGATGACCACCGCGCGGCCGGTGGTCGCCGCCTTCACCTCGGCGGGAACCTTCACCGCGGGCGCGGCGCTGCCGCTGCTGCTCGCCGCGCTGCTGCCGATGCGCTGGATGGCGGCGGGCGAAGCGGCGGGATCGATCCTGTTCCTCGCCCTGCTCGGCGCGCTGGGCGCGATCACCGGCGGGGCCAGGCCGCTCAAGCCGGTGGTGCGGGTGGTGTTCTGGGGCGCGCTGGCGATGGCGCTGACCGCGGGGATCGGGCGGGTTGTGGGGACGAATGTTTGAGGGGCGGGCGTTTGCTGCCACCAAGGCTTTCCAAGCACACGCCGCTTGTTTACTATCATGATAGCAATCCGTTCACAGGCAAAGCCAAGGGAACAAGTTGGGCTACTTTCAAGATCAACTCAGCAATGAGTCGAATGAACCGCCGCTAGATATGTGGCTAGTCGATCATGCCTTGGAGATGACACAAGGCTACGTACTTGACTTTAGCGACAAGTCTTTCAACGATTTTGTGCGGCGAAAATTTGGTATCGACGCCACAGTGCCCACGTACACCGTCGATGGAGGATCGAAAGCGAAGCGCTTGCGAGCCTTACTTCGCTCTTTGGTTCCCGGCGCACAGGCAGAGGTTCTGAGAGTGTTTTGGGAATATCGCCAGCAGTTGACCAAGCAAGGCCATCACAGCACACTCGAACCAAAGGTTGAAGCAGATTTCTTGCAGATGATTGCAAACCTAGAAGGTTCATATCAGCCAATAGATTTAGCGATCGTAGAAAACTTCAACGGTGATCAAACCCTTGGAGAGCTCGTAGATGCCATTCAACGTGATATTCAGGCGAATAAACCTCACGCCGCACTTGATCGATTACATACTTACGCGATGAAGAAGTTTGCCGATCTACTCGCTCGCGATGGTATCGACGTAACCCACAACGAAGCCCTTCATGCTCGAGCCGGGCGCTACATCAACAATCTTCGTCTATCGTCTCAGATAGGCGAATACTCAGCAAAAATTGCAAAATCTGCCGTTCAGGTTATGGAGCAATTTAATCAGGTTCGTAACAATCAAAGCCTAGCACACGACAACGAAATGCTAAGCTTAGCCGAAGGCAGATATGTATTTGAAACTGTTCTGAGTCTCTTGCGGTTCATTAAAGCGCTTGATGAGGCTAAATTCGGCCGCTGAATAGTCGTTGACGAGCATTCTTGAACTATTGCGAGAACACCCCCTCCCCTGAATGGGAGGGGCTTGGCAGACTGCACCGCCGGTATGCCTCAATACCCCTCCGGTGCCAGATCGCTGAACTTGGTGAACTGCCGGTCGAAGCGCATGTGCACCGAGCCCGTCGCACCATGGCGCTGCTTGGCGATGATCACCGTCGCCTTGTTCGCCACTTCCAGCTGGCGCGCCTGCCATTCCTCATAGGCCATGCGCTCCTCGGCGGTCTCGGTGCCGTCGGGGATCTTCGTCGGCGCCTTGAAGTCGTGATAATATTCGTCGCGATACACGAACAGCACGATATCGGCGTCCTGCTCGATCGAGCCGGATTCGCGAAGGTCGGAGAGCTGGGGGCGCTTGTCCTCGCGGCTTTCCACCGCGCGGCTGAGCTGGGAGAGCGCCAGCACCGGCACATGGAGTTCCTTGGCCAGCGTCTTGAGGCCGCGCGAAATCTCCGAGATTTCCTGCACGCGCCCGTCGCCCGAGGCCTTGGCCGAGCCGGTGAGCAGCTGGAGATAGTCGACGATCACCATGCCGATCTTGTGCTGGCGCTTGAGTCGCCGCGCGCGGGTGCGCAGCGCCGCGATGGTGAGGCCCGGCGTGTCGTCGATATAGAGCGGCAGCCGCTCCAGATCGCCCGCGGCGCGCGCGAACTTCTGGAACTCGGCATTGCTCAGCTGGCCGGTGCGCAGCTTTTCCGAGACGACCTCGGCCTGCTCGGAGAGGATACGCATCGCCAGCTGGTCGGCCGACATTTCGAGGCTGAAGAACGCCACCGGCGCGCCGATCGACTTTTCCTCGGCGATGCCGGCGTCGAGATCGTCCATCCAGCGCTTGGCGGCGTTGAACGCGATGTTGGTGGCGAGCGAGGTCTTGCCCATGCCGGGGCGGCCGGCGAGGATCAGCAGGTCCGACCGGTTGAAACCGCCGGTCGAGGCGTTGAGGTCGCTCAGCCCCGTGGTGATGCCCGAGATGCCGCCGCCGGAGTTCATCGCCTTCTCGGCCTGCTTCACCGCCAGCGTGGCGGCGCGGGTGAAGGACTTCACCCCGGCTTCCGAATCGCCCTGCTCGGCGACCTGGTAGAGCCGGAGTTCGGCCTGCTCGATCTGCTTGGAGGGATTGATGTCCTGGCTGGTGTCGAGCGCGCCCTCCACCATGCCGCGGCCCACATCGACCAGCGCGCGGAGCTGCGCCAGATCGTAGATCTGGTCGGCGAAGGAGCGCGCGCCGATCAGGCTGGCGGGGTTGCCGGTCAGCTGGGCGAGATAGGCCGGGCCGCCCAGCTCCTTCATCGCGGGATCGTTGGCGAACAGCGGGCGCAGCGTCACCGGCGTGGCGAGACGGTTGTCGCCGACCAGATGCGCGATCTGCTCATAGATGCGGCCGTGCAGCGGCTCGAAGAAATGCTCGGGTCGCAGCTTTTGGAGGACGTCTTCGGCGACTCGGTTGTCGATCATCATCGCGCCGAGAAGTGCTGCTTCCGCCTCCACGTTCTGGGGGAGGCTGAGGCCCTCTTGGGGCTCCTGGGTGGGGAAAGGGATCGGCTGTGCCATCCAGCCCTCATCGGCCAATGTGGCGGGTACGGCAACCGGCATGGCTTGTGGAAAACGGGGAATGCCCCCAAAGCTGCGCCCTATGGCCGATCCGCGGATCCTCGACGTGACCCTCGACGAGCGCACCATCCTGTGGCGCTCGGCCGATATCGAGCAGGAACGCAGAATCGCGATCTACGATCTGCTCGAGGACAATCACTTCGCCCCCCAGCGCGAACAGGCCGA
This sequence comes from Sphingomonas elodea ATCC 31461, assembly GCF_000226955.1. Classification (GTDB taxonomy): domain Bacteria; phylum Pseudomonadota; class Alphaproteobacteria; order Sphingomonadales; family Sphingomonadaceae; genus Sphingomonas; species Sphingomonas elodea. The sequence goes on from NZ_AGFU01000009.1 coordinate 30,891, forward strand.
TGGCTATGCCGGGCCGTACAAGCTGCATATCAGCGTCGAGGAAGGGCGGCTGGCACTGGCAATCCGGCGGGCGGACGATACGCCGCTGGAGACGATCGTGCTCGGCCTCGCCCGTTTCCGCCGGCCGATCCGCGACTATTTCGCGATCTGCGACAGCTATTACCAGGCGATCCGCAACGCCACGCCCGCGCAGATCGAGACGGTCGACATGGCCAGGCGCGGCATCCACAATGACGCCGCCGAGTTGCTCCGCACTGCGCTGGAAGGCAAGATCGACGTCGATTTCGATACCGCGCGGCGGCTGTTCACGCTGATCTGCGTGCTCCACATCAAGGGATGAGTTTCATGACAACCGACAACAGCGCGCTGATCGCAGCCGCCCGCACCGCCGCGCGCCACGCGCATGCGCCCTATTCGAACTTCGGCGTGGGCGCCGCGGTGCTGCTGACCGACGGCACGGTGGTGACCGGTGCCAATTTCGAGAATGCGAGCTACGGCCTGTCGCTCTGTGCCGAAACCGTGGCGCTGGCGACGGTGTCGGCGCAGGGGCGCTTACGCGACGTGGCGGAGATCGCGGTGATCGGCGGACCGATCGGGCCGGACGGCGTGCCGACCGGCACCGCGCCGGTCAGCCCCTGCGGGCGATGCCGGCAGGTGATCAACGAGGCGGCGCAGCTGGGGAAGCGCGACCTGCCCGTCCATTGCGGCGCGGCCGAGGGGGATGCGGTGGCGAGCTACCGCCTGTCCGAGCTGCTGCCCCAGGCGTTCGGGCCGGGGGATCTGGGGATCGCTTGACGCCGCGCCCCCTCCCCCGCACTACCCGCGCCATGTCCATTCTTTCCGATCGCTGGATTCGCGAGCAGGCGCTCAACCACGGCATGATCGAGCCCTTCGTCGAGAGCCAGCGGCGCGAGGGCTGCATCAGCTACGGCCTCTCCTCCTATGGCTATGACGCGCGGGTGGCGGACGAGTTCAAGATCTTCACCAATGTCGACAGCGCGGTGGTGGATCCGAAGAATTTCGACGCGAACAGCTTCGTCGACCGCAAGACCGATGTCTGCGTGATCCCGCCCAACAGCTTCGCGCTCGCCCGCACGGTGGAGTATTTCCGCGTGCCGCGCGACACGCTGGTGATCTGCCTTGGCAAGTCGACCTATGCGCGCTGCGGGATCATCGTCAACGTGACGCCGCTCGAGCCCGAATGGGAAGGCCATGTGACGCTGGAGTTTTCCAACACCACGCCGCTCCCGGCCAAGATCTACGCCAATGAAGGCGCGTGCCAGTTCCTGTTCCTGAAGGGCGAGCAGCCCTGCGAGACGAGCTATGCCGACCGCGCCGGCAAATATATGGGCCAGCGCGGGGTGACCCTGCCGCGGCTCTGACATCCCGCCCTCGCACCGGGTGCAGGACCTCTGACGGAAGAAAGGGCGGCACCGTCGCGCCGCCCTGCTCCCCTTACGCCTTTTGCAGGTGGCGGCGGCCCAGCAGTTCCGCGATCTGCACCGCGTTGAGCGCCGCGCCCTTGCGGAGATTGTCCGAGACGCACCACAGCGACAGGCCGTTCTCCACCGTCGAATCCTCGCGCACGCGGCTGACATAGGTCGCATACTCGCCGACGCACTCGATCGGGGTGACGTAGCCGCCATTCTCGCGCTTATCGACCAGCATGATGCCCGGCGCCTCGCGCAGGATATTCTGCGCTTCCTCGGCCGAGATCTCGTTCTCGAACTCGATGTTGATCGCTTCCGAATGGCCGACGAACACCGGCACGCGCACGCAGGTCGCGGTCACCTTCACCTTGGGATCGAGGATCTTCTTGGTTTCGGCGACCATCTTGAACTCCTCCTTGGTCGAGCCGTCGTCGAGGAAGCTGTCGATGTGCGGGATCACGTTGAACGCGATCTGCTTGGTGAACTTGGACGGCTCGACCTGGTCGCCGACGAAGATCGCGCGGCTCTGGTTGAACAGCTCGTCCATGCCCGCCTTGCCTGCGCCGGAGACCGACTGGTAGGTCGCGACCACCACGCGCTTGATCTTGGCGGCATCGTGCAGCGGCTTGAGCGCCACCACCATCTGCGCGGTCGAGCAGTTCGGGTTGGCGATGATGTTGCGCGCCTTGTAGCCGTCGATCGCCTCCGGGTTCACTTCCGGCACGATCAGCGGAATGTCCGGGTCCATGCGGTAGAGCGAGGCATTGTCGATCACCGTGCAGCCGGCGGCGGCGAACTTGGGCGCGTAGATCGCGCTGCCTTCGGATCCGATGGCGAACAGCGCCATGTCCCAGCCGGTGGGATCGAAATGCTCGATGTTCTGGACCTTGTACTGTTTGCCCGTCTCGCCGAAGTCCACCATGTCGCCGGTCGAGCGCGACGACGCCAGCACGGCGAGATCGTCGATCGGGAATTCCCGCTCGGCCAGGATGTTGAGCATTTCGCGACCGACATTGCCGGTGGCGCCTGCGACGACGACACGGTAGCCCATTTGTACCTCTTTCTTGCTCACGCCAGCCGGGAGCGGGCGCGGATGCTCTGTAGTGGAGATGAAAGGTGGAATGCACCTGCATTCCGCTGCTTCGCTGCACAAGCGCAGCTATCGCGCCCGATTACGGGCGCGGCGTAATTCGCGTGATAGTGGCGCGTTTTCGAAGCATGGTTGTGGCCGCTAGCAGAAACATGCTTGCGTGGCGAGCCCCTTTTTACGCAATTTCATGCCGTGGCGAGGGTGGGTTCCAAGGCTGCACCTCGCCCGCGCCGAAACGGCTGCCGGCGTATATAGGCGAGCGAGCGCCACGCCCATTCCATCGGCCCCATCGCGAAGACGCGCAGCCACAGATTGGCGACGACCAGCTCGAACGCCAGCACCGCCAGCGCCACCCCGTAGAGGCCGCTCCAGCTGAGCTTCCCCCAAAGCCCCAGCCCCCAGGGCGCGAACAGCAGGTAGATGCCGATGATCTGCTGGAGAAAATAGAGCGAGAAGGCCGTTCGTCCCGCCGCCTTGAACGGCGACAGGACCGCCTGCCCCACCCGGCTGCGCACCACCAGGTTGACCAGCGCGACATGGCCGATGGAGACGAGGATGCGTGCCGGCTCCTCGGTGATCCAGCCGCTATGGGGGACGGGCGTGGGGGACAGTATCTCCTGCACGCCGATCGCCCGCGCCAGCAGGCCCGGTAGATAGCAGCCCAGCATCAGCAGCAGGTAGAAGCGCGTGCTGCGCCCGCCCTGCACCACCTGCCATTTCCACAGCGCGATGCCGATCAGCATCATCGAAAACGCCTCGGCAACGCTCATCCCCAGCTGCGGCAGCATGAAGGTGAGATAGAAGCCGATGCTCATCCCGGCATAGGCGACCCAGCTGCCGCTATAGCCCTTCTTCTCCATCTCGCGGATCTGCTTCACCTGCTCCCCGCCCCCGGCGCGACGCTCGAGCAGTTTGCGCCAGTCCTGCTGCCTGGCCTGCTCTTCCTTGGTGAGCGGCTGGTGCGCCGCGACCTTCTTCTCGATGGCGGGCATGGCGGCGACCAGCGCGCTGCGCTCCAGATAGGTCGGCACCGCCGTCGCCATCATCACCAGCGCGAAGAGCGATCCCAGGCCCAGCAACAGCCGCGGCCCGAGCAGGCGGAACGGGAACAGGAAAAGCGCGGCCAGCGCGTAGATATGGAGGATGTCGCCGGTCCACAGCACGACGAACAGATCGAGCAGGCCGAAACCAAGGAGCCAGAGGGTGCGTCGCACGTAGAGGTCCGCCACTGCGACCGGGCCGTCGGGCTGCATCGCCCGGGCCGCCAGCACCATCAACCCGCAGCCGAACAGGATTTCGAGAACGCCCCGCTGCGTGCCTTCGAGTGCGACCTGCACGAAGGACCAGCTGCTCCGGTCGAGCGCGGTCCAGCCGATGATCTGCGGCTTGCCGAGATCGGCAAGTACCGTCTGCCCCTGGAACGGGATGTTCATGAAAAAGATGCCGAGGATGGCCAGACCGCGCAGAATATCCAACACGTCGATCCGTGCCTTGCCTGCCACCGGCGCAAGTTCCGTCCGACCCTCTGCCGCCATGCCCGCCCCCGATTGCTGACCGGGGGCGAAACTAACCCGCAGGCGACCTTCCGTCGAATGTCATTTCTGCACGATCAGAAGCTGGCCCATTCCTCGACTTCCGCGCTGGTCTGGCGGACCGAGGTGACCGTGGCGGCATGCGCCGGGGTGGACGCGACCGGCATTGCATGAACGCGGGAGCGGACTGGCTTGCGACCGCCGCGATCGCCGGCATTGAAGCGCGAGGCCTGCTCACTGAGCGAGGCAACCTCGGAGGTCAGGTTGCGCGCGGCGGCGGAAGTCTCTTCCACCATCGCCGCGTTCTGCTGGGTGGTCTGGTCGATGCTGTTCACCGCCGTCGCCACCTGGGTGACGGCCGATGCCTGGACCTGGTTGTCCTTGGCCATCACCTCCAGCAGCGAGTGGACTTCGTTGACGTCGCCCACGATCGCGCCGAGCGCGCTGTCGACGCGGCGCACCATGTCCACCGCGGCATTGATGTCGGTCTGGGTGGCGGTCAACTGGTCGCGGGCGCGGCCGGCCTCTTCCTCGGCGCGCATCGCCAACGCGGAGACGAGATCGGCGACCACCGCGAAGCCGCGGCCCGCCTCGCCGGCACGGCCGGCCTCCACCGCGGCGTTCATCGCGAGAACCCGGGTCTGGAAGGCGATCTTGTCGAGACCCTCTATCACATTGTCGATACCCTTGGCGCTTTCGGAAACGCGGGTCATCGCCTGCATCGCCTCGTCCGCCACGCTGCGACCCGAATCCACCACTTCGATGGCACCCGTGGCGCGCTCGACCGTCTTGGTGGCCGCGGCCGCGGTCGCCTTGATCCGCTGGTCCATCTCGCTGACGGCCGCGGAGGTTTCTTCCAGGCTGGCGGCGGCGCCCTCGGTGCGGCGGGCGAGATCCTCGCTGGCCTGGGCGATCTCCGCCGAGCCGGTGGAGATCGTCTCGGCGCTCTCGATCACCGCGGCGATCAGTTCGCGCAGCGCGGCGACGGCGGCGTTGAAGTTCTGCTTCAGCCCTTCATACTCCGGATCGAAGCGGGAATCGATGACAGCGGTCAGGTCGCCGCTGGCCAGCTTGGCCAGGCGATCCTCGAGCGTTTCGACGACGAGCGCCTGCGCGGCTTCCGCGCGCTTCTTAGCCTCGGTCAATTCGTCCTGACGCAGCGCCGCTTCCTTGAAGACCAGCACCGATTTGGCCATCCCGCCGACTTCATCGGCGCGCTCGGTGCCAGGAATGTCGATCTGATGGTTGCCGCCGGCAAGCCCGCGCATCGCATCCTGCAAGCGGTCGAGCGGCCCGGCGATCTGCGACCGCGTGACGAAGAAGGCGAGGCCCAAGCTGCCCGCAACCGCACATAGCGCCACCAGCAACAGCGCCGTGCCGGCCGCTGTCGCACTCGCCGAAAGTCGATCGGATTCCTTCGTGGCGTCGGCGACGCGACGATCGTTATACTCTTTCATCCCCGTCGTGAACGTGACGGCCCGTTCGTCCGCCTTGGCCAGCAGTGCCCGCGCCTCATCTTCGCTGTTGGCCAGCCCCTTTTCAAGCGCCGGGACGACCACCTCCTGCACCGCATCGAGGCGCGCGCGGAGCGGCGCGAGCTCGGCAGCGGCGTCCTTCTCCGTGGCGCTGACTTCGTTTATATATTGAACCGCCTGCTTGTACGACGCCAATTCCTCTGCCGCGGCGGCCTTGGCCTGTGCGGAGCGTCCGTCATACACCAGCGTCTTGTAGGCCGCGTACATCATCGCGTTGCTCAGCCGGTTGACGCGGATCAGCTTGGCCGTGTCCGGCATTTCAACATCGGTAAGTTCCGAATATTGCGCGTCGATCATGCGCATCTTGCTGCCGCCATACCAGGCGACACCCAGCGTCACGATGCCAAGCAGGCCCAGCATCATTATGATCTTGAATTGAATTTTGAGGTTGGCCAGGAAGTGCACGGTCAATTCCTCCTAGGCGCCTCAAAAGGCGCGCAGATATTCCACCAGCGCATTATAGAAAAGGGGCGCGCCATGCTGTGCCGGCGCGCCCCTCGGTCTTCTACGTAACGGTCTAGAGGCGATCGCTCACTTGGCCAGCGAGCGATCCAGGAAATTGAGGATCGTGCCCCACAGATGTTCGCTGATGCCGGGGCCGCCGACACGGTGCGTCTGCCCCGGATACAGCATCATCTCGAACGGCACCTTCTGCTGCTGGAGCGCGGCATACATCGCCGTGCCGTTGTCGAGCACGACATTGTCGTCGGACATGCCGTGGATCATGAGCAGCGGGTCCGCAATCCTGCCCGCATCGCCCAGCGTGCTCGAGGCCTTGTATGCCTCCGGCACCTGGCGCGGATCGCCCATGTAGCGTTCGGTATAATGGGTGTCGTAAAGTTCCCACTTGGTCACCGGCGCGCCGGAGATGCCGGCGGCGAAGCTACCCGGCGCCGCCTCCAGCATCTTGAGCGTCATGTAGCCGCCATAGGACCAGCCATAGATGGCGATCCGCTTCGGATCGACGAACGGCAGCGTCTTGAGATAGGCGGCGCCGGCCAGCTGGTCCTGCACTTCCACGCTGCCCATCGCCTGCCAGATCGCGCTCTCGAACGCGACGCCCCGGTTGGCGGAACCGCGATTGTCGATCTGGAACCAGATATAGCCGTGCTGCACCAGATATTGCTGGAGCGCGCCACCCCAGGCGCGGCTGACCGTCTGCACATGCGGACCGCCATAATGCTGGAAGAACACGGGGTAGCGCTTGCCGGGCTCCAGCTTGGGCGTGATCATCTCCCAGTGCAGTTCGGTGCCGTCCGGGCCCTTGATCGTGCCGAAGGTCCGCTCGCGATGGGCCGAGACATGGGCATTGTACGGGTGCTTGGGATCGCTGACCGCGTTCTCCTGTACCCAGGCGATCCGCTTGCCGTCCGCATCGGCGAGATAGACCTGGCGGGGCTGGTTGACGTTCGAACGGCTGACGATCGCGCGGGTGCCGCTGGCATCCATGCTGGCCGTGTTCCACCATCCCCGCTCGGTGAGGCGGGTGATCGTGCCCGGCTTGCGATAATCGATCCAGTAGAGGTGCCGCTCGAGCGGGTCGTCCTTGTTGCCCTGGAAATAGAGGCGACCGCGTTTCTGGTCGACGCTGATGCCGTCGGGCGCGACTTCCCAGGCGCCCCTGGTCAGCTGGGTGAAGCTGCCCGCCTGCCAGCGATAGAGATGGCCGTGCCCGTCCCGCTCCGACCACCAGAGCAGGCTGCCGTCGTCGAGCGGCTTCAGCCCGTAGCTGAGGTTGATCCAGCTCTTGGCCGCCGCCTTCTCGCTGAACAGCACGCGCGCGGTGCCGGTCGCGGGATCGACGGCGAGCAGGTCGAGCTGGGTCTGCGCGCGGTTCTGCCGCTGGACATACAGGGTCTTGCCGTCCGCCGACCAGTCGACGCGAGCCAGGTAGATGTCGCGGTCCGGCCCGAGATCGACCTTGACCCGCTTCTGCCCGGTCGGTTCGAGCACATAGAGCTCGACCAGGGCATTGGGCGTCCCCGCCTTGGGATAGCGCTGCTGGACGATGCTGGTGCCCTCGGCCCCGATCGCGGCGCGGGTGACGATGCCTACCGGCGCCTCGTCGAACCGCTCGACCGCGACATAGGCGTCGTTCGGCGCCCACCAATAGCCGTCGCTCCGGGCCATTTCCTCCTGCGCCACGAATTCCGCCTCGCCCCAGTGCACCGTACCCGCACCATCCGAGGTCACCCGCGTCGCCTTGCCGCTGGCCAGGTCCATCACGACAAGATTCTGGTCCTGCACATAGCTGGCGAACTTGCCGGCCGGGCTGATCGCGGCGTTGAGCTTGGGTCCCGCCGCCGCCGGCAGCTTGTCGATTTCGCCCGTCAGCCGCGCGCGGAACAGCTCGCCGTCCAGCGGAACCAGGATCGAGCGGCCGTCCGGCGCCCAGTCATAGCTGATGATGCCCTTGGTACCGCCGATGCGCGCTCGCTCGCGCTGCATCTTCTCCGCTTCGGAGAGTTCGGCGCCCGAACCCAGCTTCTTCGAATCGACCAGCATGCGCCATTGGCCGTTGGCGGTATCCATCGCCCAGAGATCGTAGCGCTCGCGATCCTCGTCGCGGTTCCGCAGCAGCGTCAGATACTTGCCGTCCGGCGAGAGCTGCACCGCGCGGGGTGCGGGACCGTCCAGCGACGGGCTCGCGAAGATGCGCTGCAGTGTCAGCGGCTGCGCGGTCTGCGCCTGCGCTGGGGCCTCAGCCATGCCCATTCCCGTCGCAATCGCCACCCCGGTAACGCCCAGCATCCATTTTCGCATCCAACACTCCGCCTTCCCGGCGCCCGACGGCCGGTGGCGCATGGTGTACCGCCCTCCCGCCGCCCGTAAAGGGCCAAGGCGATGCTGGCGGGCCGCTCGCCCCAAAGGGCGCCCTTCCCCCCGCCACCTTATGTGGCGTCACCACAAATGATTGAAAATGCGCCACAACCTTGCACCGCAACAAACCTTCACGTTTGCGCAGTTATTATCTCGACGCGGTGCGGAATCATGTTAAGATGGCGTTCACGCACCGTTCGCAAGAGACGGAACATCGATCGGTTGCGAAGCGGGCGCATCTGATCGCGGAGGAGTAGTTTCCGCATGCCGTTGGACCCTCGTGCCAGGATGCCCAGGGATGTTCCGGTGGAGTCCGTTGCACGGCTGTTGCAGCAGCGCTGGCCGGGATCGACGCTGCTGACGCCGGCAGATGTCGGGCTTGGTCGCGACAAGGACTCGATCGCCACTTTCCTGGCGATGGTGGAGTCGCTCAGCGACTCGGGCTTTCTGTCCTACGAGGCGCTGGTCTTCAACGCCGAAGGGCCGATGGTCATCGATGCGGCACTGACGGCACGCGGCCGCGCCATGCTCGCAGCGGAAGGCGATCTCGCGCACTGACCCGGCACGTGCCGGTCCGACGCGCTATCAGTGCACGCTCGCGAGATGCTGGTCGACCCTGCCGGCCAATGCGCGCAGCAGCGCGATGTCGGCCCCATTGAAGCGGCGTTCCCGGCGGCCCAGCACGGCCAGCGTGCCCACCCGGCGCCCCTCGCGCCACAGCGGCACCGAGATCTGGCTGCGATAGCCGAGGTGGAGGGCATCCATCGGATCGGCCAACCGGCGGGCGCTTTCGCCGGCCTCCACTCCGTCCGCCGCCGCCATCACGAAGCGCGATCCCCGCCGCAGCACCGCCACGTCGCCGCGCAGCAGCGCGACCGCGGCGCGCGCGATGCGCTGCTCGGCCGGGAACATGGCGCCAGCAGAATTGCCTTCGGACTGGTTAACAGTCGCCAAGGTCTCGATACAACAACGCGACATAAACACCCCGGATACCAACGATAGGGTACCTAGGCGACTCGCGGAAATCCGGGGAGTACGGAATAGTACCAGTTGCCGCGGGGCGCGCGCGCCCCCCTATCCTGTTCCAGATCGAGACGGCGGCGGAAAAGTTATCAACCGGTGAATTCGTTTCGCCTTCAAACCATGTCTAGGCAAAATTTGCCGACTGACGTAAATGATGCACCACAGCAACGTCACGGACACGGAAATACCGATTCGGACGGGGTGCTGTTTAGAAATGTTGCGGAACCGGCCGAGGGTCGCGGGCGTGGTTCTGATACATGCACGATGAAGCAGAGGCTGGATGTGGGCGGAGGCCCCATCGGGCCGGCGCGTTTGCATGCGAACCATGTGCGGAGGGAGGACATGATGTCGATGAGCGGGGAAGGGGGCGAGGCGCTTGGCGCACTCGATCCGCGCTGCATCAACGCGATTGCCAGCGAACTGCAGCGTAGCTGGCCCGGCAGTGCGACACTAAGTCCCAACAGGCTGGGTCTCGGTACTACGCTGGATCGGCACCACGCCTTCATCGCGGCCGTTCAGGGCCTGTGCGATCGCGGACTGCTCGCCTATGAAGCGCTGCTGATCGGCATCGGCGGCCCCGAAGTACGCGATGCGGCGCTCACCGCCCGCGGCCGGGCACTGCTGCAGAACAATCTGGTACGCGCAGCCGCCTGACGGCGCATACTCCCTGGTCCAGCAACGAAGATGCGGCGCGGTTCCCGGCGGGATCGCGCCCTTTCCTTTTCCGCAGGCCCAGCGCGCCGAAGCATCGCTGGTTTCCGGCACCCACCGGGTGGCGACTGGAAAAGCTTGCTCGCCCACGCGTTGCTGGAACAGGGACAGCCCGCCTCCAGCGGGAGCAAAAAGAAAGGGCGCGCGAACCGCAAGGTCCGCACGCCCTTTCCTGTGTTTGGGAAGACCAGCCTTATTCGGCGGCCTGCGCCTCGGTGCGGGTGTCGCGGCGCTCGGCGATACGCGCCGACTTACCGGTACGACCACGCAGATAGTAGAGCTTCGCACGACGCACGACACCGCGACGCACGACCTCGATCGAATCGATGTTCGGCGAATAGAGCGGGAACACGCGCTCCACACCTTCACCGAACGAGATCTTGCGGACGGTGAAGTTCGAACCCATGCCCTTGTTCGAGCGGGCGATGCACACGCCTTCGAAGTTCTGCACGCGGGTACGATCGCCTTCGACGACCTTCACACCGATGCGGACGGTGTCGCCCGGGCGGAATTCCGGAATCTTCTTGGCTTCGTTGAACTTGGCAATCTGCTCGGCCTCGAGCGTCTGGATGAGGTTCATCTCAGTCAGTCCCATGTTTTCGCCGCGCGCCAGAGGGAGACTGGACCCGAGCGCCCTCGTGGCGCTCCCACAGATCCGGCCTCCTTAGCCGTGTATCGGTCTCCGCCATGGCTCTGCGCCAGGCTTCGATCCTCGCATGATCCCCCGATCGCAGCACTTCGGGGATCGTGCGCCCTTCCCATTCGACAGGTCGGGTATATTGCGGATATTCGAGCAGCCCCGTTTCGAAGCTCTCGTCCATACCGCTGGAAGCCGCGCCCATTACGCCGGGAACGAGGCGAATGCAAGCATCGAGCAGCGTCAGCGCCGCCATCTCGCCACCCGAAAGGATGTAATCGCCGATCGAGACTTCCTCTATCGCGCGCGCGTCGAAGATGCGCTCGTCAAACCCTTCGAAGCGCCCGCAGAGCACGATCGCGCCCGGGCCCGCCGCCAGGTCCCGCACCCGCTCCTGGGTCAGCGGCCGCCCGCGCGGTGTCATGGCGAGCAGGGGACGCCCGCTGCGCGCAACGCTGTCGATCGCCGACGCCACGACATCCGCGCGCAGCACCATCCCCGCCCCGCCCCCGGCCGGCGTATCGTCGACCGAGCGATGCTTGTCGGTGGCGAAGTCGCGGATCTGCACGGTGTCGAGCGACCAGAGCCCCTCACGCAGGCCCCGCCCGGCGAGCGAGATGCCCAGCGGCCCGGGAAACATCTCCGGATACAGCGTCACGATGGTGGCAGCGAAGGTCACAGCGTCCAGTTCTCGATTCTGAGGTCGGGGATGTCGGCGAAATCCCGTTCGTTGTTGGTAATCAGCGTCAGCCCGGCGGCGAGCGCCTGTGCGGCGATCAGCCGGTCCAGCCGTGCGTGGCGGAACGGCAGCCGGGCATAGGCCGCGGCCGCGGCAGCGTCGAAGGGCAGTGGCTCCACAAGCCGGAAAAACCGCTCGACGACCAACCTGCCGGCAGCATCGCCGCTCGGTACGCCCCGCATGACCTCTGCCAGCACGATCGTGGAACTGACCACGCTTCCTTTGGCCTGCCCCGCGACGGCCTGTGCCGCCGGAGCCAGCGCATCATTGAGGATATAGATGCAGATGTTCGTATCGAGAAGAAAGCGGGGTTCAGCCATCGCGCCGCAGCCTGCGCCCTTCCCAGTCGAGTTCGCGCTCCTCGATCTCACGATCCTCGGGCGCGATCGGTTTCAGCCAAGGGAGCGCGCCCGCGACACCGGTAAGGTCGATCGTCTCCTCGCTATCCACCGGCTCTACCGAGAAGCCGCGGCGTTCCTCGCGGAGGATCACTTCGGCGCCTTCCTTCAGGCCGAGTGCCTTGGGCAGGCGCAGGGCCAGCGAATTGCCCGACTTGAAGATCCTGGCGCGATATTCCTCGCCCATGAGCGGCCTCCGTATATACACGCCGTATATACAATCGCCGGAGAACCGCAACGCCGTCAGAACCAGTCCTCGATCCGAAGGCCCGGCACGCCGCGGAAATCGCGGACATTGTGTGTCACCAGCGTCGCCCCGAACGACAGCGCATGCGCCGCAATCAGCCGGTCGTGGCGGCCACGCGCGGCGCGCGCTGCAGGCAGGCGACGCGCCGCCGTCGCATCGAATGCCAGAACCGGAAGCCGTTCGAGGAGCACATCGAGCGCGCCCCCCGCCCCGCCTGCCAGTTCGGCGAGGCTGATCGCCGACATGGCGATCGCGCCCGGCTGCGCCGCCGCGATCCGCCGCGCGACCGGCGCACCACCACCTCGCAACAGCCGGATGCAGACGCAGGTATCGAGCAGATAGTCGGGCACGGCCATGCCCTGCCCTACACCGGATCGGGGAACCTGCCGCAAGCCCCAAGCGCTGGCGCGCCATGGACGATTGCATCATCATCGGCGGCGGTCCGGCGGGGCTGACGGCAGCCATCTACCTCAGCCGCTATCACCTCAACATCCGGCTGTTCGATTGCGGCTCCAGTCGCGCCGCGCTGATCCCCTGCACCCATAATCATGCCGGCTATCCGGAAGGCATCTCCGGCCTCGACCTGCTCGCCGCCATGCGCGCGCAGGCGGAGCGCTACGGCACCGTTCGGGAAGCCGCGAAGGTCACCGGGCTGCGGGTGCTGGACCATGGCTTTGCGGTCCGCGTCGGCGACCGCCAACTTGCAGCGCGCTCGGTGCTGCTCGCGACCGGCGTCGTCAACCATCGCCCCCCTATGCCGGATGCACTCCACGACATCGCGCTGGCAGAGGGCCGGATCCGCTATTGCCCGGTGTGCGACGGCTATGAAGTCACCGATCGGCGAGTCGCGGTCTACGGCACCGGCGAGCACGGCGCGCGCGAAGCGCTGTTCGTGCGCAGCTTCACGCGGGATGTCACGCTGATCGCCCCGCACCGCCACGACCTGCCGCCGGACCAGCTTGCCCGGTTGGCGGCCGCAGACGTGCATCTGGTGGAGGGGCCTGCAACCGAGTGGGCGATCGAGAGAGAGCAACTCGCGCTCTCCACGGCAGCAGGCCGCCTGGCCTTCGACAGCCTCTACCCCGCATTGGGTTCGCACATCCGCTCCGAGCTGGCGGTGGAGGCTGGCGCCCGCGCGGACGACAGCGGGTGCCTGGAGGTGGACGATCACCAGCGCACCTCCCTCCCCGGCCTGTTCGCCGCCGGCGATGTCGCCAGGGGGCTCGACCAGATCAGCCATGCCATGGGCGAAGCCGGTGTCGCGGCGACGACGATCCGCAACGCACTCGACGCCGAGACGCCGCTGTGGCGGTAGCGCGAGGTGCCATGCTGTTGTCTAGCTGCTGCACCCACCGCACCCGCCGCCACCGCACCCGCCACTTTCACAGCCGCTGCCGCCGTCGCTGCCGGCAGCGCCGCCATCGCTGCCTGAGCTGCGGAGGCGATGCAGGTCCTCCCAGCCCGAGCCGACCAGCACCACCGTGCCGAACAACGCCACGCCCAACCCGACTTCCCCGGTGGCGGGCGCCCGACGCAGCCGCTCGTGCCGCCGCCGCGCTTCCGCCAATATGGCCTGGCCTGCGCGGGTGCGCGTGTCGAGCCCGCCAAAGCGGATCACCGCCACCATCACGGTGACGATCAGCGCGATGACAAGGAAGCCCACTGGCCGCCCTCGCGCCTCACCGATGCCCAGCTTGATCAGGCCAAAGCCGGCGAGCAGGACGAAGGGCAGCGCCTGGGCGATGCGCAGGCGCCACGCCTCGCCCGCCGCCAGCAGCAATCCCCGATCGATCAGCCGCACCTGGATCGCGCGGCCGAGATCTCCCAGCGCGCGATCGACGGCATGCCAGCGCAGCGGAAGCGGGAGCGCTCTCAGCGTGCGCACCGCAGGCGTTGCAGGCGCATCTGCCGCGAGCGACAAGAGTTGCTTCCGATCGACGACGAGATGGCCCGCCGCGACCAGTTCTGCGGCGAGCACTTCGCTGTAGCGCGGCAGGCCGCCGGCCAGCACTGCGATTTCGGTATCGTCGATGGGTGATGCGCGCCGCCCTTCAGGCCGCAGCGCCTGCGCGACGCGAATGCTCGCGATCCAGGCCAGCACGAAGAGCGCGGCGTATAGAAAGAGAAACGGCCCGCCCGAAAGATCGAAGGGTCCGAGTGCCATGTTCATCCACTCCCGAGGAGCAACGCACCAATACCCGCCGCAGCCAGCACCAGCCCAAACAGGCCGATGGCGACGGCAACGTGCCTGCGCGGCACGATAAAGGCATCGCGCGGGTGCACGCGGCGCGCCTTGTGGTCCTGGGTCAGCCGCCGCGCCGCGTCGGGCCACAGATCCGCGGGCGGCGGGCCGAAGACGCGTTCATAGCTGCGCAGCGTTTCGGCATAATGTTGGAAGAATCGGTGCCGCTCTTCGGCGCCGCCCGCGGTGGGGCCGTGATGCAGCGGCCGGCCCAGCACCTGCGGGCAGAAGCGCTCCCAATAATCCCGCGTATAGGTGAGGTGCAGGTGCCAGGCCTGGTCGATCGCGTCGGAGGGCGTGACGATGTGGCCGCAGGTCACCGCCAGGAAGCAGAAACGGCGATATTCCTCGAAGACCCGCTCGGCATGATCGCGGCGCCAGCCATTTTCGCGCGCCAGCCGCTCGACGAACGGCAGTGCCGCGTCTTCGGGGCCGACAATGTAACGGGAGAGCGCCGTCCAGACCGGATGGTCGGCGAGCGGTTCATGCGGGCCAAGAGGCGCTTGCATTGATTTCCCAGTAGCACACTGGGAAATAACTGTCGAGCGTTACTCGACGAACGTGGCGGCAACGACGAGTTTCTCGTCATCCCAGACAGGCACCGCCTCGGGCCGCATCGGCACCATGAAGCGCTTGCCGTCGGGCCGCTCGATCTCGATCACGTCCCCCGCGCCGTAATCGTCGATCGCGACGACGCGGCCGATCGACGCCCCGTCCTCGCCCACCACCGGCAGGTCGAGCAGGTCGATATGGTAATATTCGCCCTCGCCCAGCGGCGGGAGGGCGGAGCGCGGCACCGTGAGTTCGGTGCCGCGCAGTGCCTCGGCGGCATTGCGGTCCGCCACTTCGGCGAAGCGGGCGATCACGCCGTTGGATCCCCCGCGCACCGACTTGAGCGTCAGTTTGCCGCCGTTGAAGCTTTTGTGCGCCGCCAGATCCTCGGCGAACACCTTCAGCCGCACCTCGCCGGCGATGCCGTGCGCGCCGATCACGGCGGCAAGCGTCACCGGGCGATCGCCGCGGGTCGAGGGAGCGGAAGGTTCTGCCATGATGGGATGCAGCGACGCACGAACCGTCCCTCCCGCCAAAAACGGGAGGGACGTTCAGCCTCAGGCCTCGGCAGCCTCTTCGGCCGGCGCGGCAGCGGCTTCGGCGGCTGCCTTGGCCTTCTCGGCACGCTCCTCGGCGCGCTCCTTGGCCTTCTCGCCCGGAACCGCCTTGTTCGGGTTGTTGCGGGCCGCACGCTCCTTGACGCCAGCCGCGTCGAGGAAGCGGAGGACGCGGTCGGTCGGCTGCGCGCCGACGCTCAGCCAGTACTTGGCACGCTCGCCGTCCAGCTTCACGCGCTCGGGCGAATCCTTGGCGAGCAGCGGGTTGTAGGTGCCGATCTTCTCGATGAACTTGCCGTCGCGGGGCGCACGGGCGTCGGCAACGACGATCCGGTAGTACGGGCGCTTCTTGGAGCCGCCGCGCGACAGACGCATGGAGAGAGCCATTCTACTTCACTTCCTTCTAGAGATACGATTGAAAAAAATTGAGTTAAGTTACTTCTTCTTCAGCAAATTCTCGAAGCCCGGCGGCAGCTTGGCACCGCCCGGCAGACCCGGCAGGCCGGCGCCCACCTTGTCCATCATCTCGCCCATCTCGGCGCCGCCCAGGGCATTGCCGATGCCGCCCATGCCGCCGCCCGGACCGCCCTTGGCGAGCATGCCGAGCATGCCCTTCAGGCCGCCCATCTTCTTCAGGCGCTTCATCGCGGTCTGCATCTCCTGATGCATCTTGATGAGCTTGTTAACGTCCTGAACGGTCAACCCGCTGCCCTTGGCGATGCGGATCTTGCGCTTGGCGTTGAGCAGCTCGGGCTTGGCGCGCTCCTTGGGCGTCATCGAACCGATGATCGCGTCCATGCGGATCAGCACCTTGTCGCCGCCGACCTGGTCGACCGCGGCCTGCGCCTTCTTCATGCCGGGGATCATCCCCGCCAGCGCGCCGATGCCGCCCATCTTGCGCATCTGCGCCAGCTGCGCGCGCAGGTCGTTCATGTCGAACTGGCCCTTGGCGAGCCGGTTCGCCATGCGCTCGGCGTCTTCCTGCTCGATCGACGCCGCGGCGCGCTCGACCAGGCTGACCACGTCGCCCATGCCGAGGATGCGGCCGGCGACGCGCTTCGGGTGGAACGGCTCGATCTGGTCGAGCTTCTCGCCCATGCCGGCGAACTTGATCGGCTGGCCGGTGACCGCGCGCATCGACAGCGCCGCGCCGCCGCGCGCATCGCCGTCCATACGGGTCAGGATCACGCCGGTCAGCGGCACCTGCGCGGAGAAGTTGCTGGCGACGTTGACCGCGTCCTGGCCGGTGAGCGAGTCGACGACGAGCAGGATTTCCTGGGGCTTCGAGATGTCGGCCACGGCCTTCATCTCGTCCATCAGCGCCTGGTCGACGTGCAGTCGGCCGGCGGTATCGAGCATCACCACGTCGAAGCCCTGGAGCTTCGCCGACTGGAGCGCCCGGCGGGCGATCTCGACCGGCTGCTGACCGGTGACGATCGGCAGCGTCGCCACTTCGGTCTGGGTGCCGAGCACGGCGAGCTGTTCCTGCGCGGCCGGACGATTGACGTCCAGCGACGCCATCATCACCTTCTTGCCCTGCTTCTTCAGCAGCTTGGCAAGCTTGGCGGTGGTGGTGGTCTTGCCGGAGCCCTGGAGGCCGACGAGCATGATCACCGCCGGCGGCGTGACGTCGATATGCAGTTCGGCGGTATCGGCGCCCAGCATGTCGACCAGTGCGTCATGGACGATCTTGACGACCTGCTGCCCCGGCGTAACCGACCGCAGCACCTGCTGGCCGACGGCCTGCTCGGTTACCTTGTCGACGAATTCGCGGGCGACGGGCAGCGCGACGTCCGCTTCCAGCAGCGCCACGCGCACTTCGCGCATCGCGGTCCGGACATCGGCCTCGGCGAGCGCGCCACGTCCGCGCAGGCGCTCGAAGACGCCGCCCAGCCGATCGCTCAAACTCTCGAACATGATGCCCAGGTCACTCCAAATTCAGCCTCTGTCCCACCAAACGCAAAACACGCCGGCGGACGAAACCTCGTCGGCCGGCGTCACCCCTTGGGGTGGCATATGTCCTGCGTCCACGGAGGAACGGTGGGTCCCCTTAGCGGCAGCGGCGCGCGAAAGCAACTACGAAGGATTTAACGCGATCTACACGACTGGCGTGGAATGGAAGGGTGTATTCAGTACGAAGGGCGAGTTGCGTCGATGACGCGGGACCAGCAACAGGATCGGCATGGAGCGCGGCGGCAACGCAACGCCGCCATCTTCCGCGCCGCCGGGCTGGCATCGGCAGTCCTCGCGCTGGGCATCACCGGCGTGCTCGCACTGCTCTTCGTCCAGAAGGACGCGCCCGATGGCTGGCTGATCGGAGCGCAGCTTCTCAACCTGGCCCTGATCCTGCTCTGCTGTCGGCGGCTCTCGGCGCGTGCGGTACGGGCGCGCGGCACGGACCGCAGCCAGCACTTCGCCAGCCGCGACCCGCTGACCGGCTTCCTCAACCGTCACAGCCTGATCCAGGAAGGCGCGGCGATGTTCACACGCGCCCAGCGTCGCCACCAGGCGATGGCGATGCTCGTGCTCGACCTGGACCGGTTCAAGGCAATCAGCGACCTCCATGGGCACGAGACGGGCGACCTGCTGATCCGCTACATCGCGGCGGAAATTGTCGACGCGCTGCCGCCGATGGCGCTGGTCGGCAAGCTCGGCGTCGACGAATTCGCCTGTGGCTTCCCGTTCGATCCGGATGACCCGGCCGCCGTCGAGCGCATCGCCGAACGAATCGTCACCCGCCTTGCCCAGCCGTTCGAGGTGGACGGCATCCCGCTCCACACCGGATGCTCGCTGGGGATCGGACGTTCCGACTTCGACTGTCCCGGTGTCGAGGCACTGCTGCGCATCGCGGATATCGCGATGCACCAGGCGCAGAAGGCGGGGCGCAACCGCTTCGCCTGGTTCGACCCGGCAATGGAGCGGGCGCTTCAGGCCCGCAGCGCGCTGGAGAGCGGGCTGCGTGTCGCCGTGCCGCACCAGGAAATCGTCCCCTATTTCGAACAGCAGGTGGATCTGGCGAGCGGCCGTTTGCACGGCTTCGAGGTGCTGGCCCGCTGGGAGCACCCCAATCACGGCATGATCCCGCCCGACCGCTTCATCCCCGTGGCGGAGGAAACCGGGCTGATCGGCGACCTGTCGCTGTCGATCATGCGCCAGGCCTTTCATGCCGCACGGGACTGGGATCCGGGGATCAGCCTTTCGGTCAACATTTCGCCGGTTCAGCTGCGCGATGCCTGGCTGGCGCAGAAAATCATCAAGGTGCTGACCGAGACCGGCTTTCCCGCCAGCCGGTTGGAAGTGGAGGTCACCGAAAGCGCGCTGTTCGACAATCTGGCGCTCGCCCAGTCGATCGTCGGCAGTCTGAAGAACCAGGGCGTGCGCCTTGCGCTGGACGATTTCGGTACCGGCTATTCCTCGCTCGCGCACCTCCGTGCGCTGCCGTTCGACCGGATCAAGATCGACAAGAGCTTCATCCTGTCGATCCACGACAGTGCCGACAGCGCGGCCATCGTCCAGGCGATCGTGCGGCTGGGCGAAAGCCTCAATCTGCCGATCACCGCCGAGGGGGTAGAGGATGCGGCGATCGAGGAGCGGCTGCGCGCGCTGGGCTGCGCCAAGGCACAGGGCTGGCACTATGGCCGGCCGCTATCGGTAGCGGGCGCCCGCCGGCTGCTCGCGGAGCGGCGGCTGATCCTTCAGCCGGGTCCGCCGCCGAGCACCACGGATTCTACCAGCCGGCGCCAGGCTGGCTGAGATACGCAAGCTCTTCGGGCGTAGAGATCCGCCCCAGCGCCGCGTTGCGCCCCGGAAAGCGGCCGAAGCGGCGGAACACCGCGGCATGATCGCGGGCATAGGCGAGCAGCTCCTCGTCCTCCAGTCCGGCGAAGCAGCGCAGGCTGAGCGCCTGTAGCTCGGCATCCTCGGCATGTTCGAACGGCATGTAGAGGAACTGGCGATGCTCCTTGGGCATGCGCCGGTCCCAGCCGCGCTCCACCGCCAACCGGGAAAGCCGCTGCGCCAGCGCGTCCCCGGCAAAGGCCTCGGCCGCGCCGCGATGGATGTTCCGCGAGAACTGGTCGAGCAGGATCACCGCGGCGAGCAGCGTTTCGGGCTCCTCGTCCCAGCCTTCGGCGTCGCATTCCAACACGCCGTCCCGCACCGGGCCGAACAGGTCGGCGATCTCCCGATCGAGCCCGTCGGACTTGCGAAACCATTGTTCGGGCAGCAGTGCGTCAAACCAGAACGCCAGCACCTGCCGGGCCTGGTGTTGGACTTCTGCGGTCGGCGTCCTTAGATCGCTGGCCAATGTCCCTCTCCTCGCCCCTTATCCTTAACATGGGTTGCCGGCTGAACCTAGCCGAAGGTGAGTCGATCCGTGCGCTGCTCGGCGAGCGCGATGCGATCGTGGTGAACAGCTGTGCGGTGACCAACGAAGCGGTCAAGCAGACCCGTCAGGCAATCCGCCGCGCGCGGCGCGAACGCCCCGAGGCGGAGCTGGTCGTCACCGGTTGCGCGGCGCAGATCGATCCTGCCGCCTTCGCCGCGATGCCCGAGGTCGACCGGGTGATCGGCAATGCCGAGAAGCTGCTGCCCGCGGCCTGGGCGTCGGACGCGAAGGTGCAGGTGCAGGACATCCTCGCCGTGCGCGAGACGGCACCCCACCTCGCCGCCAGCTTCTCCACCCACGCACGCGCCTTTGTGGAGGTACAGAATGGCTGCGACCATCGCTGCACCTTCTGCGCGATCCCCTTCGGGCGCGGCAACAGCCGTTCGGTGCCCGCCGGCGCGGTGATCGATCGCATCGCGATGCTGGCCGACGCGCATGGCGAGGTGGTGCTGACCGGCGTCGACCTCACCAGCTACGGCCATGACCTGCCCGGCGCGCCGACGCTGGGCTCGCTCGTGGAGCGGATCCTCCGCCATGTGCCCCGCCTCCAGCGGCTGCGGCTATCCTCGCTCGACGGGATCGAAGTCGACGATCGGCTGTTCGCGCTGCTCACCCAGGAGCCGCGCGTGATGCCGCATGTCCATCTGTCGCTGCAGGCCGGCGACGATATGATCCTCAAGCGGATGAAGCGCCGCCATGCCCGCGCCCAATCGGTGGCGCTGGCCGAGCGCCTCCGCGTCGCCCGCCCCGACATCGCGATCGGCGCGGACCTGATCGCCGGCTTCCCGACCGAAGACGATCGCATGTTCGAGAACACGCGGGCCCTGATCGCCGATTGCGGCGTGGTGCATGCGCATATCTTCCCCTATAGCCCGCGCGCCGGCACACCCGCCGCGCGCATGCCGCAGGTGGCGCACGCCACCATTCGCGACCGCGCCGCCCGGCTGCGCGCGGCGGCGGCGGAGCAACGGGCGCGCTGGCTGGAAAGCCTGGTCGGCAGCCGCCAGCAGGTGCTGGTCGAGCGCCCGGGCGACCGCGGCCATGCAGGAAATTTCGCCGAGGTGCGGCTGACCGCGCCCCGGAAGACTGGAGAAACGGTGAACGTGACGATTGCACGCGTCGAAGACGGAATGCTGGTCGCATGAGCGGACCCAGCTGGCACGAAAAGCTGCTCGGCGGCTTTCGCAAGACGTCGGATCGGCTGCTCGGCAACCTCGCCGGCCTGTCGCTCGCCCGGCTGGACGAGGCGACGCTGGACGAGATCGAGGAGGCGCTGATCGCCTCGGACCTCGGCCCCGCCACCGCCGCCAAGGTGCGCGCACGGCTTGCCGAAGGGCAGTTCGAGCGCAACCTGGAAGAACTCGGCATCCGCGTGATCGTCGCCGAGGAAGTCGCCAAGGTGCTGGAGCCGGTCGCCAAGCCGCTCGAGATCGAGGCGTTCCCGCGCCCGCAGGTGATCCTCGTCATCGGCGTCAACGGTTCGGGCAAGACCACCACCATCGCCAAGCTCGCCAAGCAGCTGGTGGACCAGGATTACAGCGTGATGGTCGCCGCCGGCGACACCTTCCGCGCCGCCGCGATCGGCCAGCTGCGTACCTGGGCCGAGCGGATCGGCGTGCCGATCGTCTCGGGCGCCGAGGGCGGCGACGCTGCCGGCATCGTGTTCGAAGCGGTCAAGCGCGCGACCGAGATCGGTACCGATGTGCTGATCGTCGACACCGCCGGCCGCCTGCAGAACAAGCGCGAGCTGATGGACGAGCTGGCCAAGGTCCGCCGCGTGCTCGGCCGCCTCAACCCCGCCGCGCCGCACGACGTGGTGCTGGTGCTGGATGCCACCACCGGCCAGAACGCGCTCAACCAGATCGAGGTGTTCAAGGAAGTGGCGGGCGTGACCGGCCTCGTCATGACCAAGCTCGACGGCACCGCGCGCGGCGGCGTGCTGGTCGCCGCGGCCGAGAAATACGGCCTGCCGATCCACGCGATCGGCGTAGGCGAGAAGGTGGACGATCTGCGCGGGTTCGATGCCTTCGAAGTCGCCCGTATCATCGCCGGAGTGGACGAGGTGGCCCATGGCTGAGGCAGCCCCCCGCCCCCAGGCCTCGGCCGGTCTCCGT
This sequence comes from Sphingomonas elodea ATCC 31461, assembly GCF_000226955.1. Classification (GTDB taxonomy): domain Bacteria; phylum Pseudomonadota; class Alphaproteobacteria; order Sphingomonadales; family Sphingomonadaceae; genus Sphingomonas; species Sphingomonas elodea. The sequence goes on from NZ_AGFU01000009.1 coordinate 52,905, forward strand.
ATGGCGCTCGATTACGGTCCGCTGATCGTGTTCTTCGCGGTCAACGCCTTCGCGCCGGGCATCCAGCTCCAGCGCATCATGACCGCGACGCTCGCCTTCATGATCGCGATGGCGGTGGCGATCGCGGTTTCCTGGTGGAAGACCCGCCACGTCTCGCCGATGCTGTGGATCACCGGCGTGCTGGTGCTCGTGTTCGGCGGGCTGACCCTCTATTTCCACGACCGGACCTTCATCCAGATCAAGCCGACCGTCGTCTATGTGATGTTCGCGGTGATCCTCGGTTATGGCCTGGTCGCCGACAAACCGCTCCTGGAAACGATGCTGGGCTCGGCCTATCCGGGGCTCAGCGCCAAGGGATGGCGGCTGCTGACGATCAACTGGTCGCTGTTCTTCGTGGCGATGGCGATCGCCAACGAAGTCGCCCGGCACCTGCTGACCTGGGATCGCTGGGTATTCTTCAAGACCTGGATCGTCATCCCGGTCACGCTGGTGTTCGCGATCGCCAACGTGCCCATGCTGCTCCGCCACGGCCTGCAGCTCGACAAGCCCGAGGACGCGCCTCTCCCGCCCGAGGGCTGATCGCACGATGCGCCCGCTGCGCCATCCCGCCACCTTCCACGCGGTGCGCGCGGCCAACGGGCTACGGCGACAGTTCCGGTCGAACACGTTGCTGTTCCTGCTGCTCGCGATCGGAGTCGGCGCCGTCGCGGGCATCGCCGCGATCGTCATCGGCCAGACGGCGCGCGGCATGCAGCGCGTGCTGTTCGGCCTCGCGCAGGGCGAGCATCTGAGCGCCGCCAGCCATATCGCGCCCTTGCGACTGCTGGCCCTGCCGATCGGCGGGGCGCTGCTGGGCCTGACGCTGTGGCTGCTCCGCCGCCGCAAGACGATCGACGTGGTCGAGGCCAATGCCTTGCATGGCGGCCGCATCCCCGCGCGCGACACCGCCACCGTGGTCGGCCAGACGCTGCTTTCCAACGGCTTCGGCGCCTCCGTGGGGCTGGAGGCGGCCTATGCGCAGGCAGGCGGCGGCCTCGCCTCGCTGCTCGGCCAGCGGCTCAAGCTGCGGCGTGCGGACCTGCGCACGCTGATGGCGGCGGGCGCCGGTGCCGGGCTGGGCGCGGCGTTCGGCGCGCCGCTGACCGGGGCGTTCTATGCCTTCGAGATCGTGCTGGGCGCCTACACACCCGCCATCGTTGCGCCGGTGGTGCTCGCCTCGCTCACCGCCGCGCTGATCGCGCGCACGCTCGGCATCCATCCCTATGTGATCAGCGCGGGCGGCGCGCACCCGATCGGCACGGCGGATTACTTCCTCTACGCCCTGCTCGGCCTGCTGTGCGCGGGGTTCGGCATCGCCTTGATGCGGCTGGTGGCGCTCGTCGAGGCCGGGGTGCGCCGCAGCCCGATCCGCCCGGCCTGGGCGCCGCTGATCGGCGGCGTGCTGATGGTCCCGCTGGCGCTGCTCTCGCCGCAGGTGCTGTCTAGCGGGCATGGCGCGCTGGACATCAACCTCGCGGCGGAGGCGACGATCGCGTCGCTGGCCGTGGTGATCCTGCTCAAGCTGCTCAGCTCGGCGGTGTCGCTCGGCTTCGGCTTTCGCGGCGGCCTCTTCTTCGCCTCACTGTTCCTCGGCGCACTGCTCGGCCGCTTCTACCAGCTGGCGCTCGCCGAACTGCCCGGCCTGCACCACCTCGCCCCGGACGATGCCGCCGTGGTCGGCATGGCGGCGCTGGCGGTGGCGGTGGTCGGCGGGCCGATGACGATGTCGCTGCTGGTGCTGGAGGTGACGCACGATTTCAGCATCACCGGGGTGACCATCGCCGCGACGCTGATCGCCAGCACCATCGTGCGCGAGCTGTTCGGCTACAGCTTCTCCACCTGGCGCCTGCACCTGCGCGGCGAGACGCTGCGCAGCGGCCGCGACGTGGGCTGGGTGCGCGCGCTCACCGCCGCCCGCATGATGCGGCGCGACGTGGCGACGATCGCAGCGGATACCGACGTGGCAAGCTTCCGCGCACGCTTCCCGCTGGGGTCGACCAAGCGGGTCGTCCTGCTCGATGCCAGGCAGCATTATGCGGGGATCGCCGAGACCGCCGCCGTTTGGAGCCCCTCGGCGGAACCGACCGACCGGGTCGGCAGCATGGCGAAGCTCGCTGATACCGCCTTGTCCCCCGACATGACGATCGCAGACGTGCTGGAAGCCTTCGACGCGAGCGTGGCGGACGATCTGGCGGTGCTGGCACCCGATGGCGAGGTGCTGGGGCTCATTACCGAGAGCCATGCGCGGCGGCGCTATGCCGAGGAGCTGGAGAAGGCCCAGCGGGACCTGTACGGGGAAAGTTGATCCCCCCGCCCGATCACCGGGCGGAGGGACCGAAGCGGGGTCAGCCCTGCTGGTCGGCGCGGGCGGCGCCTTCGCCGTCGAGGTTCTGGGCAACGAAGTCCCAGTTCGCCAGCTTGGTCAGGATGGTGTCGACGAACGACGGACGCGCGTTACGATAGTCGATGTAATAGGCGTGTTCCCACACGTCGATCGTGAACAGCGGCTTCACGCCGTGCGCGACGGGCGAATCGCCGTCATGGAACGAGGTGACCTTCAGCGTGTCGCCGTCGAGCACCAGCCAGCCCCAGCCGCTGGCGAAGTGGCCGACCGATTCCGCCTTCAGCTTCTCGACCAGCGCTTCCTGGCTGCCGAAGTCGCGGGTGATCATCTCGGCCAGCTTGCCGGTCGGCGCCGCATAGTTCGGCGTCAGGCACTGCCAGAAGAAGCTGTGGTTCCAGATCTGCGAGCTGTTGTTGAACAGGCCCTTGTTGCCCTTGTCCTTGGCATAGGCGATCACGTCCGTCAGCTTCGCGCCGGCCAGCTCGGGAATGTCGGCAACCAGCTTGTTGCAATTGTCGACATAGGCCTTGTGGTGCTTGCCATGGTGGAAGTCGAAGGTCTCGGCCGACATGTGCGGCGCGAGCGCGTCCTTTGCGTAGGGCAGTTCGGGAAGTTCGAAGGCCATTTCATGCTCCTCTGGCATTGGAAAGCGTGTGCGGTCGCCTAACGCACGGAAGCGCGAGGCGCCGCAACATTTTTTGTTTCACCCCTGATCGACAATGGCGATCAGAAGAGCTGCCACTCCCAGACACCCGCTCCGGCAGGCACCTGCAGCCGAAGATACCGGGCGGTGACATTTACTGGCAGCACGATGGGCGAGCCACTGGCGCCCGGCCTGGAAACGACCTGCCGCCAGCGCCTACCGTCCGCAGATGCCTCGATGGCGACATCGTAGGGCCGGCTGGCATATTCCATCCGGAGCTGCGTCTGCCGCACCGGTCGTGCCGAGCCCAGGTCGGCGACGAGCGTCGCCCCGGGGGCGGCGCGCCAGAGCGTCGCGTAATTGTCGTCCCCGGCCCGCTCGGGCCCATGGAGCGCATCCGCCGCGGCGCCCGTCAGCGAGAGCGGGAGTCCACGTGTCCGGCGCGGCGCGAAGCCCGCCACCGCACTGCCGTGACTCGGCGTCACCTTGGCGATGGTGCCGTCCTCGTGGATCGCCAGCGGATCGACCGCGATCTGGCGCAGCGTGGCGTCGTCCCCCGGCCGCGGCCAGGGCAGCGACTGGCGGTGATAGAGGATATAGGGCTGCTGGCCGACGCGGAAGATCGCGTGGTGGCCGGGGCTGACCACGTCCCTGCCCTTGTCGGTCGACAGGATCGGGCTGTCCGGCCCCTCGCGGAAGGGCCCGAACGGCGTGTCGCCGATCGCGTAGCGGACCTTGTACGTGTCCTCGGTCGTCTTGCCGTCGCTATAGGTGAGGACATAGTGCCTGCCCGCCTTCACCAGGAACGGACCCTCGAAATAATTGGCGGGGGTCACGTCCTTGGGTTCGCCGTCGAAGCGGACCATGTCCGGTTTCAGCTTCACGACGAAGCAGTGGCCGTTGGTCCAGTTCAGCCCCGAGCCCCAATAGAGATAGGCCGTGCCGTCGTCGTCGACGAACGCCTCGGCGTCGATCATGTGATAGGCGGGTGCGAAATTCTTGGCGATCAGCGGCTTGCCGCCGTTCGCGTCGGCCCAGGGGCCGGCGGGCGACGGTGCGCTGCCCACCCATACCTCGGAGCCGACTGAGACATACATGTACCAGCGCCCGTTCGCCGCCTTCACCACGGAGGGCGCCCAGACCTTGGAATCCCCCGAGGTAGGGCTGGTCGCCGCGGCCTTGGTCGGCCAGGCCGGCGTCGAGAAGGTCCAGTCGCGTCCGTTGCTGGAGGTCCACATCCCCAGCCGGTCGTCGCCCCAGGGATCAATGGTGGCGTAGAGGTACCATTTCCCCCCTTCCCGCACGATCGACGGATCGGCGAAATAGCCGGGGATCAGCGGATTGCCGGCCCTCTGGCTATCCCAGCGCGGCGCGGGCGCGTCGGCGGCGGCGAGCAAGCCCGCCGCCACCGTCAGAAGAAACGCCTTGCTCACTTGATGTCGAGCATCACGATCGCCTTGGCGGGCACCTGCACCGTCAGGGTGCCGGCCGACAGGCTCGCGCCGGTGAACGCCGCCGGCTTCACGACGTCGGGCGCCTTGAAGTCGTTATGCGCGTCCATCGCCGCCCCGGTGAGGATGCGGCCGGCCACCTGCGTGCCGGCCACGCCGTCCAGCTTGACGCTGACGCTCGCCGGCTGGTTGGGATCGACATTGACCAGGCCGACATGGACGACGCCGTCGGTGCCGCGGACGGCGCTGGCGCTGACCGCGCGCATCGTCCACTGATCCTTGTTGTACCAGCGGGACTGCACGTCGACCGGCAGCACCGTGCCGTCCATATAGTCCTTGTACAGGTCGAACACCCAGTAGGTGGGCGTCTTCACCATCTTGGCGCCGTCGGTCAGCAGCATCGCCTGCAGCACATTGACCATCTGCGCGATGTTGGCGCCGCGCACACGGTCCGCATGCGCCGCGAAGATGTTGAAGTTCAGCGCCGCGACCATCGCATCGCGCAGGCTGTTCTGCTGGTAGAGGAAGCCCGGATTGGTGCCCGGCTCGACATCGTACCAGGTGCCCCATTCGTCGACGAGCAGCGCGACCCGCTTCTTGGGATCATACTTGTCCATGATCTTGCCGTGCTCGGTCAGCAGCTCTTCCATCTTGAGCGTCTTGGAAAGCGTGCGGGCCCAGCTCTCCTCGTCGAAGCCGGTGGCGGCCCCCTTCTTGCTCCACGGTCCGGGCACCGTGTAATAATGCACGCCGATGCCGTCGATCTTGTCGCCGGCCTTGCGCATCATCACGTCGGTCCAGTTATAGTCGGCCGAGTTGGCGCCGCTGGCGATCTTCATCAGCTTCTGGCCTTCGGGCACCTTGAGGAAGGTGGCGTAGCGGCGGGTCTCGTCGGCGGCATATTCCGGGTGCATGTCGCCGCCGCAGCCCCACAGCTCGTTGCCGATGCCGAACATCGTCAGCTTCCAGGGCTTGTCGCGGCCATTGGCGCGGCGCTGGTTGGCGATTGTCGAGCTGGTCGGCGAGGTCATGTACTCGACCCACTCGGCCATCTCGCTGGGCGGCGCGGTGCCGACATTGCCCGAGACATAGGGCTCGGCCCCCACCACTTCGGTGAAGTCCATGAACTCGTTGGTGCCGACGGCATTGTCCTCGGTCACCCCACCCCAGTTGGTGTTGACCTTCACCGGGCGCTTGGACTTCGGGCCAATGCCTTCCCGCCAGTGATACTCATCGGCGAAGCAGCCGCCCGGCCAGCGGATGACGGGCACCTTGATCGCCTTGAGCGCGTCGATCACGTCGCGGCGAAAGCCCTTCACATTGGGGATCTTGCTGTCGGTGCCGACATAAAGGCCGCCATAGATGCCGGTGCCCAGATGTTCGGCGAACTGGCCGAACAGGCGCTTGTCATATTTGGCACCCGGCTTGTCGCCGTGCACCGTCACCGAACCGCCGTCGGTCTGCGCCAGCGCAGGCATGGCGGCGATGAGCGCAATCGCACTGATAAGGCTTCGCATTATTCTTTCTCCGTCGCACGCGCCGGGCGCGCCTTGGCTGGGGTAGTGCCTTGGCCCGCGAACGGGGTCAGGCGGAAATGAAGAGACATGGGCATCAGCTGGGTGCGATATTTGAGCAGCGGCTTGCCGAACTCGCTCCACTGGGTGTCGCCGCCGACGCCCCATTGCGCGGCGTCGACCAGCAGCGTGCCCTGCGCCTTGGGCACCACATCGGTGCTCTTCCAGGTGCCGGGCACATGCCGGTCGAGATCGGCATAAGGGAAAGCGAGCGCGGTCATCATCAGCGGCACATCGCCCTGCACCCGCAGGCCCGCGCCGCCCCCGATCAGTTCCATCCAGCGGACATCGACCTTGTTGCCGGTTTCCTGCGGGCGGATATAGTCGTGGTTCTGCTCGGCGATCGCGCCGCGCCACAGCCCGATCGGGGCCGACGTCTTGCGGTCGACATAGCTTTCGTGCGGGCCCCGGCCATACCATTCGACCGTCTTGAAGCTGCCCGGCGTCGTGAAGGCGAGGCCGATGCGGAACGGCGGCGGCAGCTGCTTGGAGACCGGCTCGAACTTGCCATCGACCGCGACCGAGCCGTCCCCGGCCATGCGATAGACGCTGGTGAAGCGCACCGCACCCGCGCCCATCGTATAGGCGACGCGGACCTCGGCGCCTGCCTCGCCCAGATCCTGCACCTGCACCGAGGCGACGGTGCGCGTCTGGCTCATCCCCTTCCAGGCGGCGAGCTGCTTGTCGGTGCCGATGCCGATGTCGTTGTCCGTCACCGCGCGCCAGAAATGCGGTGCGCCGCCGCTGAGCAGCGTCTTGCCCCTGGCGGCGTAGCGATCGACGAGGCCCGTCGCGCGGTTCACCACCAGCGTGGCGCCGCCGGCCGAGAGCGTGATCGCCCCCTGCCCGTCCTGCGTCGTCACCTTGCCCTTGGGCGCCGCGACCTCGGCCGTGCGATAGGCCGGATCGAGCGCGAACTGCTCCCAGCCGATCACCGTCCCGCCCGGCACCAGCGGCACGGCATCGGCCTTTGCCCGAGCGCGGATCGTGACGAAATACTCGGCGCCCGGCTTGCGAGCGAGGCCCGCCAGCGGCAACGCGATGGTGCCCGCCCCGTGCGCCGCCACGTCCGGCGTCGCCAGCGCGCCCTTCGCCACCGCGACGCCGTTTTCCTGTACTTCCCACTCGAAGGTGAAGCCGGACAGGTCGCGGAAGTCGTGGCGGTTGCGCACCGTCACCGTGCCGGCCGCGGCATCGAAGCCGTCGAACTGGATCGGCGCATAGACCTTGCGCAGCTCGTAAAGCTGCGGGTTCGGCGTGCGATCCGACTGGAGCAGACCGTCCCCGAACTCGATGTCACCACCCGGGTTCGGGCCGTACTCGCCGCCGTCCCCCCAATAGCGTTTGCCGTCCTTGGTGTACCGGTACATCGACTGATCGACCCAGTCCCAGGCGAAGCCGCCCTGCAGCTTGTTCGGGTGGGCGTAGATGGTGTCCCAATATTCCTTCAGATTGCCGCCCGAATTGCCCATCATATGGGCGTATTCGCACTGGATCACCGGCTGCTTGAAGTTCCAGTTGGTGGCGTAATCCTCCAGCTTCACCGCCGGATCGTACATCGGCGCATAGATGTCGGCATAATAGTTCGGCCGATGATCCTGGATCCCGTCCCAGGTGCCCCAGCCGAGATAGGAGACCAGCCGGCCCGGATCGACCGCCTTGGCCGCCGCGGCCGCCGCCTCGAAGTTCGGGCCGATCCCCGCCTCGTTGCCCAGCGACCAGAAGATCACCGAGGGGTGATTCTTGTCCCGCTGGACCATGTTGACGACGCGGGAAACATGCGCATCCTTCCACGCAGGATCGAAGCCGACCTGCAGCTCGGCACGACGCTCGCCATGCTTGTTGGCATAGTCCATGTACGCGTGGCTCTCGATGTTCGCTTCGTCCATCACGTAGAGGCCGTAGCGATCGGCGAGCTCGTACAGATACGGGTCGTTCGGATAGTGCGAGGTGCGGATCGCGTTGACGTTCGCCCGCTTCATCAGCTGGATGTCGCGCTCCATCGACGCGCGGCTGACGACGTGGAACGTCTCCGGATCATGCTCGTGGCGGTTGACGCCGCGGATCGTGATCGGCTTGCCGTTGACGCTGACCAGGCCGTTCCTGATCTCCACCGTGCGGAAACCGATGCGCTGCGGCGTGGCCTGCACCACCTTGCCCTCGGCATCGACCAGCTCGACGAGCAGCGTGTAGAGATTGGGCGTCTCGGCCGTCCAGGGGCGCACGCCGCCCACGTCAGCGGCGAGCGTCAGCTTCTGCGCCGGGCCGGCGGCAAGCGCCGCCTCACGGACCAGCACGGGCTTGTCACCATCCAGTAACGTCATCCGTGCGGTGAGCGGCGCGGTGCGATCGGTGAGCGTCAGCTCGGTCGAGAGTTTGCCGTCCTTGTAGGCGGCGTCCAGCCCGGCATGGACAAACAGATCCGCCACGCGGGCCTTGGGCACCGCCGCCAGATAGACCGAGCGTTCGATGCCCGAGACGCGCCAGAAATCCTGATCCTCCAGATAGGAGCCGTCCGACCAGCGATGTACCTGGATCGCCACGGTATTGCGGCCTACATGCACCAGCTTGGTTACATCAAACTCCGACGGCAGCTTGGAATCCTCGGAGTAGCCGGCCTCGACGCCGTTCACCCAGACGCGATAGGCGGAGCCGGCCGCGCCGATATGGAGGATCACGTCCTGTCCGGACCAGGTCGCGGGAAGCTGCACGTCGCGGCGATAGGACCCCACCGGATTGGTGGCGTGGGGGATCAGCGGGCGGTTCGCCGGAAAGGGATAGGTGATGTTGTTGTAGCGCGCCTGGTCGAAGCCCTCGGCCTGCCAGTCGGCGGGCACCTTGATGCGCTTCCACGCGGTGACGTCATAGTCCGGCTTCTCGAACCCGTGCGGCACCGCGTCCGACGAGGGCGAGAAGTGGAACTGCCACTGGCCGTCGAGCAGCAGATAGCGGCTCGACCGGGCGGGATCGCCCGCCAGGGCGGCGGCGCGGCTCTCATAGGGGAAGTGGGTGGCGCTGGCGGGCATCTTGCCGCGTGCGAACACCGCCGGATTTTCCCAATCGGGGCGGCGCGGATCGACCTGCACCGGCTGGACCTGCGGTGCGTCACCTATCTTCGGGCCGTCCTGCGCGATCCCCATGCCGGAGGCGAGCGCAACACTTCCCACCGCCGCCAGCAACCCAAACTTGTTCACGTGATTCCTCCCGCCCCTGGGGGCATACTGCAAAGGCTGATTGTTTCGGTCAAATTTCTCGGAGTAATTTTGGCATAATTTTATGCCTGCATGGCTGCTGCATCACGCAGGAACGCCGCGTGGCTCGGCATGCGGGACGCCGCCAGCCCGGTCACCTCGGCGATCCGCGCCAGCCTTGCCTCCGCTTCGTCTCGCGGCATGCCGTCGGCGATCGGGTCATAGCCGCGCGGGTCGATGCCCTGTCCATGCAGCACCGCCAGCCAGCTGGTCTTGGAGAAAAGCTCGTCCGCCTCGCGGTACAGCCGACCGCTGGCACGATAGATCTCCAGGCGCTCGGCCAGCGCGTCCGGCACCGCCATCGTCCGCAGCCGACGCCAATAGTCGGTATCGCCGCGGCTGGTGGCGTGGAAATGGAGGATGAGGAAGTCGCGGATGGTCTCGAACTCCGTGGCCATCAGCCGGTTGTAGCGTCGAATGTCCGCGGGCGTGCCGCCGCCCACCGGCAGCATCTCGAGCAGGCGCGCGATACCCGCCTGGACGAGATGGATGCTGGTCGATTCCAGCGGTTCGAGAAACCCGCTGGCGAGCCCCAGCGCGACGCAGTTCTTCTCCCAGAAGCGCGCCCTCCGCCCGGCCCGGAAGCGCAGGAAGCGCGGTTCACCCAGCGGCGCACCCTCGATATTGCTAAGCAATAGCGTCTCTGCTGCGACATCCGTGCAATGGTCGCTCGCATAGACAAGGCCGTTGCCGACGCGGTGCTGGAGCGGGATGCGCCACTGCCAACCGGCGCCGCGTGCAGTGGAACGCGTAAAGGGGGAGCGCCCCTCCGGGCCAAGCGCACAGGGCACCGCGACCGCGCGGTCGTTGGGCAGCCAGCGGCCCCAATCCTCGAACGGCACGCCCAGAATGTCACCGAGCAGGTACGAACGGAATCCCGAGCAGTCGATGAAGAAGTCCGCGCCGATCCGCGCGCCCGATTCGAGCGCTACCGCCGCGATCGCACCGTCTTCGGCCTGTTCGACCGAGACGATCCGCCCTTCCTGCCGCCGCACGCCCCAGTGCTCCGCCTTTTCGCGCAGGAAGCCGGCATAGAGCGCCGCATCGAAATGATAGGCATAGCCGATATGGGCGAGCGGGTTGTTGCCGCTGGCCACCGGCCGCTGGAACCGGCCGAGCCGCGCCGCCTCGGCGCAGATCGAATAGGCCTCCAGCGGGGCAGCCTTGCCGGTAAGCCGCGCGCGCTGCCACACCGCCTCGAACGGGATCGCCCCGAAATCGACGCCGTGGGTGCCGAAGGGATGGAAATAGCGCGTGCCTTGCGCCCGCCAGTCGACGAACTCGATGCCGAGCTTGGCGGTGCCCCTGGTGGCGCGCAGGAATTCGCTCTCGTCGAGGCCCAGCAGCGCGTTGAACGCCTGGATCGGCGGGATCGTCGCCTCGCCGACGCCGACGGTGCCGATCGCTTCGGATTCGACCAGCGTGATCGCGATCGTGCGGGTGTCGAGCACGCGGGCGAGCGCGGCGGCGGCCATCCAGCCGGCGGTGCCGCCGCCGACGATCACGATATGCGAAAGCGGCGCGCTCATGCCGCACGCCGCCCGGTTGAAACCTTGATGTGGAAAGCCGTCATGCGCCGTCCCTCCCGCGAACGGCGGCCGGAGCGGTTGCCCGCCCCGGCCGGGATGGTCAGTAGGTCGCCCGCAGCGACAGGCCGAAGCGCCGATCGTTGAGTTCGTACCGCAGCGGTGCGGCCGGCGTTCCGATGTAGATCATGTTCAGCCGGTTGTTGAGGTTCACCACATCCGCCGAGACCGCGATCTGCTTGGTCAGGTTCACGCTGATCGAAGCGTCGAGCGAGGCATAGGGCTTGGCATATTGCGGGATGCCGTTGGCGCCGCTTCCCTGGGTCTGGTCGAGATAGCTGGACCGCCAGCTCCACGCCACGCGCGCGGTGACGGGGCCCTTCTCGTAAAGGCCGACAAGGTTGTAGCTGTGCTTCGACAGCTTCTCGAGCGGCAGCTGCTGCGGCGTGTTCGTACCCGCCACGGCGAACGGGTTGCTCACGCTCGAATCGACATAGGTATAGTTGGCCTGGAGGCCGAGCCCGCTCAACGGCCCGGGCAGGAAATCGAAGAACTGGTTGTAGCCGATCTCCGCGCCCTTCACCGTGCCGTTGCCCGAGTTCACCTGCGTGCTGATGTCGTAGGTGACGCCGTTGAACACGCCGGTGACGATGCCGCCCGCCAGGAAGCCGTTGACCTTCTTGTAGAACAGGCCGCCGGTCAGCGATCCGCTGGGGGCGAAGTACCATTCGGCGGTCACGTCGAAATTGTCCGAACGGATCGGGTTGAGCCGCGGGTTGCCCGAGCCGGCGCTCGGATGGCCGGTGACCGGGTTGATCTGGTTCGGATTGTTCAGCGTCAGATTGGTCGAGAGCTGGTCGAAGTTCGGCCGCGCCAGGCCCTTCGAATAGGCGAAGCGCATCTGGAACGTGTCGGTCAGCTTGCCGCGGAGGTTAAAGCTCGGCAACGCCTTGGTGTATTCCCTGCCGACGCTGATCGGCGCGGAGGTGCCGTCATTGTTGAACTGGGTGCCCACCGACGTCGTCCTGGTCTTCACCACGCGCACGCCGAGGCCGCCGTCAAAGCTCACGCCGCCCACATCGAAGCCATAGTCGGCGATCGCCCAGCCGGTATAGGTCTTCTCGGTCTGGCGATTGAGGTCGCCGGGCCTGAAACTGTCCTGCGTCGTCGCGCCGAGCAGCGCATACAGGGCCTTGGTCTGCGCCCATACGCCGTCACCGCCCGGGAATGCCGGGTAGAGCAGCCCGCCCTTCACGGTGTTGCCATCGAACCAGTTCTTCGACGGACCCGGCATCGCAAGCTGCGGATTCTTGGTCAGCGGGACCAGCGGGGTTCCCGACGGCGCACCGCAATTGGGATCGGCGCCGAGCGAGGTGATGCACACGCCGTGCCAGGTGCCGCGCAGGTCGATGCTGTTGTCGGCATAGCGAACGCCGGCGCGCAGCTTCTTCAGGAACCCGCCTTCGACGTCATATTCGATGTCGGACGCGAGTGCGAACGTATCCGCGTCGTTCCGCTGGAGTGCATCCGCAACATAGGGCGTGGTGTAGTTCGCCGGGTTGTTGAGCACACCCTGCTGACGCACGTCCCAGCGCGGATATTTGCCGCGCAGGTCGAAGTCGACGCTGAGCGGGTGCGGCGTGGTCAGCGAGGTCTGGCCGGACTGGCTGTACAGCGACAGCACATGGCCGTTGCGATCCGCATTGTAATAGGAATGGAGATACTGCGCGTCGAAATTCGCCTTGAGCCGGTCGGTCGGCTGCCAGGCTGCATTCAGCGTGAAGTTCTTGCTCGCGCTCCACAGCTGCTGGTCATAGCGGCCGGTCTCGAACGCGATCGGCGCCAGGGTGCCGCTGGTCGCATAGCCTTCCTTGTTGAAGGTGAAGGTCGCGCCCGGCGCCGGCGCGGTACCATAGCTGGTCACGACTCCGGCGGCGTTCCGGACGTTCGAGCGGTTGCTGTAATCGTAATAATAGGCGCCGGTCCGGTTGAACCAGTATTTGGTCATCTGCCCCTGCGCCGTGATGAGCAGCGCGTCGCTCGGCTTCCACTGGATGGCGCCGGCCACGCCCAGGCGCTTGCGATCGCCGCTATCGTCGTAGATTTCGGGACCGTACGGGATCTGGGCGTTCGCCGGCGCGCCCGCGATCGAGCCCGGCGCAACCGTGTCGAACGGCCCGATCAGCAGGCCGTCCTGGCGATACTGGCTCTTGGAATAGACCGCGTTGATCAGCACGCCGATCTCGCCCTCGCCCGCCTGGAAGCGATTGCTGTACAGGCCCGACACGGCATAACCCGGCTTGTCGACGCGGTCGTAGTAATTGCCGCGGACCGTGGCGCTGATCACCTGGCCGGCGGAATCGAACGGCTTGCGGGTGCGCAGGTTCACCGCGCCGCCCACGCCGCCTTCGATGATGTTGGCGGGCGCGTTCTTGTACACGTCGATGCCCGACAGCAGTTCCGGCGGCACGCCTTCAAGGTCGAACGCGCGCCCGCCCGAGGCGGAATAGACCGCGCGGCCGTCGAGAAAGTTCTGGACCTGGGTCAGGCCGCGCACGGTGATCGCGGGCTGGGTGCGGTGGTCGAAATCGGTGGCGCCTTCGCCGTAGCGGCGCTGGATCTGCACACCGGTGATGCGCTGCAGCGCCTCGGTGGTGTTCGCGTCCGGCAGCTTGCCGATGTCCTGCGCCTGCACCGAATCGACGATCTGGTCGGCGTTGCGCTTCAGCGCCTGGGCGGAGCGGAGGCTCTCGCGCACGCCGGTGACGACGATTTCCCCCGGCCCCTCATTGGCACCCTGCCCGCTGGCCTGCTGGGCATGGGCCGGCATGGCTCCGGCCACCGCCAGTGCGATCGCGGACGTGCCAAACAACGCAATTTTCGTGCTCACCCTCATCAGATCCTCCCTCATCCCCTGGCCCGAAGCTCCACGTCTGCGCGCGGATCAGGACCAGTTGTCTGACAACATATCCCATCTTATTTGTAAGACAAGTGAGATTCGAGCCGCGTGCATTTCCGGGATGGCGCCCGGCGCCAAGACCGACCAAGATCAGGCGGGATAGAGGGGGATGGCGATTGGCTGTCGAACGAAAGCGTAACCCGGCACATCGATCGATCGCGCGGGAACTGGGCGTGGCGATCGTGACGGGCCAGTATCTGCCAGGGGCGATATTGCCGGGCGAATTCGAACTGGCCGAGACACGCAGCGTCTCGCGCAGCGTCGTGCGCGAAGCGCTGCGCATATTGGCGGCAAAAGGACTGATCGAAAGCCGCCCCAAGGCGGGCACGCGGATCCGCAATCGCGGCGACTGGAACCTGCTCGATCCGGACATCCTCGCCTGGACGTTCGAAGCGGAGCCCTCTGCCACCTTTGTCGAGAATCTGTTCCAGCTCCGCATGATCGTCGAGCCGTCCGCCGCCGAACTGGCCGCAAAGTTCCGCACCGCGCGCCAGATCGGCCGGATGGGCCACGCCCTGGAAGTGATGGAGGAAATGGGGCTCGCGACGGCGGAAGGGCAAGCCGCCGACCAGCAGTTTCACAACGTTCTGCTGGAGGCGACGGCGAACGACCTGCTGGTCAGCCTTTCCGGAAGCATCGGCACCGCGGTGCGGGCGACCGCGCTGTTCAAGGCGCGCAAGGCGAAGCAGCTGCGCGACTCCATCCCGCTGCACCGCGACCTGTTCTCCGCCATCACCAACGGCGATCCGGCAGCGGCAAAAGCGGCCTGCGTCACGCTTATTCTCCAGGCGCACGAAGATACCGAACTCTCGCTGAAGCCTTGACCCGGCAGCGTTGACGCCCCCCATTCGTCCGTTTAGTCAGACAAAAACGGAGGGACGGATGAGCGAACGGAAACGCGGTGGTGTCCGCATCGATCGGCGCGGCCTGTTACACGGAGCGGCGACGCTCGGCGGTGCGGCCCTGGCGGCTCCGGCTGCGGCACGGGCCGGCCCCGGGCAGCTGGCCCCTACCCCGCCGATGGGTTGGAACAGCTGGAACAGCTTCGCCACCACGATCACCGAGGCACAGGCACTGGAGACCGCCGCCATCCAGGCGCGCGAGCTGCTGCCGTTCGGCTACGACATCTTTACCATCGACATCCAATGGTACGAGCCGGAAGCCAACAGCTACACCTACAACGCCAAGCCGGTGCCGGCGATGGACAGCCATGGCCGGCTGCTGCCCGCCCCCAACCGGTTTCCGTCGTCCACGAATGGCAAGGGCTTCGCACCCATCGCGGCCAAGGTCCACGCACTCGGCATGAAGTTCGGCGTCCACCTGATGCGCGGCATCCCCCGGCTGGCGGTGGAACGCAACCTGCCGGTGCTGGGCGCGAACGGCGTCCGCGCCGCGGATATCGCCGACACCACGAGCATCTGCCCGTGGAACCCCGACATGTACGGCGTCGACATGCGCAAGCCGGGCGCACAGGCCTATTATGACAGCGTCTTCGCACTGCTCGCCTCCTGGGGCGTCGACTTCGTCAAGATGGACGACATGAGCCGCCCCTATGACGCGCATGCGCCGGAAATCGAGGCGGCGGCCAAGGCGATTCGCGCGACCGGGCGGCCGATCCTGCTCAGCCTCTCGCCCGGCGAGACGCCGGTCCCGCACGCCGCCCATGTCGCGCAGCACGCCCAGATGTGGCGCATCTCCGACGATTTCTGGGACGACTGGAAGATGCTGGAGGCGCAGTTCACCCGGCTGGAGAACTGGAGCCCCCACGCCCGCCCCGGCGCCTGGCCCGATGCCGACATGCTGCCGCTCGGTCGGCTCGCGCTCGGCCAGCGCGACACCAAGTTCACGCCGGACGAGCAGCGCACGCTGATGACGCTCTGGGGAATCGCCCGCTCGCCCCTGATCATGGGCGGTGACCTGCGCCACCTAGACGCCCGCACCCGCGCGCTGCTGACCAATCGCGAAGTGCTAGCGGTCAACCAGGCGAGCAGCGGGAACCGGCCCTGGTTCGTCGCCGACGATCGCCGCGTGTGGACCGCCCGCGCTGCCACGGGCGGCCACTATGTCGCGCTGTTCAACACCGGCGACAAGGCGGGTGAGGCCGCGTTCGACCTGCGCCTGCTCGGCGCGACGGGCACCGTGCGGGTGCGCAACCTGTGGGAGGGCAAGGACGAGGGGACGAGCCCCTTGCGGCTCGCCCGCACGCTGCCGCCGCACGGCGCCGGTCTCTACAAGGTGACAGCGGCATGATCCGCGCGCTGGCCCTGTCGCTGCTGATCGCCGCCTCGCCCGCGGCCCTCGCCCAGACCAGCCCGCAGCCGCCGGTCGCGGAGCCGCACGTCACGCTGACGCTGCGGCCGGATCTGAAGCGCCGAGGCCAGCCTTTCGAGGGCTGGGGGACGGCGCTCGCCTGGTTCGCCCATGTCACCGGCGGCTATCCAGACCCGATACGCGAGAGGCTGGCGGACCTGTTCTACGGGCCGGAGGGACTGGGCTGGACGATCGCGCGCTACAATATCGGTGGCGGCGACGCGCCCGAGACCAAGCCCTATCTCCGCCCCGGCGCCGACGTGCCCGGCTTCTGGCGCCGCCCGGCGGGCGCGACCGGCACCGACTGGTGGAACCCTGCCGATCCCGCGATGTGGGACTGGCAAGCCGATGCCAATCAGCGCTGGTGGCTGGACGCGATCCGCAAGCGGGTTAAGGCCCCGATCTTCGAGGCCTTCTCCAACTCGCCGCCCTGGTTCATGACCGTCAGCGGACGTGTCTCCGGCGCCGAGAAGGGCACCGACGACAATCTCCGCCCCGGCCAGGAAGCGCGCTTCGCCGAATATCTGGCGATCGTGGTGGACAGGCTGCAACGTGCGCACGGCATCACTTTCCGCACGCTGTCGCCGGTCAACGAACCGAACACCGACTATTGGTTCGCCGCCAACACGCAGGAAGGTGCGCACTGGAGCCCGGCCCGCCAGGCGATGATGATCAACGCCGCCGACCGCGCGCTGAAGGCGCACGGATTGAAGACGGTGATCGCGGCGCCGGACGAGACCAACTCCCACCTCTTCGTGCGCGACTGGCAAGGCTATCCGGCGGCGACCCGCGCGCGGATCGGGCAGTTGAACGTCCACAGCTATGGCACCGTCCACCAGACTGCGGTGCGGGACATCGCGCAGGCGCACGGCATCCGCCTCTGGATGAGCGAGAACGACACCCCGCTCGACAAGGATCCCGAGCATTTCGACGGCATGGCCTCACCGCTCGCCTTCGCCGAACATGTCGTCCACGATCTCAAGCGTCTGGAGCCGGTCGCCTGGGTGTTCTGGCAGGCGGTGGAGCGCCAGAGCAGCGACAAGGGCGACGGCAGCGCCGGCGGCAGCAACTGGGGGCTGGTGAAGATGGCCTACGCGCCTGCCACCGCAGCCGAGCATCCGATCCACCTAACCCGCAAATACTGGGCCCTGGCGCAGTTCAGCCGGTACATCCGGCCGGGCTATCGGCTGGTGCCGGTAGACGACGAAGATACGGTCGGCGCAATCTCGCCGGAGGGCAAGCGGCTGGTGCTCGTGCACGTCAATGGCGGCGTAGTGCCGCGCCGGCTGACGATCGGCCTACCCGGGGCGCGGGTGGTGGAGCGGGTCGTCACCGATGCCAGCCGCGACGCGGCGGCGGTGTCGGCGGAAGCGCTGGCGGAGCCCAAGGCGGTCACCACGCTGGTCGTCGCGCTGCGCTGAACCCTAAGATCCTCCCCCAGAGGCGGAGCCCCCCCCCCGCCGAAGGCCGTGGTGGAGGGTTGTCCCGGCCGGGCAGGCACACGACACACCAGCGTCGCTCCCTCCGCCCCGCTGCGCGCGCAACCTCCCCGTGAAGGGGAGGATTTGGAGTAGAAAGAAGAAGGGCCGGAACTTTCGTTCCGGCCCTTCTCAAATCACTCGGCGTCGGCCTTCTTCTTGGCCGCTGCCTTTTTCGGCTTCGGCGCGGCGTCTTCGCCCTCGCCTTCGGCCTTGGCAGCCTTCTTGGCCTTCTTCACCGGCTCGGCATCGCCCTCGGCGGCCGGCTCGGCGTCTTCGGCCTTGGCCTTCTTGGCAGCCGGCTTCTTGGCGGGCTTTTCTTCACCGGCCTCGTCCGACGCGTCGGCCTTCTTGGCGGCCTTCTTCTTCGGCTTGTGGTTGTCGTGATCGTGGACATGGGTGCCCGACGAGAAGCCGTCCTCGCTCTCGATCGCGGCTTCCAGCTCTTCCTTGGTCACTTCGCGATCGGTGATCTCGGCCTTGTCGAACAGGAAGTCGACGACCTTGTCCTCGAACAGCGGCGCGCGCAGCTGGGCAGCCGCCATCGGCTCCTGCTGGACATACTGGATGAAGCGCTGGCGATCCTGCGGGCCGTACTGCTGCGCGGCCTGCGCGATCAGGCGGTTCATTTCCTGCGCGGTCACTTCGACGCCGTTGGCGGTGCCGATCTCGCTGAGCAGCAGGCCCAGGCGCACGCGGCGCTCGGCAATCGCACGATATTCGTCGCGCTCGCCTTCCAGCTCGGCCAGGGCCGCGGCCGGATCTTCCTCATGCTCGGTCTCGTGGACGAGCTGGTGCCAGATCTGGTCGAACTCGGCTTCCACCATCGACGGCGGCACCGGGAAGTCGTGGCCGGCGGCGAGCTGGTCGAGCAGCTTGCGCTTCATGTGGGTGCGGGTCAGGCCGTTGAGCTGCTGCTCGATCTGCCCCTTCAGCAGGCCGGTCAGCTGCTCCAGATCCTGGAGGCCGAACGCCTTCGCCATGTCGTCGTCGATCTTGGTCTCGCCGGCGGTCTGCACCGCGGTGATCTTGACGTCGAAGGTCGCGGCCTTGCCGGCCAGATCCTTGGCGCCGTAATCGTCCGGGAAGGTGACGTTGAGCTGCTTCTCGTCGCCGACCTTCACGCCTTCCAGCTGCTCCTCGAAGCCCGGGATCAGGCGGCCCGAGCCGAGCTCGACGGCCATGCCCTCGCCGGTGCCGCCGTCAAAGGCAACGCCGTCGACCTTGCCGACGAAGTCCATCACCACCTGGTCACCCTTGGTCGCGGCATGGCCCTCGTCCGCGTCGTCGAAGCGCTTCTGCTGGTTGGCGAGCTGCTTCAGCTGCTCCTGCACTTCCTCGTCCTTGACCGGCACGGTCAGGCGCTCGAGCTTCAGGCCCTCGATGGAGGGGGTCGGAACGTCGGGGAGCACTTCCAGCTCGACCTTCACTTCCGCGTCGCCGCCGGGGGCGTATTCGCCCTCGAGGCTGACCGACGGCTGCATCGCCGGGCGCAGCTTGTGATCGGCGATCAGCTTCTGGATGCCTTCCTGGATCGAGCTGTTGAGCGCGTCCTGCGTCAGCGCCTCGCCGTGCATCTTGCGGACCAGGTTGATCGGCACCTTGCCGGGGCGGAAGCCGGGCATGCGAATCTGCGGAGCGACCCGCTTGACCTCGGCATCGACCTTCGAGTCGATGTCCGCGGCGGTGATCTTCAGCGTGAAGGCGCGCTTCAGGCCCTCGTTCAACGTCTCGACAGTCTGCATTCTCACGCTTTCTCAAAGAATTCGGAATTGCGGTGTACCACACATCAGCCGCGAGGACTGGTGCGGGCGAAGGGAGTCGAACCCCCACATCTTTCGATACTGGAACCTAAATCCAGCGCGTCTACCAGTTCCGCCACGCCCGCAGGGGACACCGCCGGTCGGCGGGCTCTATAGCAGTCATGGGGTTCGGGGCAAGCACGAAGCAACGATTGGGCATCGCAAGGCGTTGGGGCTGAAACGACCAGGAGATGTCCCATGCCGGTAGAGCCCCCCATCCAGCCTACCACCCCGCCCTCCGAGATGCCCGCACCCAACCCGGGCCAGCCGAGCGGCCCGCCGCCGGAAATCGATCCGCCAGGCCCCGATATCGACGTGCCCGCCCCCCAGACCGAACCGGGCATCGATCCGGGCATCACCCCCGGCCAGCCGGTCGCCTGACCCATGGAGAACAGCCTTATGCCCGAGTCCGACAAGGACCACGCAGACCCCCGCTCCGACATCCAGCAGGCGGTGGAATCGCGTTCGGACGCGGCCGATGCCGCCACCAAGGAAGGCCTTCCCCTTCAGCGCGCGGTGCCGCTGGGCGCAGGCGGCGAGAACGGCGCCGACGGGGTCGTGAAGAACCAGGATCTCAACCAGCAATAATCACGCTGTCGGAGCCTCGCACCGCAATGATCGAACGCCACCTGCTGAAACTGCGCCTGCGCGACACGATCAGCGCGGAGGAGGACGCCGCGATCCGCGGGACGATCGTCGACACCATCGTGCATCCCGCCGGCCGCACCATCGTGCGCGCCGGCGAGGAACTGAACTATTCCACGCTGCTGCTCGACGGATTGCTCGGCCGCTACAAGGACCTCAAGAACGGCCAGCGCCAGATCACCCATGTCCATGTCGCCGGCGACTTCGCCGACCTGCACGGCTTCACGCTGAAGCGACTCGACCACTCGCTGCTGGCGATCACCCCCTGCACCATCGCCCGCGCGTCGCATGCGCGGCTTCGGCAGATCACCGAGACGCTGCCGCACCTGACCCGGGTGATGTGGTATTCCACCAATGTCGACGCCGCGATCCACCGCGAGTGGGAAGTCTCGCTCGGTCGCCGCTCCGCCATCCAGCGCGCGGCGCACCTGTTCTGCGAGCTGCATGTGCGGCTCCAGGTGGTCGGCCTGGCGGAGGTGGATAGCTATCCCCTCGCCATCAGCCAGGCGGAACTCGCCGAATGCCTGGGCCTCACCCCCGTGCATGTAAACCGGGTACTGCGCGAACTTCGCGAGCGCGTCCTGGTCGAGTTCCGCAACGGACGGGTGTCGTTCCACGATCTGCCCGGCCTAAAGCGACTTGCGGAGTTCGACCCCGGCTATCTCTACCTGGAGCCGCAGGCGCTGTAGGGCCGACACCCCTCACAGCGCCCGCGGCTACCCGTCACTGCGCGGTGAGATCGACGATCCGGTCGCGATCGTAGCGGAGCACGCCCGGAATCTCGGGAATACGGCCGATCATCACGCCGAAATAGTTCGGCAGCTTGCCGACCGGGCGATAGCTGGCCCGCCGGATCGGTAGGTTGGCGAGGCGCGGGTCGATTGCCTGCCCGTCCGGCGCGGGTCCGAGCAGATTGGGAATTGCCTGCGGTGCCGGGAAGTTCTTGTCCGCCACCGCGACAATGGGCTTGCCCTGCTTGCTCGCGATATAGCCGAGATCGGTGATCTCGCCGGCACGGACCTCCACCTTCACGCTGCCCATGCACCAGCAGGTGCCGGCCGCCCCGCCCTGCGGCATCACCATCACCGGCCCGTAGAGCCGGTACTCGCCGGGTGTGAGTTCCTGCAGATAGGTGGAACCGCCACCGTCCTGCTTGGCGAAGCGGTTGGTCGGGCCGATCGACGCCGCGGCCATGCGCTCGAAGGGGACGAACTGGAAATTGGCCTCGGTCGGCTCGACCGGCTTCTCCGGCACCGGCGTATTGGCCGCCCCGGACTTGCGGGCCTTCAGCGCATCCTCGTAGGATTTCAGCTTCTTCTCATATTTGCGACGGGCCTCGGCAAAGGCCCGGGCGCGCAGATCGGCATAGGTCGTGCGTTCCGCCTCGGTCGGTATCCGCATCAGATGCATCGGCATCGCCACATCGGTACGCAGCAGGACATAGCCGAACGCGGGATTGAGCGCGACGGCCGGCTTGTCGGCCATCGCCTTGGTCTTCACGAACACCGGCGGCTTCTCGCCGGCCAGCGCGGGCGCGGCGAGTAGGAGCCCGAAGGCGGCGAACAGAATTGTACGGATCATAGCCCCAGAGCCTCCCCCTTCGGCGTCGCCTGCGCGGCGACCAGCGCCTGGCGCTTCAACAGCTCGACGCGGCGTTCATGGCCGACATGGCCGATGCCTTCCTCGAAGTTGAACTCGGTCCATAGCGATTTGGGCAGCCCGAAACGCTGATAGCCCTTGTAGAACATGCACAGCCGCATGTTCACCCGGCGCGCCTTGCGCTTCTCGGCCGAGCCGAAGATCGCCACCGCCAGCGCGCTGCCGATGGCACCGCCCAGGGCGCCGGCCATGGTGCCGGTGTAGGGATAGGGCACCCCGGTATAGTCGATCCCGCTCGACAGACCGCTGGCATAGCCGTCGCATTCGCGCAGATCGGCATAGGCGGTCGCGAAATCGGTGCTGTCCCGATGGAAATAATAGTATTTGTCGAAGTCCTCGGCGTCGGTCGGCGAGGGCGTGAACGCCAGTTCCGGCATTTTCACCGAGGCAGGATCCAGTTCGGCCGCCTCGGGCTTGCCGAACGGCGACGCGCTGTCGGCGAGAATGCGCGGGGCCCCTCCGCCGTTCGCCGCCGTCAGGGCGCTGTCCTGCGCGATTGCCGCCTGGCTGCAGACCGAAACGGCCAGCAGGGCGCCGATGACGGCGCGACCTCTTCCTTTCATGCTTCCCCCTCCTCGGCGTCACCCGATCGGTACGCCTGGCGAGGAAGCTATGCGAAAATATATTGGCCGCGCAACGATTCTCCCCAAGCCAGCGTCGCGATCACGGCGTCAGGCGGCGAGCCGAGAGGATCTTGACGGGCGCTTCCGGCACCTCGCCCTTGAAGCTGCCCATCAGCGTCTTGGTCGGCGAGATCGGCCCGTCCAGAATCTTGAGCAGCACGTCGTGCCCTTCGATTACCCGGCCGAACGCGGCGAAACCCAGATTATCGCCGGGCTTGCTCGGGTCCGCATCGAAGGAGGGCTGATCGCCGACCATGATGGTAAACTCGCCGCGCGCGCTGCCAGGTGCCAGGCGGGGCAGCGAGAGCGTGCCGTCGAGATGCTTGATGCCGGTTTCGCTGGTCGGCTCATGCTTGATCGGCGGGAACATCTTGGCCGGCGCGTTCTGGATGCCGAACTGGACGAAGCCGAACTTCTCCGCCGGCTTGACGGTGCGGTAGAACACCACCCCGTCCAGCCGCTTGGCATCGACATAGCGCAGGAAGTTCCGGGCGGAGACGGGCGCCTTGTCGAGATATACCTCGACCACCATCCGCCCGGCGCTGGTCTCGATCGCCACCTTGGGATTGGCGGCAGGGGATGCGGGCGCGGTCTGCGCCGACGCGGTCAGCGGGAACAGGCACAGGGCCAGGACGACCAGTCGACGCAGCATCCCCTTGCCTCCCCTCAGCTCAGCGCCTTCTTGAGCAGCTCGTTGACCACCGCCGGGTTGGCCTTGCCGGCCATCGCCTTCATCGTCTGGCCGACGAAGAAGCCGAACAGCGCCTCCTTGCCGGCGCGATACTGTTCGAGCTGATTCGGGTTCTTGGCCAGGATCTCGGCGATCACCGCCTCGATCGCGCCGGTGTCGCTGGTCTGCTTCATGCCGCGCTCTTCGACGATCTTGCCCGGCGCATCGCCGGTCTCCAGCATGATCTCGAACACCTGCTTGCCCAGCGTGTTCGAAATGGTGCCGTCGGCGACCAGTGCGAGCAGTTCGGCGCCCGCCTCGGGGCTGACCGGGCTCTCGTCGATGCCCTTGCCCAGGCGGTTGAGCGCCCCGTACAGGTCCGAGAGCAGCCAGTTGGCTGCGGCGCGAGCGACTTCCTGCTCGCCCTTCTTCTGGATGCGCGCGCTTTCGGCGAGCAAGGCCTCGAACCAGCGCGCCGTCTCCGCCTCGGCGGTCAACACCGCGGCGTTATAGGCGGTGAGGCCCAGCGACTCCTCGTAGCGGCGGCGCTTGGCGTCCGGCAGCTCGGGCAGGCTCTGGCGGCATTCCTCGAGGAAGCTGTCGTCCAGCTCCAGCGGCAGCAGATCGGGATCAGGGAAGTAGCGGTAATCATGCGCGTCTTCCTTCGAGCGCATCGAGCGGGTCTCGCCCTTGTCGGGATCGAACAGGCGGGTTTCCTGAACGATCCGGCCGCCGCCCTCCAGCACCTCGACCTGGCGCCGCGCCTCATATTCGATCGCCTGCATCACGAAGCGCACCGAGTTGACGTTCTTGGTCTCGGTACGCGTGCCGAACGGCTCGCCCGGCTTGCGCACCGAAACGTTGACGTCGGCGCGCATCGAGCCCTGGTCCATGTTACCGTCGCACGAGCCGACATAGCGCAGGATCGAGCGCAGCTTCGAGAGATAGGCGCCCGCCTCGGCCGGCGAGCGCATGTCCGGCTTCGACACGATCTCCATCAGCGCCACGCCCGCGCGGTTGAGGTCGACATAGGAGCGGGTCGGGTGCTGGTCGTGCATCAGCTTGCCGGCATCCTGCTCGACATGGATGCGCTCGACACCGATGGACTTGATCTCGGCCTCCGGGTCCTTCTCGTCGAGGCTGATCGTGATCTCGCCCTCGCCCACCAGCGGGTGGTAGAGCTGGCTGATCTGGTAGCCCTGCGGCAGATCGGCGTAGAAATAGTTCTTCCGATCGAAGCGCGACCATTTGTTGATCACCGCGCCGATCGCCATGCCGGTGCGCACCGCCTGGCGGATGCACTCGCGGTTGGGCGTGGGCAGCATGCCGGGCATCGCGGCATCGATAAGGCTCACCTGGCTATTGGGCTCTGCCCCGAACGCCGTGGCCGCACCGGAAAACAGCTTGGCGTTCGACGTGACCTGGGCATGGACTTCGAGGCCGATCACGACCTCCCATTCGCCGGTATCGCCCTGGATTCGGTAGCTCGATGCAGTCTTGGTCGCCATGTGCTCTTCACAAGGTAATGGGATATGCGTGGCTCTGCCTATCGCGCGTCGCCGCCCTCAGGTCCAGCGCCCAATTGCGCGGCGCCCTCGAGTCGACTAGGCGCCCGGCGAGAAGGAGTATGGCGGGCATGGCCTCGGTGGCGTCGCGGTTTCAGGATCGGTTTGCGGGCTTGCGGGTGGCGGTCCTGCTGCCCTGCTACAATGAAGAGGTGGCGATCGCCCGCACCGTAGAGGCGTTTCGGTCGAGCCTGCCGGGCGCCACGGTGTATGTGTACGACAACAACAGCCGCGACCGGACGATCGAGGTGGCGCAAGCCGCCGGCGCGGTGGTGCGCAGCGAGCGGATGCAGGGCAAGGGCAATGTCGTACGCCGCATGTTCGCCGATATCGAGGCGGACGTGTACGTCCTGTCCGACGGCGACCTCACCTATGACGCCGATGCCGCGCCTGCCCTGATCGAGCGGCTGCTCGACGAACAGCTCGACATGGTCGTCGGCGCGCGCAAGTCCGAGGTGGAGCTGGCCTATCGGCGCGGGCATCGGCTGGGCAACCGGATGCTCACCGGCATGCTGGCCCGGCTCTTCGGCCGCAGCTTCAGCGACATCCTGTCGGGGTACCGGGTGTTCTCGCGGCGGTTCGTGAAGAGCTTCCCCGTGCTCTCCGCCGGGTTCGAGATCGAGACCGAGATCAGCATCCACGCGCTGGAGCTGCGCATGCCGGTGGCGGAGATCGTCACCGCCTATGCCGCGCGGCCCGAAGGCTCGACCTCGAAGCTCTCCACCTATCGCGACGGCTGGCGGATCCTGCGCACGATCGTGACGCTGTTCCGCATCGAGCGACCGATCCTGTTCTTCGGCGGCATTGCCGGTGCGCTGGCGCTGCTGGCGGTGCTGCTCGCGATACCCCTGGGTGTGACCTACTGGCACACCGGCCAGGTCCCGCGCCTGCCGACCGCCGTGCTGGTGACCGGCCTGTCGATCGTCGCGACATTGAGCTTCTTTACCGGGCTGATCCTCGACACGGTGGTGCGCGGCCGCCGCGAGGTACGGCGGCTGGCCTATCTCGCCGTGCCGATCGTGCAGGGATAAAAAGATCCTCCCCGGCACGGGGAGGATCGTTAGGTTACCACCAGGCCTTGGGACGCGCGGTGAAGCCAGCGCGCTGCTCGATCGCGAGGCCGGCGTTGAGCACGCCCTGCTCGTCGAACGGCTTGCCGATGATCTGCAGGCCCAGCGGCAGGCCGCCCGCATCCAGACCGCCCGGCACGCTCATCGCGGGCACGCCCGCGAGGCTCGCCGGCACGGTGAACACGTCGTTGAGGTACATCGCCAGCGGATCGACCTTCTCGCCCAGCCCGAACGCCGCGCTCGGCGCCGTCGGGGTGAGCAGCAGGTCGCACTGGCTCCAGGCATTGTCGAAGTCGCGCGCGATCAGCGTGCGGACCTTCTGCGCCTGGGTGTAATAGGCATCGTAGAAGCCGGCCGACAGCACATAGGTGCCGATCAGGATGCGGCGCTTCACCTCGTCGCCGAAGCCGGCGGCGCGGGTGGCGGCGTACATGTCCTGCAGGTTCTGGCCGTCGGCCAGTTCGCGGAGACCATAGCGCACGCCGTCATAGCGGGCGAGGTTGGACGAAGCTTCGGCCGGCGCGATGATGTAATAGGCCGGCAGCGCATATTTGGTGTGCGGCAGGCTGACCTCGACGATCTCGGCCCCGGCATCCTTCAGCCAGGCGATGCCCTGCTGCCACAGCGCCTCGATCTCGGCCGGGGTGCCGTCCATCCGGTACTCGGCCGGGATGCCGACACGCTTGCCGCGCAGATCGGCGGAGAGGCCCGCCTCCCAGTTCGGGACCGCCATGTCGAGCGAGGTCGAATCCTTGGGATCAAAGCCCGCCATCGCCTCGAGCAGGATCGCGCAGTCGCGCACGTCGCGCGCCATCGGGCCGGCCTGATCGAGCGAGGAGGCGAACGCCACCACGCCCCAGCGCGAGCAGCGGCCATAGGTGGGCTTGATGCCCGAGATGCCGGTGAACGCCGCCGGCTGGCGGATCGAGCCGCCGGTATCGGTGCCGGTCGCCGCCGGGCAGAGCCGCGCCGCGATCGCCGCCGAGCTGCCGCCCGAGGAGCCGCCGGGCGCGAGCGGCGTGGTATCGCCCTCGCCCCGCCGCCACGGCGAGATCACGTTGCCGAAATAGCTGGTCTCGTTCGACGAGCCCATCGCGAACTGGTCGAGATTGAGCTTGCCGAGCATGCCGGCGCCCGCGTCCCACAGCTTGTGAGAGACAGTGGATTCATACTCGGGCTTGAAGCCTTCGAGGATGCGGCTGGCCGCGGTGGTCTGCACGCCCTTGGTGGCGAACAGGTCCTTCATGCCGATCGGCACGCCGGCCAGCGGCTTGAGCGTCTCGCCCGCGGCGCGCGCCTTGTCGGCCGCATCGGCGGCGGTGAGCGCATGCTCGGGGGTCTTGACGATGAACGCGTTGAGCGCGTCGGCGCCGGCCACGGCGGTGTTGAACGCCTCGGCGACTTCGCGCGCGGAGAATTCGCCGTCGCGCACGCCGTTGCGGATGGCGGCGACGCCCAGATCCGTCAGCGCGCTCATTCCACCACCTTCGGAACCGTGAAGAAGCCATGTTCGCCCTGCGGCGCGTTCGCCAGCACCGCGTCGCGCTGGTTGCCCTCGGTGATCACGTCGGCGCGCAGGCGCAGCGTGTTCGGGATCACCGCAGTCATCGGCGCGACATCCTTCGTGTCGACTTCGCCGAGCTGCTCGATCCAGCCCACGATGTTGTTGAGTTCGGGCGCGAGGCGCTCGGCATCGGCGTCGCTGATCGCGATACGCGCCAGGCTCGCCACTTTCTTCACGGTTGCGGTGTCTACGGACATGTTCCTGCGCCTAACAGCCGAGCCCCGCCCCTTCAAGCGCCGCAATCGCGCATCGGCACTTGCGGTTGCATCCTTCGCACGCGAGACTGCCGGGAACGCGATTGCGTCCCCGCCTGTTTATGCTGCATTGCACAATGGAGAGGCCGATTGGCCCGGAAATTCCTCTATGCGGTTGCGATCCTGATCATGCTCGGCGTTGCTTCCATGTTTGCCTACCGGCTCTACGGCATCCAGCTGATGCGCCAGTTCATGGTGCCGGCAGGCGATGCCGCAGACCTGCCGCCGGTATCGCCGCGCGACTATGCCAAGGCGGAGATGTGGATCGCCCGGCCGGACAAGCCGGGCAACCCGGCGCTTTGGGCGCCGATCGGGCACAGCCCCGCGGCCAACCCTCGCGCGGCGCTGTTCTTCATCCACCCCACCTCGTTCCTCGACACCAAGCAGTGGAACGCGCCGCTGACCAACCCGGACGCCAATGCCCGCGCCGAGCTGTTCCTGCGCGGCCAGGCGAGCGCGTTCAATGAAAGCGCCGCGATCTGGGCGCCGCGCTATCGCCAGGCGACCTTCGGCGCGTTCCTGACCAGCAAGGCCCAGGCGCAGAAGGCGCTCGACCTCGCCTATCGCGACGTGGCGGCGGCGTTCGAGGAGTTCCTCCACGAAGCGGGCGATCGGCCGATCATTCTCGCCGGACACAGCCAGGGCGCGCTGCACCTGGCCCGCCTACTGGCCGAGCGAGTCGCGGGCACGCCGGTCGCTGCCCGCGTGGTCGCCGCCTATGTCGTCGGCTGGCCCGTGTCGCTGACCGCGGACCTGCCGAAGATGGGCCTGCCCGCCTGTTCGGGGCCGGACCAGGCCGGCTGCATCCTCTCCTGGCAGAGCTTCGCCGACCCAGCCGACCCGGCGCTGATCGTCGATACCTTCGACGCGACCAAGGGCTTCACCGGCCAGCCGCGGGCGGGCACGAAGATGCTCTGCACCAATCCGATCACCGGCAAGCCCAGCGACTCGGCCCCCGCAAGCGCCAATCTCGGTTCGCTGATCCCGGACATGAACCTCCAGTCCGCGCATCTGGAGCCGGGCCGTGTGCCTGCCCGCTGCGACGGGCGCGGCATTCTGACGATCGGCACCGCCCCGCCGGACTTCGGCCAGTATGTGCTGCCGGGGAACAACTATCATGTGTTCGACTACAGCCTGTTCTGGGCGAATGTCCGAGCGGATGCGGCGCGCCGCCTCGCGACGTTCGAGAAGCGGCCGGGCTGATCAGGCCGCGACCGGCGTCCGGACCCTGCCGGCGGCGATCGCCGCGCGGGCCAGCGCGTTCGCCGCGGCATGCGGGGCCAGCCCGTGCGCCTCGGCATGGTCGAGTACGGCCGCCAGCCGCTTGCCCGTCGCTTCCACCCGCTGCGAGACCTCGTGCGGCGCCCAGCCGAGATATTCGCCGGCCACGTTGATGATGCCGCCGGCGTTCACGACATAATCCGGCGCGTAGAGGATGCCGCGTCGCGCCAGCCGATCCCCGTCGGCCGGTGTCGCGAGCTGGTTGTTCGCTGCACCGCACACCAGCTGCGCGCGAATCGCGGCAACCGATTCGGCGTTGAGCACGCCGCCGAGCGCGCAGGGTGCCAGAATGTCGGCCCGCGCCGCCAGCACCTGCGTGCTCGACGCGACCTCGGCGCCGGTCGCCACTGCCACCCGTGCGACCCGCTGCGAATCGACATCCGCCACGATCAGCCTGGCACCGGCGCCGTGCAGCAGCTGCGCCAGCGCCTCGCCGACATGGCCGACGCCCTGGATGGCAACGGTGCATTCGCTGAGCTCCCGCCCGAGCCGACGGCGCGCGGCATGGGCCATCGCCATGAACACGCCAAACGCCGTATGCGGAGACGGATCGCCGCCCGGCCGCCCCTCGCGCTGGGCCAGTCCGGCGACATGGCGGGTCGCCTCCGCTACCGCCTCCATGTCGGCGACGCCGGTGCCGACATCCTCCGCCGTGACGTAGCGCCCCTCGAGCCTGGCCACGGCCCGCCCGAAGGCGCGGAACAGTTTTCCCCGGTCGAAATCCCCCGCCGGCCGCCGCAGCACCGCCTTGGCACCGCCCAGCGGCAGGCCCGCCAACGCATTCTTGTAGCTCATCCCCTCGGCCAGCCGCACCGCGTCGGCGAAAGCGGCCTCGCTGTCGGCATAGTGCCAGAGGCGACACCCGCCCGCCCCCGGCCCGAGCACGGTGGAATGGACCGCGATCACGCCGTCCAGCCCCGCCTCGACATCCTTCAGCATCAGCACTTCTTCCACCAGGCTGTCGCCCTGCACCTGCAATACCATCGTGAGCCTTCCTTTCGTTGCCGCGATTCTGGCAGGGGCGACCGGGCAATGCTTGCCGGAATTGGGCGCAGGACAGCTATTTTTGGGTTATTTTATCCTAGTACTTCGCTATAACCGGTAATTATGACCGACCTAGATCCCCAGGAGCGCAAGATTCTCCGCGAGCTGCAGCGCGATTCCAGCCTGACCACGGCCGAGCTGGCGGAGCGGATCGGGCTTTCCCCCTCCCCCTGCTGGCGGCGGGTCGACCGGCTGGAGCGCGAAGGCGTGATCCGCAAGCGCGTGGCGCTGGTCGATCGGCGCAAGGTGGGGCTCAACGCACACATCTTCGCGCAGGTGAAGCTGAACGCGCACGGCCGCGCCAATCTCGACGAATTCAGTGTCGCGATCCAGGGCTTCCCCGAGGTGCTCGACGCCTATGTGCTGATGGGGACCGTGGACTTCATGCTCCGAATCGTCGCCGAGGATATCGACGCCTATGAGCGCTTCTTCTTCGAAAAGCTGAGCAAGCTGCCCGGCATCCAGGAAATCAACTCGGTGGTGGCGCTTTCCGAGATCAAGTCGACCACCGAATTGCCGATCTGAGGCCTCGCACGGGCGTCGCCCACGCCGTATAGCCACGCGGTGATCACGACCACCCCCAGCGACTTCCGCGCCGCCCTGCCCCAGGGCGGCCGCCTGATCGGCCTCGACGTCGGCACCAAGACGATCGGCACCGCGCTGTGCGACGCCGGCTGGAGCTTCGCCAGCCCCGCCCAGCTGATCCGCCGCTCCAAGTTCACCAAGGACAAGGCCGCGCTGGCGGAGTTGATCGCCGCGCAGCAGGTGGTCGGCATGGTGATCGGCCTGCCCCTCAACCTCGACGGCACCGACAGCCCCCGCACCCAGTCGACCCGCGCCTTCGCCCGCAACTGTGCGGACATGGGCCTGCCGATCCTGATGTGGGACGAGCGCTGGTCGACGGTGGCGGTGGAGCGGACGCTGATCGAACAGGACGCCAGCCGCGCAAAGCGGGCCGAGCTGATCGACAAGATGGCCGCCGCCTATATCCTGCAAGGCGCGATCGACGGGCTG
Organism: Sphingomonas elodea ATCC 31461; assembly: GCF_000226955.1. Lineage (GTDB taxonomy): Bacteria > Pseudomonadota > Alphaproteobacteria > Sphingomonadales > Sphingomonadaceae > Sphingomonas > Sphingomonas elodea. Next base: position 83,671 of record NZ_AGFU01000009.1, read on the forward strand.
GTGAACGCCTGACCGGGTTGCGCGTGCGCTCGGCGGGCGTTAGGCGGCGGCTTTAATGCAAACCTCCGATCATCGCCCCGGTGCCCAGATACAGGGCAGCGCCGTTTTCCCGCACCGGCACCTCACCGGCATTTCGGGACTCCAGCCCCACGAAATCATGTTCCTGCTCGACGAGGCGGAACAATGGGTCGAGGCCAATCGCAGCCGCGCCAAGAGCGACAAGCGGCTGGAAGGCCTCACCCAGATCAACGCCTTTTTCGAGAATTCGACACGCACCCTGCTCTCGTTCGAGATCGCCGGAAAGCGGCTCGGCGCCGATGTCGTCAACATGCACGCCGCGCAGAGCAGCGTGAAGAAGGGCGAGACGCTGATCGACACGGCCGTCACGCTCAACGCGATGCGCGCCGACGTGATCGTCATCCGCCACGCCAGTTCGGGCGCGGTGCGGCTGATCGCCGACAAGGTCGACTGCCCGGTGCTCAACGCCGGCGACGGCTGGCACGAGCACCCGACGCAGGCGCTGCTCGATGCCCTCACCATCCGCCGCCGGCGTGGATCGGTGGCAGGACAGCGGGTGGTGATCTGCGGCGACATCCTCCACAGCCGCGTCGCCCGATCGAACATCCTCGCGCTGACCGCACTCGCCGCCGAGGTGCGCGTGGTCGCCCCTTCGACGCTGATGCCGCCGGCGATGGACCGGATGTTCGTCACCCCGTTCACCGATTTCGACGCCGCGCTGGAAGACGCCGACGTGGTGATGATGCTCCGCGTCCAGAACGAGCGGATGGATGGCGGCTACATCCCTTCGACTCGCGAGTTCCACATGCGCTACGGCCTCACCCCCGAACGCCTCGCCCGGGCCAAGCCCGATGCGCTGGTGATGCACCCCGGCCCGATGAACCGCGGCGTCGAGATCGACTCGATCGTCGCCGATCATCCGGAGCGCAGCGCGATCACCGAACAGGTGGAAATGGGCGTGGCGGTCCGCATGGCCTGCCTCGACGTGCTCACCAGGCGAGCCCGCGGCGTGGAGGGCTGGGCATGAGCAGCATCCTCTTCCGCAACGCCACGCTGGTCTGCCCCAAGGGAGGGATCACCGACGGCGACCTGCTGGTGCAGGGCGACACCATCGTCGCGGTCGGCCAGGTCGATGCGCCCGCCGATGCCGAGATCGTCGATGTCACCGGCAAGATACTTGCCCCTGCTCTGATCGATCTGGGCGTGTTCGCGGTCGACAAGGGCGCCTGCCGCTTCGGCGGGATCGCCCGGGTCGGCCTGATGCCGGACCAGTCGCCGGTGCTAGACGATCCCGGCATCGTCCGCCGTGCCGCCGTCTCCGGCAAGCCCGAGCTCTGGGTCCACCCCCTCGCCGCCGCCACGCGCGGGCTGGCGGGCGTGGACTTGGCCGAGATCGCGATCAACGCCTCGGCCGGCGCGCGCGCCATCGCCACCGGGCGGCGCTGGATCGCCAATGCCGGCACGATGCGCAAGGCACTGCTCTATGCGCGCGACCTGAACCTCACCGTCGTCGCCCATGCCGAGGATGGCGGGCTGGCCGACGGCACGGTCGCCACCGCCGGCGAGACCGCCGCGCGACTCGGCCTGCCCAGCGCACCGGCGATCGCAGAGGCGCTCGCCATCGCGCGCGACCTGATGCTGGCCGAGGAAACCGGCGCGAAGCTCCACTTCCGCCAGGTGACGACGGCGGCGGGATTCGACCTGATCCGTGCGGCCAAGCGTCGCGGCGTCCATGTCACCTGCGGGATCACGCCCGCGCATCTGCTGCTGTCGGACATTGCGATCAGCGACTTCCGTACCTTTGCTCGCCTCTCCCCGCCGCTGCGCGACGAGAGCGACCGGCAGGCGGCACTGGCAGCGGTGGCTGACGGGACGATCGACGTGATCGCCTCCGGCCACGATCCGCGCGGGCCCGAGGCCAAGCGTCTCCCCTTTGCCGATGCCGAACCCGGCATGGCGGGGGCCGAGACGCTGCTCGCACTCTCGCTGACCCTGGTGCGCGACGGCAGGCTGAGCCTCGACAAGCTGTTCGCCTTGCTCGCCGCCAATCCGGCGAAGATCCTCGGCCTGGAAAGCGGCGCGCTCGCGCCAGGCCTGCCGGCCGACCTGATCGTGCTCGATCCGGAAACGCCCTGGATCATCGACGCACGCAAGATGAATGCGCGCGCCGGCAACACCCCGTTCGACCGCCTGCCGACCCAGGGCCGCGTGCTGCGGCTCTACAAGGGCGGCACGCTGGTCTGAACGGTCAGCGGGCGGCGAGGCCGATGCGGGGGGCGGGCTTGTACCAGCTTGCCACCGCATCGCCCGCCGCCATGCGGACGAAGCAGGTACCGCCGCCGGTCTTGACCGCGCGGCACAAGCTTTTGGCGTCGGGCCGTGCGAAGCCGCCGACCGACAGGCGGTAGAGGGTCGCATTGCCGCCAGGCACGTTCGCACCCTGCGGCTTGTGGCGGCCCAGTGCCGGAACGCGGCCGCTCAGCTTCTGCCACGCATCCCGCGCCACGCCCGCATTGGCGAAGGCGCCGAGCTGGACGACATAGGGCCCGGTGGCGACGCGCGCCGGCGCGGGTGCCGGACGGGCTGCGGCGGGCCGGATCGGCTTCGGCGCGACTGTGCGGACCGGCACGGGGGTAAAGTCCGGCACCGGCTGGGGTGCTTCGACCATCGCCGCTTGCGGTTCGGGGGTCTCCGCCGCCACAGGGGACGGCGTGGGCTCTGACGTGGGCGCCATGGCGAGAAGGTCTGGCTGCCGGACGAGCGCAAGCGCCACCGGCTGGCCACCATCCTGCACCGCCTGCACGCCGAGCAGCGACGCCACCTGATCATAGGCATTGGCCGGCCGGGCGAAGCTCGCCCACTGCATCAGCCGAGCATTGAGCTGGTCGGGCGCGACGTCCATCGCGGCCACCGCCTTTGCCTCGCCCCAGCGGCCGGCCAGCGCCAGCACCAGTGCGAAGTTCTGCCGCGTCCGCGCGGTCGCGTCGGGCGCACGCACGGCGGAGGCGAGGATGTCCACTGCCCCGCCGGGATCTCCGGCCAACGCGATCGCAAGACCGCGGTCGGTCGCCGGGATCCGTGCCGCATGGATCTGGAGCAGGGACCGGGCACCCGCCCAGTCGCCCGCGCCGATGCTGGCAAGCGCGAGGTTCAGCGCCACCCGGCCATTTTCGGGATCGAGCGCCAGTGCGTCCCGCAGGGCCTGGCTGGCGGAGGTGAAGCGGCCCGCGAGCAGATAGGCCTGCCCCAGCAGCGCGCGATAGTCGCCGCGCTGTGGATCGTTCGCTACGGCCTGCTCGGCATGGGCGATGGCGACGGCCGCCTTGCGGGCTTTCAGCGCCTTCTGTGCGGCGCGGGCTTCGTGTTCGGCCTTCTTCGCGTTGGGCGCGACCGTCGCGAAGGCGGCGCTGCGCACCACCACGCCGGTCGCGGCGGTGCCGCCCAGCGCGAGCAGCGCCGCGCCGATCGAAAGCAGTGTACGGGGTGGCATACGCATCCTCATCCTTCGATCGCGGCGATGCGGCGCGCGAGCGATTCCAGTTCCGTCATCTCGCCGAGCATCGAGTCGATCGCCTCAGTAACCAGTTGCTGGGCCGAACGACCGGTCACCGCCGAGGCCAGCCGCAGACGCATCCGGCGCTCGGCATCGAGCCGCAGCGTGAACGCGGCCTTGTCCTTGGTCGCGCGTTCCGAACGGGCGAGTTGCATCGCCATCACGTCGGGGATCCCCGCGACGGCCTCCGCCCGCACCGGCGGACAAATGGTCGCGACGGCCGCCCTGCCCTCGTCGGCCGCCAGCACCGGCTTGCGCGCCAGCCCCTTGCGGGCGAGCAGGCCGGCGTCCAGCGCCGCCATCGGCTTGGCAGAGGCACCCATGCCGCTCATCGCACCACCCGGCGGCCGAAGCCGGCGGCGGGCCGCGCCGCCGCGAAGGCGGCGGCGGCGGTGGGTACCGCGAACACGGTGCGGCGGAAATTCTTCTCGAGCCGATCGGAGACATACCCCCAAAGGCTCGCCACCTCGGCGGCGGACTTGCTGCCGGCATCGACCTCCATCACCGTCCGCCCGTCGATCATCGAGGCGGCGAAGTCGGTGCGGTGGTGGAGCATCATCGGCGCGACGGTGCCGTGCTGCGACAGCGCCAGCGCGGCCTCGGCGGTGATACGGGCATTCTGGGTGGCGGCATTGACCACGAACAGCAGCGGCTTGTGGGCGCGTTGGCACAGCTCCACCGTCGCGCCAACCGCGCGAAGGTCGTGCGGGCTGGGACGCGTGGGAATCACGATCAGCTCCGCCACCTGGATGACGGTGAGGATCGCCTGGGTGATCGCCGGCGGGGTATCGATCACCACCAGCTTGAAGCCCTGCTGGCGCAGCGTCTCGATATCGGCGGCGAGCCGCGCGACGCTGCTCTGGGCGATCGCCGGCAGTTCGGCCGCGCGCTCGTTCCACCAGTCGGTGAGCGAGCCTTGCGGATCGAGGTCGATCATCGCCACCGGGCCGGCGCCGCTGCGTTGCGCCTGCACCGCCAGATGGCCGGACAAGGTGGTCTTGCCCGAACCGCCTTTCTGCGAAGCCAGCGCCAGGACGCGCATCCACCCTCTCGAAATTGCCGAACGTGGCGAGATACTTGCCACCAGTGCGGATAAGATCGGGTTAACGGAGCGAGCGTAAGCGGCTAGGTCTCGTTCGCCGGCCGGTTCGGCGTTCAACTTGGGGGAACCTTCGCGCATGCGCACATCAGCCGCCCTGTTTCTTCTGGCAATGCTCGCCGCGCCGGGCGCCGTACGGGCGCAGGACGCCGCGGTGAAGACCGGCGTGGAAGCGTATGATCGCGGTGACTATGCCGGCGCCCTGCGCGCCTGGCGGCCCCTCGCGGAAAAGGGCGATGCGGACGCACAGTATAATCTGGGCCAGATCTACAAGCTCGGCCGGGGCGTCCCCGTCGATCTGGCGGAGGCGGAGAAATGGTATCGCCTCGCCGCGCTGCAGGGCCATGAACTGGGCGAGGCCAATTACGGCATGGTCCTGTTCGAAAACGGCAAGCGCGAGGCGGCGGTGCCATGGCTCGAGCGGGCGGTCGGGCATGGCGAGCCGCGCGCCCAGTATCTGCTGGGCGTGATGCTGTTCAACGGCGACGGCGTCGCCAAGAACTGGGTCCGCGCCTATGCGCTGATGACCCGCGCCTCGGCCGGAGGGCTGGATCCCGCGACCCGCACCCTTGCCCAGATGGAGCAGTATATCCCCTTGGCCGAGCGGCAGGAGGGCAAGGCCCTGGCCGAGCGCTTTGCGAAGAACGAGCACGCGGCCACGCTCGCGGCGCCCGCGGCCACGCCCCGGCGCGCCCCGGCGATCAGCGCCGACACCAGCGTCGCGAACGCCCCGCCGGCGCCAGCCCGCAAGGCGGCCGTGCGGCCCGCGCCGACCAGACCCGCCCCTGCCGCGCCGGTGGCCGCGAGCGGCGCCTGGCGGGTGCAACTCGGCGCCTTTGCCACCCCGGGCAATGCCGAGCGCCTCTGGCGCCAGGTCCGCCCCCGCTTCCCCGGCCGCCAGCCCTTCTATCCCAAGTCCGGCCAGCTCACCCGACTGCTCGTCGGCCCGTTCGCGTCGAGGGCGGAAGCCGAAAAAGCCTGTGGCGCGTTGCAGCCCTGCATGGCAGTGCAGCGATAACAGGGAGATATTGGATGCGACGCCTAGTTCTTTCCGCCGGCCTGCTGCTCGCGACGGCCGTTCCGGCCCAGGCACAGACGAGCGACGACGCATCCGCGCCGCGGCGCTACCGTATCGCGATCGGCGCGCAGGCCGTGCCGAGCTATCCGGGCGCGGACCACAATGCGGTGCGTCCGCTGTTCGACTTCGCGACCGCCCGCGGCGACGCCCAGTTCGAATATGAAGCCGCCGACGAAAGCCCGAACATCACCCTGTACGACCGCAGCGGACTGGAAGCGGGCATCGCGATCGGCCTGCAGAGCGCGCGCACCCGACGCCGCGTCGGCGCCGACCTGACCAAGGTCAGCTTCACCGTCGAGCCCGGGGTGTTCGCCAGCTACTACGTCGCCCCCCAGCTCCGCGCCTATGGCGAGTTGCGCAAGGGCGCGAACGGGCATGGCGGCGTGGTGAGCATGCTGGCGCTCGACTATATCCAGCGCGATGGCGATCGCTGGCTGGTAGCGGTGGGGCCGCGCGTGAACCTGTCGGACGCGAAGTATCGCCGGGCCTATTTCGGCGTCACCCAGCGCGACGCGACCGCCGCCGGGATCCCGGTCTATCAGGTCGGCGGCACGGTGGTGCACAGCGTCGGCCTCGCCGCGACCGGCCTGCGCCAGCTCACCCGGCGCTGGGGCCTGTACGGCTATCTCGCCTATGACCGGATGACCGGCGACGCCGCGCGTTCGCCGATCACCGAGCGTTTCGGCGCGAAGAACCAGTTCTCCGGCGGCCTGGCGCTCAGCTACACCTTCGGGCGCGGCGTCCGCTAGGTTCTTACTCGGTGACCCACTCGGCGCTGGGGATGCCCTGGGCATAGAGCAGCGCCGTCAGGTCGCCATGATCGATGCGGGCTCCGGCGGCGGCGGCAACGATCGGCTTGGCGTGATAGGCGACGCCCAGCCCCGCCTTGCGGATCATCGCCAGATCGTTGGCGCCGTCGCCCACCGCCATGGTCTGCTCGGGCGCGAGGCCCAGCTCCGCCATCGCGCCGAGCAGCGTGGTTTCCTTGGTGCTGCTGTCGACGATCGGCTTGGTGACGATTCCGGTGAGCTTGCCGTCCTCGATCTCCAGCACATTGGCGATGCGGCGATCGAAGCCGATGCGCGTGCCGACCGGCTCGGCAAAGCGGGTGAAACCGCCCGAGACGAGGATCGTGTGCGCGCCGCGCGCGCGCATGGTCTTCACCAGCGCGACGGCACCCGGCATCAGCCGCACGCGCTCTTCGAGGCACTGGTCGATGGCACGCTCGCTCAACCCCACGAGCAGCGCGACGCGCGCGTCGAGCGCGGCGGCGAAGTCCAGTTCGCCGCGCATCGCCCGCTCGGTCACCTCGGCGATCTGCGGCTTGATGCCGGCATAGTCGGCCAGTTCGTCGATGCATTCGACGGTGATCATCGTCGAATCCATGTCGGCGACGAGCAGCTTCTTCTCGCGGTGGGCCTCCACCTGCACGATCACGTCGGCACCGGACACGGCGCCCTCCAGCGCGGTGCGCGCGGCATCGGGCTGCGCAGCGAAGGGAAGGTCCGCGGCAATGCCTTCGTCCAGCCACCTCCCTGCCCCCGGCGTGCAGCCTGCGGCGGCGAGCTTGCCGACGGCGGCGTCGACCTGCCCTGACGAAAGACCTTCTGCTATCAGCGTCGCAATGAACATGACTTCCCCTGAATTGCCGCGCGTCGCGCTCATTGCAGGGCCGACGGCCAGCGGCAAGTCCGCGCTGGCGCTGGCGCTGGCCGAAAAGCATCGCGGCACCGTGATCAACGCGGATTCGATGCAGGTCTATGCCGATCTCCGCATCCTCACCGCCCGCCCCTCGGAAGAAGAGGAAGCCCGTGCGCCGCACCGGCTGTTCGGCCATATCGACGGCGCCGAGGCCTGTTCCGCCGCCCGCTGGGCCGCCGAAGCGCGCGCCGCGATCGCCGAGGCACATGCCGCCGATCGTCTGCCGATCCTGGTCGGCGGCACCGGCCTCTATCTCCGCACGCTGATCGACGGCATCGCACCGATCCCGGAAATCGACCCCGCCATCCGCGCCGATGTTCGCGCCCTGCCTGTCGCAGAGGCCCATGCCGCGCTCACCCTCGCCGATCCCGCTGCGGCGGCGCGGCTGAGCCCCACCGACACCACCCGCGTCGCCCGTGCGCTGGAGGTGGTGCGCGCCACCGGGCGCACGCTCGCCGCCTGGCAGGACCGGCGCGAGGGCGGGATCGGCGATGCCGTCCGGCTCGCCGCGCTCATCCTGCTGCCCGACCGCGACTGGCTCGGCGCGCGGATCGACCGGCGCTTCGCGATGATGGTCGCGACCGCCGACGCCGAGGTTCGCGCACTGCTCGCCCGCACCGACATCCCGGCGGACGCGCCCGTGCTGCGCGCCATCGGCGTGGCAGAGATCGGCCGGCGGATTTCGGGGGAATGGAGCGAGGAAATGGCCGTCGCGGCGGGTGCTACGGCAACCCGCCAATATGCCAAGCGGCAATATACCTGGTTCCGCCGCCAGCCCCCTGGGGGGTGGGAGCCGACGACGGAGACAGATACGTACGAGAATCTCGCACGAATTGAAAGGAAATTATTTCCTTAGGGGTTGACGCATCATTTTCGTGCGAGTAGCAGCCCCTCTTCGACGGCCTTCTTGCCGTAGCGTACCCCATTTTTACGACGTGTGGAGGCAAAGGTGACCGAGAAGAGCGGCGCAGACATCCTGATCGAGGCATTGACCGACCTCGGGGTGGAAGTCGTGTTCGGCTATCCCGGCGGTGCCGTGCTTCCGATCTACGATGCCCTGTTCAAGCAGGACCGGATCAAGCACATCCTGGTCCGCCACGAGCAGGCCGCGACCCATGCCGCCGAGGGCTATGCCCGTTCCACCGGCAAGCCGGGCGTCGTCCTGGTCACCTCGGGTCCGGGGGCCACCAACGCGATCACGGGCATCACCGATGCGCTGATGGACTCCATCCCGATGGTCGTCATCACCGGCCAGGTCCCGACCGCGCTGATCGGCACCGATGCGTTCCAGGAAGCGGACACGGTCGGCATCACCCGCCACTGCACCAAGCACAATTATCTGGTGAAGCGGCCGGAGCTGCTGGGCGCGACCATCCATGAGGCATTCCACATCGCCACCTCGGGTCGCCCTGGTCCGGTCGTGATCGACATTCCCAAGGACGTCCAGGTCGCGACCGCGCGCTACGAGGCGCCGGGCCCGATCCAGCACAAGACCTACCGCCCCCAGACCGAGCCGGAAGCGGCGAAGATCCAGGAAGCGGTGGACATGCTGGCCGCGGCCGAGCGCCCGGTCTTCTACACCGGCGGCGGCGTGATCAATTCGGGGCCTGAGGCCACGCGGCTGCTGCGCGAGCTGGCGGCGCTGACCGGCGCACCGGTCACCTCGACGCTGATGGGACTGGGCGCCCTGCCCGCCTCGTCGGACCAGTGGCTCGGCATGCTGGGCATGCACGGCACCTATGAAGCCAATATGGCGATGAACCAGGCCGACCTGATCATCGCGGTGGGCTCGCGGTTCGACGACCGCGTCACCGGTCGGCTGGATGCATTCGCGCCGAACAGCCGCAAGGTGCACATCGATATCGATCGCTCCAGCGTGAACAAGAATGTCCGCGTCGACCTGCCCATCATCGCCGATTGCGCGCGGGCGCTGGACGCGATGGTCGAGAGCTGGAAGCAGCGCGGCCATCCGAAGCCCGATCTCGGCGAGTGGTGGAGCCGCATCCAGGGCTGGCGTGCGCGCCGCTGCCTCGATTTCCCGGAAGGCGGCGAGACGATCATGCCGCAGCGCTCGATCCGCGCGCTGTACGAGGCGACGAAGCACCGTGCCCCGATCATCACCACCGAAGTCGGCCAGCACCAGATGTGGGCGGCGCAGCATTTCGGCTTCGAGGCGCCGAATAAGTGGCTGACCAGCGGCGGTCTCGGCACGATGGGCTATGGCCTGCCGGCGGCGATCGGGGCGCAACTCGGCAACCCCGATGCGCTGGTCATCGATATCGCGGGCGAAGCGTCGATCCAGATGAACATCCAGGAACTTGCGACCGCTACGCAATATCGGCTGCCGGTGAAGATCTTCATCCTCAACAACGAATATATGGGCATGGTCCGCCAGTGGCAGGAGCTGACCTACCAGTCGCGCTATTCCGAGAGCTATTCGGACGCGCTGCCGGACTTCGTGAAGCTGGCAGAAGCCTATGGGTGGAAGGGCATCCGCATCGAGAAGCGCTCCGAGCTGGAAGACGGCATCCAGGCGATGCTGGACCATGACGGCCCGGTGCTGGTCGATTGCCGCGTGGCGAAGCTGGCCAACTGCTTCCCGATGATCCCATCGGGCGCTGCGCACACCGAGATGCTGCTCCAGGCGAGCGAAGTCTCCGGCGAGATGGACGACGAGGCCAAGGCGCTGGTTTGACCGGAACACGGGTCCGCTCCTGACCGAGCAGGATCGAAGGGGTAGAAATGCACATCAAGGAAGAAGCCATCGAGCGCCACACGCTGGCGGTCATCGTCGATAACGAGCCCGGCATCCTCGCGCGGATCGCCGGCCTGTTCACGGCGCGCGGCTACAATATCTCGTCGCTCACCGTGTCCGAGATCAGCGACGACGATCTGATCAGCCGTATCACCATCGTCACCTTCGCGTCGGCACCGGTGATGGAGCAGATCATCGCCCAGCTCGAGCGGCTGGTGCCCGTCCACAAGGTGGTCGACCTCACCACCAAGGGCGAGCATGTCGAACGCGAGCTGGCGCTGGTGAAGGTGGTCGGCACCGGCGATCACCGGATCGAGGCGCTGCGCCTTGCCGAGGTCTACCGCGCCCGCGTGGTCGATGCGACCATCTCCAGCTTCGTGTTCGAGGTGACGGGCACGACCGACAAGATTGACAAGTTCGTCGAACTGATGCGCGAAGTGGGCCTTGTGGAAGTTGCCCGCACCGGCATCGTCGCGATCTCGCGCGGCCGCGAAGCCGCCTGAATTTCTCCGCGCGCCTGCGCACCGCCGATTTGAAAGGGAAGAACTACAACATGCGTGTCTATTACGATCGCGACGCCGATCTGAACCTGATCACCGACAAGAAGATCGCCATTCTCGGCTATGGCAGCCAGGGCCATGCGCACGCGCAGAACCTGCGCGACTCGGGCGTCAAGGAAGTCGCGATCGCGCTCCGCCCGGGTTCGGCCTCGGCCGCCAAGGCGGAAGCCGCCGGCTTCAAGGTGCTGCCGAACAAGGAAGCCGCCGCCTGGGCCGACATCCTGATGATCCTGGCGCCCGACGAGCACCAGGCCGCGATCTGGGAGGCCGACCTCAAGGGCAACATGAAGCCGGGCTCGGCGCTCGCCTTCGCGCACGGCCTCAACGTGCATTTCGGCCTGATCGAGCCGCCGGCGGATATCGACGTGATCATGATCGCGCCGAAGGGCCCGGGCCACACCGTGCGCAGCGAATATGTCCGCGGCGGCGGCGTGCCCTGCCTGATCGCGATCCACCAGGACGCCTCGGGCAATGCGCATGACGTGGCGCTGGCCTATGCGTCGGGCGTCGGCGGTGGCCGTTCGGGCATCATCGAGACCAACTTCCGCGAAGAGTGCGAGACCGATCTGTTCGGCGAGCAGGCCGTGCTGTGCGGCGGCGCGACCGCGCTGGTCCAGGCCGGGTTCGAGACGCTGGTCGAGGCGGGCTATGCCCCCGAAATGGCCTATTTCGAGTGCCTGCACGAGCTGAAGCTGATCGTCGACCTGATGTATGAGGGCGGCATCGCCAACATGCGCTACTCGATCTCGAACACCGCCGAATATGGCGACATCAAGACCGGCCCGCGCATCATCACCGAAGAGACCAAGAAGGAAATGAAGCGCGTGCTTGCCGACATCCAGTCGGGCCGCTTCGTCAAGGACTTCGTGCTCGACAACCGCGCCGGCCAGCCCGAGCTGAAGGCCAGCCGCATCGCCGCCAAGCGCCACCAGATCGAGCAGGTGGGCAGCGAGCTGCGCGCGATGATGCCGTGGATCGGCGCGAACAAGCTGGTCGATCAATCCAAGAATTGATCATTAGCGGAAACTTTAGGTTGCCGGCTGCGCACTAGCATTGCGCGGCCGGCGGCCTCATTACGGGCATGACGCAACCACCCAAGGGGATTTGTCATGCGCGCTCTCATTGCCCTCGCCCTTCTCGCGACCGCGCCGGTCGCTTTTGCCCAGGAACTGCCCGGCCAGGCCGACGCCAGCCGCGTTCCCGCCGGCACCTATGTGGTCGACACCGGCCACACCCAGGTCGACTTCACCGTCAACCATTTCGGCTTCAGCCAGTTCACCGGCCAGGTGGGCGGCACCACCGGCTCGCTGACCATCGACCCGGCCAAGCCGAACGACGCCAAGCTGGACATCACCATCCCGACCAGCGGCATCGTCACCACCGTTTCGGCGCTGGACAAGCACCTCGCCTCGCCGGACTTCTTCGATTCCGCCAAGTATCCGACGATCCGCTTCGTCTCGACCAAGGTCGTGGTGAGCGGCACCAAGGCGCAGGTAACCGGCGACCTGACGCTGCACGGCGTCACCAAGCCCGTCACGCTCGAGACCAGCCTGGTCGGCGCCGGCACCAACCCGATGATGAAGAAGCTGAACTTCGGCTTCGAGGCGACCACCACGATCAAGCGCAGCGACTTCGGCATGGACAAGTATGTCCCCTTCGTCTCGGACGAAGTGAAGCTGCACATCAACGCCGCCTTTTCGGCGAAGTAACCTCTCCCCGTCATCCCGACGGAAGCCAGGATCCATTCGCCACGCGGCCGCGGCTCGATCCGAACCCGACAGGCCAATGGACCCCGGCTTTCGCGGGGGTGACGATTTGAGGCCTGGGGCCTCGCTAGACCTAAACCCTTGGTCTAGTTGCCTCCGCCTCCTGCCTGCGCCACCACGTGGGCAGGCAGGAGGACGGGACATGCGGGACCAGGAAGGCCGCGACGGCGCCAAGCGGGTAGAGGCATTTTCGGATGGCGTGATCGCCATCATCGTCACCATCATGGTGCTGGAACTGCACGCCCCGCAGCAGCCCGGCCTCGGCGCGCTGCTGCGGCAATGGCCCGTCTTCCTCGCCTATGCGCTCAGCTACGCCTATGTGGCGATCTACTGGGTGAACCACCACCGGCTGTTCCAGTTCGCCACCCGCGCCGGGAACGCGCTGCTCTGGTCGAACATCGTGCTGTTGTTCACGCTTTCGCTGGTGCCCTTCGCCACCGCGACCCTTGGCGAGCAGCATTTCAGCCGCGAAGCCACCCTCCTCTACATGCTGCTACTGCTGCTGCCCTCCTTCGCCTATAACTGGCTGCAGCGGGTGATCCGCCGGACGGGCGCGCAGGGCAGCACCGCCCGGACCTATCACCGTCGCACGCTGCGCAAGGGCACCCTAGCCTGCCTGCTGTACCTCGGCGGCCTCGCGGTCGCGTTCGTCTCGCCGGCGGCGGGCCTTGCCTGTGCGGCGCTGGTCGCGCTGCTCTGGTGCCTTGCCGACGGCCCGCTCGACCGCCTGTTCGAGCACTGAGCTAGAATCCGAACCGTGCCCGCACGCCGTAGAAGCGCGGCGTGCCGGGGTAGCCGGCATAGTTGCCGTTCTGCTCGGGCACGCCGAAGCCGGTGATGTAGTAGAACTGGTTGGTGAGGTTCTCGATCCAGAAGGTCAGCCGCAGCCGCCCATCGGGGCTTTGCACGCCGATCGCCGCCGAGACCAGCGGATAGCCCGGGTTGGCAAGGACGTTGCGCCCGTTGGCGTCGGGCGGGCTGGACGGGATGTTGACCTCGCTGTTGTAGCGCATGTCGACATGGAACAGCGCGTCGAGCCCGCGGGCGATCCGCGGCGTCCAGGTGCCGGCGACGGTAAGCGTGTGCCGCGGCTGGTTGTCGATCTGGAGGTTGCCCTTGCCGATCAGCGGCGTGCCCGCGAAGTTCCGGCCGTCGTCGTCGTAGCGCGCATCGATATAGCTATAGCCCAGCTGGAAGATCAGCGGGCGCACCGGCTGCAGCGTCGCTTCCGCCTCCACGCCCTTGCTGGTCGTTCTGGGCACGTTCTGCACGACGAAGTTGGTGCCGCTGAACACGAGGCTCTGGAGGTTGTAGAATTTCGAGTAGAAGCCGGCCAGGTTGAGCGTGAACTGTCGGCTGAGCTGGGTCTTCAGACCCAGCTCATAGGCGTCGACCGTTTCGCGGGAGAAATGCAGGTCACCCGCCTGTGCGCCGTTGCCGCCGAGCAGGACGGTATCGAACGCCGCCTGGTCGAGATTGTAGCCGCCGGACTTGTAGCCGCGATCATAGCTCGCATAGCCGAGCACATGCGGGCTGAACTTGTAGGCGAGCTTCACCGTGCCGGTCAGCTGGTCTTCGGTGCGCGTATCGGCATAGGCGCCGTTGAACTCGCTGTTCACCGCCGGATTGCAGCTGAGCAGGAACAGGTTGTTGAACAGCCCCGGCACCTGACGAAGGATATTGGCGTAGGCCGCCGCCGCCGCATTGCCGGTCCGCGCCTGGTTGAAGAAGGTGCAGGCGCCGGTGGTGCTGTTGATCGTGGCACGCAGGTCCTTGCGCTCATGGTTCCAGCGCGCGCCGAGGGTCATCGACAGCCTGTCCGTCAGGTGGAAGATATTGTGCGTGAACAGCGCAACGGCATCGGTCTTCACCCGATAGTTGTTGTCGTTGTTGCCCTGTCCCGCCAGATTGCCGGGCAGCGGCTGAAGCGCCAGCGCGGCAAGCCCCGGCACCACCGGCACGCCGGGAAGCGGTGCGATGCCGGCCTGCGCCCGGAACAGGCGAACGAGCGGGGCGAGCTGGCCATAGGCGGCAACCGGCACGCCGGGGTTGAGCAGCACCTGTCCGAAGGTCGGCACCCCCGGCCCCAGCGATCCGTAGAACTGCACGGGCGTGCCGAACAGCGGCCGCAGCTGTGCCGAGAAGATCGAATCGACATAGCGGTTGGAATCATTGCCGGTACGCACGGTGTCGCGCAGGCGATTGCTTTCGTTGAGATAGAAGGCGCCGACCAGCCAGTCGAGCCTGCCGCCGATCGCCGAGCCCTGCAGCCGCACTTCCTGGGTGAAGTCGACCAGCTGGTTGCGATAGCCTTCGCGATAGGCGCGATCGATGCCCGAATAATCGATGTCCTGCGATCGCAGCACCTGCCAGCGCCGATAGGCGGTGATCGCGGTGAGCTTGATGCCGCCCAGCTCCCAGTTCAGCTCGCCCGACACGCCATAGTCGCGCACCTTCTCGCCGTAGGTCCGATTGGGCGAGATCGCCTGGATGCGATCGGCAGGCGCACCGGCGTAGAGGCCGGTCAGCCCCTGTGCCGCCGCGATCCCCTGGATCACC
Organism: Sphingomonas elodea ATCC 31461; assembly: GCF_000226955.1. Taxonomy (GTDB): domain Bacteria; phylum Pseudomonadota; class Alphaproteobacteria; order Sphingomonadales; family Sphingomonadaceae; genus Sphingomonas; species Sphingomonas elodea. The sequence goes on from NZ_AGFU01000009.1 coordinate 98,760, forward strand.
GGCGCCAGCGCCCCGCGCACGGCGGAAACGGCGGCGCAGCAGCGTTCGTCCGTCTCGTAATAGTCGCCGATCAGGCGGACGGTGACGGGTCCGCCGTCGAACAGCGCCTGGCCGCGGACCAGCCAGCGGTTCAGGTCGTTCATCGCCCGGTCGCCATTGGCATCCGCGATATAGCCGTCGCGCTTGCGATAGGCGCCGTCCAGCCGCAGCGCGACCTTATCCGCCACCGGCCCGGTGACCGCGCCCCGCGCCTCATAGGCGTTGTAGTTGCCATAGCCCGCCTCGACATAGCCGCCGGTCTCGAACCGGGGCTGGGCGGTGAAGATGCTGAGCGCGCCGGCAGAGGTGTTGCGGCCGAACAGGGTGCCCTGCGGCCCGCGCAGGATCTCCACCCGCTCCAGCTCCGGCAGCTCGGCGATCGCCACGCCGGAGCGGGCGCGGAACACGCCGTCGATGAACACGCCTACCGAGGGCTCGAACCCCGGATTGTCGCCGCCGGTGGTGATGCCGCGAAGATAGATGGTGGTCCCCGTGGCCGAGGACTGGCCGGTCGACGATTGCAGCGAGGGCGCCAGTTGCTCCAGGTCGCGGAGATTGTCGACGCCCGCATTTTCGAGCAGCTGCGGCCCGATGGCGGTGATCGCCACGGGCACGTCCTGCACGGTCTCGTTGCGGCGGGTGGCGGTTACGATGATCTCGTTCGCCGCGACATAGCCACGCTCCTGCTCCTGCTCCATGCCCGATACCGGCGCCGGCGCTGTCGGCCGGTCCTGCGCCGACACGGGTGCGACCGGCGCAAGGATGAGCGCCGTCGCGGCGAGCAGCTCGCCCTTCGTCATGGTCATTTGTCTCTCCCTGCTCGCCCCGATCTTGCGCCGGTCGCGACTTTGCTGTTTTTGCATGTGGAAGCTAATGCCGGGCTTTCCCGGAGGTCAACGGAGCAAACGTTGCCAAATGCGCGGGAATCCTAGGTTTTCGGCGGATTTAGGTTGGGGTTCCGGAGCGCCGTCCTGCGAAGCACGCCTGCCGTAACGGCAAGGCCGACCGGCGACCGAAAGGACGAATGATGCACGATCACCATCATGATCCGGAGGACGGCGATCTCGTGGCGCCCTCGCCGAAGATCCCCGTGCCCGAAAACGTGGCAGAGGCCATTCGCACGCTGCTGCGCTGGGCGGGAGACGATCCCGGCCGCGAGGGCCTGCTGGATACGCCCCAGCGCGTCGCCCGCGCGTGGAAGGAATATTGCGCCGGCTATGCCGAGGATCCCGGCCACCATCTGTCCCGCGTGTTCGAGGAAGTGGGCGGCTATGACGAGATCGTGCTGCTGAAAGACATTCCCTTCCAGTCACATTGCGAGCACCACATGGCACCGATTACCGGCAAGGCATCGATCGCCTATCTGCCCAGGAACCATGTTGTCGGCATCTCCAAACTCGCGCGTGTCCTCCACGCCTTCGCCCGCAGGCTGCAGGTGCAGGAGCGGCTCACCGCGGAAGTGGCGGATTGCATCTGGAACCATCTGCACCCGCAGGGCGTGGCCGTGGTGATCGAGGCGCAGCATGGCTGCATGACCGGTCGCGGCGTGCGCACCCCGGGCGTCGGCATGGTCACCAGCCGGATGATGGGGGTGTTCCGCGAGGACGAGCGCAGCCGGGCCGAAGTGCTCAAGCTGATGGGCTATTGATGCCTGGACGGGTGCTGGTCACGGGCGGCGCACGACGCATCGGCGCGGCGATCTCGCGCGGACTCGCCGCCCGCGGCTGGGCCGTCGCCGTCCACCACCATCACTCGCCCGACGAGGCGGAGGCGTTCGTCGCCGCCCTGCGGAAAAACGGGGCAAGCGCTGCGGTGGTCTGCGCCGAGCTCGCCGACCCCGCGGCCCCCCAGGCACTGGTCGATGCGTGCCGCGCCGCCTTCGGCGCCCCGCTCGACGCGGTGGTCAACAACGCCTCGCTGTTCGCCTATGACGAAGCGCCGATCGCCGACCATGCGCTGCTCGACCGGCATATGCATGTGAACCTGGCAGCCCCGGTCGGCCTTGCGATGGCGCTGGCCGCCCAGGCCGATCTCGAAGCCGGCGCGGTCGTGAACCTGCTCGACCAGAAGGTCGGCAACCTCAACCCCGACTTCTTCAGCTACACCTGCTCCAAGCTCGCGCTCGAAGGCGCGACCCACATGCTAGCGCAGAAGCTTGCGCCGCGGGTGCGGGTGAACGCGGTCTCGCCCGGCCTGACCCTCCCCAGCCTCGACCAGACCGAGGAGGAATTCGCCCGCACCGGTACGCAGAACCTGCTGCGCCGCACGGTCGATCCGGCCGACATCGCCGCCACCGTCGCTCATCTACTCGAAAGCCGCAGCATCACCGGACAGAATGTGTTCGTCGATTGCGGCCAGCATTTCCTCGCACGCGACAGCGACGTGATGTTCGAAGGACGCGAGCACCGCCCCGATGCCTGACTATGTGATCCATCTCGACGCCCTGGAGGTTTCCATGGGCCTCGGCATCCATGCGCACGAGCGCGCCGCCCCGCAGCGCGTGCGGATCGACGTCGCGATGACCTGCCGCTACCCCGCCGCACCCGAAGACCGCATCGACGCGGTGGTCGATTACGACTTCCTGCGCGAAGGTATCCATGCCCTTGTCCGCTCGCGACATTTCGAATTGCAGGAAGTGTTGTGCGAGGAAGTCGCCACGCTGGCGCTGCGGGACCCGCGCGTCGTGGAGGTCCGCGTTCGCTCGATGAAACAGGATATTTACCCCGATGCGCGGGTCGGCTGCGAGATCATCCGTATTCCTACGAATAGGCAGGAATAATCTCGAATCGGGGCACCGCCCCCGATCCTCTCCCCTATAATCTACCGAGGGCCTTCCTCGCCGAAGGCCGGTCAGGGGATACGTGCGCCTGCCACCAGAGGATCGTGAATGTCGATTGCAAGCTTCGTTCGCAACAGTGCGCTGGCCATGATGGCAATCCTGCTCGTCGGCGGGGCGCTGGCAGCGTGGCGCCTGGATCGCATCCGCATGGGGGGCGAGGTGCAGCATCGACAACAGGTCAACGCCGATCTGATCGCGGACATCCTGCCGCCGCCGGAATACATCATCGAACCGTTCCTTGAGGCGACGCTGATCGCCCGGAACCCGGAAACCGTCGGCGCGCATGCGGAGAAGCTGGAAGGCCTCCACAAGCTGTACGCGGCGCGCAACCAGTTCTGGCAGAAGGCCCAGGTCAACGAGGCCCTGCGCACCCAGTTGCTGCAGCAGGCCCATCCGGCCGCGCAGCGCTTCTGGGACGAACTGGAGCAGGGCTTCCTCCCCGCCGCCCGCAAGAATGATCGCGCCGCCCTGGAGGCAAGCTACGCCAAGCTGAGCGATCTCTATGCCGAGCACCGCACCGCGATCGACAAGCTCGTCGCGATGACCACGGAACAGCAGAAGCAGGTGGCATCGAGCGGCACGTTCGAATTCTATCTGGCAATCGCGATCGTCGCGGTGCTGGGCGTCATCGTCGCGGCACAGGCCGCCCATTTCTACCTCACCATGTATCGCCGCGTCCTGGAGCCGATCGGCACCCTTTCCAGCCTGACCGACCGGCTTGCCCGCGGCGAAGTAGCCACCATCCCCTATCAGGATCGCAGCGACGAGATGGGCCGCATCGCCTGCGGCCTCGAGCATTACCGCGCCGCCGCCGCCGCCCAGAGCGAGGCCGATGCCCGAAAGCTCGCCGAACAGCGCGAGGTCACCCAAGTGCTCGGCAACGGTCTGCTTGCGCTGCGCGAGGGCGACCTGACCCGTACGATCGATCGCCGTTTCCCGGAGGAGTATGAAGTGCTCCGCGAGAACATCAACGAGGCGATCGCGTCGCTGCGTGCCCGCATCCAGCTTGTCAGCGAAAGCTCGGAGAACATCCGCTCGACCTCGAACGAGATCGCGCATGGCTCCGAGGATCTGGCGCAACGAACCGAGAAGAGCGCCGCCAATCTCGCCCAGGCCACCATGGCGCTGGAGAAGATCGAGGAGCGCCTGCGCGCGACGATGATCGCCGCCGACAATACGGTGAAGCGCGCGGGCGAGGCAACCACGGCGCTGCGCGACGGCCGCGGCACCACCGCTCGCGCCGTCCAGGCGATGGACCGCGCCAGCGGCAGCGCCAAGAATATCGACGGCGTGATCGAAGGCCTCGACAAGATCGCCTTCCAGACCCGCGTGCTCGCGATGAACGCTGCGGTCGAGGCCGGGCGGGCGGGCGAAGCCGGACGCGGCTTCATGGTGGTGGCAGACCTGGTCGCCGCGCTCGCGCTGCGCGCCGAGGATCAGGCCAAGCAGGCCCGCGACATGCTGAGCGAGACCCAGGTCGACATCATCCAGGCCGCCGACGCCGTGCACGATACCGACACCGCGCTCGACACCATTTCGGGCGACGTCGAGGCGGTGCACGACCTGATCGCCGCGATCGACCATGACAACCACGCCCAGTCGGCAGCGGTCAGCCAGGTGGCGACGGCGATGAAGGCGATGGACCTGGTAACCCAGCAGAACGCCGCGATGGTGGAAGAAACCTCGGCGGCGATCCGCAACCTTTCGGGCGAGGTGAACGCCCTCGCGCAGCGCGCCGCGGCCTTCCGCTTCGAACGGACGGCGGGCGGGCGGATGGCTGCGCCCGAACGCGAACTCGCGACGGTGCATTGATTCGGCCTCAGAACAACTTGACCTGAAAAACGCAGGTTCACAGCATGGAATGATCCGGGGAGATCACCATGCTCATTGCCCTTACCCTGTTCGCCAGCCTGCAAGACACGCTCGCCTCCGCTACGCCGGTCAACCCAGCAGCGCAGGAAGAAATCGTGGTGATCGGCCGGAAGCTGCGCGATTGGCGCGGCAAGCTCGATCTTTCAGCACGCGGCACGCGCTGCCTCACGAAGCGATCGACCGGCGACCGGGAGGTCGACCAGATCGGCTGCGATGCGATGATGATCTGCGTGCCGAAGTTCGAGGCCGAACTGAAGGCAGCCCTCAACCAATCGAAGGACAAGGCGTCGCGCGAGCGCGCCAATGCCGACGTCAGCCGACGGATCACCCTATGCTTCCAGACGGAGCATGATCGGCGGAGCGCGGCCTTGGCCGAACGCCGCGTGGCCTTGCGCCGCCGCTGACAGCCAGGGTTCCAGATTGGGGCCGCGACGCCGCAGACCGGCCCCTCCCCCGGGCCGCCGATCCCGGCGAGCCCGAGGTGCGGTGGATCAGGCCCGGTTGGCGGCGCTCAGCACGGCGCGAACCGACGCGGTCGCGATATCGGCATCGATGCCCACCCCGAACACGGTCCGGCCGTCCTCGGTACGGCACTCGACATAGGCCGCCGCCTGCGCATCCGCGCCGCCGCCGATCGCGTGCTCGCTATAGTCGACCACGTCGAAGCGCGGTCCGGTCGAACCCGCCAGCGCATCGACCACGCCCGAGATCAGGCCGTTGCCGCGGCCCGAGATCGACTGCGTCGCCCCGTCGATCGAGATCCGGCCGACGAACACGCGACTGCCCGCGCTGCCCGTCTCCTCATAGTCGACCAGCGCGATCCGGTCCGTGTCACCGGGCAGATACACGCGCTCGAACAGGCCCCAGATGTCGGCGGCGTTGAGCTCGCGGCTGGTCTCGTCGGCCAGCCCCTGGACGTGCTTGGAGAATTCGGCCTGCATCCGCTTGGGCAGCTTGAGGCCCTTGTCCTGCTCGATCACCCAGGCGACCCCGCCCTTGCCCGACTGCGAGTTGACGCGGATCACCGCCTCGTAATCGCGGCCGAGATCCTTGGGGTCGATCGGCAGATAGGGCACGTCCCAGACCTGATCGTTGCGTGCCGCCTGCGAGGCGAAGCCCTTCTTGATCGCATCCTGGTGGCTGCCCGAAAAGGCGGTGAACACCAGATCGCCGGCATAGGGGTGCCGCGGATGGACGGGGAGCTGGTTGCAATATTCGACCGTCTGGATCACCTCGTCGATGTCCGAGAAGTCGAGGCCGGGGTTCAGGCCTTGCGTGTACATGTTGAGCGCCAGCGTCACCAGATCGACATTGCCGGTGCGCTCGCCATTGCCGAACAGGCAGCCCTCGACGCGGTCCGCACCGGCCAACAGGCCCAGCTCCGAGGCGGCGACGCCGGTGCCGCGGTCGTTGTGCGTGTGCAGGCTGATGACGACGCTCTCGCGATTCCGGATGTTGCGGCAGAACCATTCGATCTGGTCGGCATAGACGTTGGGCGTCGCCGCCTCCACCGTCGCCGGCAGATTGAGGATCAGCGGGCGCTCCGGCGTGGGGCGCAGGATGTCCATCACCGCCTCGCAGACCTCGACCGAGAAATCGAGCTCGGCGGTGGAGAAGGTTTCCGGGCTATATTCGAAATGCCACTCGGTATCGGGCTGCTTCCCCGCCTCGTCGCGCAGCACCTTGGCGCCTTCGATGGCGATCTGGCGCACTTCGTCGCGGCTCATGTTGAACACGATGCGGCGCCAGGCGGGCGACACGGCGTTGTAGAGATGGACGATCGCCTGCTTCGCACCCTTCAGCGACTGGAAGCTGGTCTCGATCAGGTCGCGGCGTGACTGGGTGAGCACCTGGACGATCACGTCGTCGGGCACCTTGCCTTCGCGGACCAGCCCCGAGATGAAGTCGAACTCGGTGGCGCCCGCGCTCGGGAAGCCGACCTCGATCTCCTTGAGGCCTACCTTCACCAGCAGTTCGAAGAAGCGCGTCTTCTTCTCGCCGTCCATCGGATCGATCAGCGCCTGATTGCCGTCGCGCATGTCGGTGGAAAGCCAGCGCGGCGCCTTGGTGATGGTGCGGCTGGGCCACTGCCGATCGGGCAGATCCACCTGCGGGAAGGGACGATATTTGACGCTGGGGTCGCGCAACATGTGCCGTGTCTCTCTTCAAGGTCGGGCCGCGCCTAGCGCAGCCGTGATGCGATAGGGAAGGTCCAGTTTACCCTTAGGGGAGACGCGCGCGTGCGAAATCGGCCCCTAAGGGCGGATAAGTCGCAGGGTAAGGCGCAGGGCGTCGATCACTCGCAGACAGTGCCGCAATTATACGAACTTGTCCAGCGCCGAGGAAGTACCTGTAAAACAACGGAGCTTCGGTGGCGTTGATCGCTTGTTAACCATCGTTGGCCGAAAATGCATGCTCGCAGGAGACAATTTCCATGCTGCAGCTCGTCTATATCAGTTCCGCCAACCCGGCCGCCCCCTGCCCGACCCAGGATATCCTGACGATATCCCGCCGCAACAATGCGCGCGATCGGATCACGGGGCTGCTTTATGCCGATGCGGGCCGCTTTCTCCAGGCACTGGAGGGACCCGAAGATGCCGTCGAGGCCGCCTATGCGCGAATCCGGCAGGATGCCCGCCACCGCGCGATCGTCATGCTCTCGCGGCGCACCGTCGACCGGCGCGAATTCGGCCATTGGGAAATGGCGCACCGCGCACCCGGCGCGGATGCGGCTGCCTTCCTTGCCGACGTGCAGCGACTGACCGCGGCGGCATCGGCCGAGGTCCGCGGCACCTTCGAAGGGCTGGTCCAGGCGCGCGCGCTGGCCTGAAACGGCAAGATTCGAACAATTTTCCCGCAAACTGTTGCGTGGTTGCACCACCGCAGCGCCGCAAAGTGACGGTTCGGCGCGCTCCGGTGCGGTCTGTGCTGGACAGACGCCCTTTCCCACGATCAAAGGCGTACAGGGGCGTGCATCACCGCACGAACCGCAGTACATCGTTGGTTGCGACAAGGGGGAGGAAGCCTCTCAATCCCGAGGCGCTGACGAAGGAATAGCCCCACTAAGGGGCACGAACAGGAGTTAGACACGATGGCCGAGACCAAAGCACGCGGCGGCATTGCCAAGCCGGTTACCCCTTCGCCCGAACTGGCGAAGATCGTTGGTACCGCCGATCTGCCGCGCAGCGAGATCGTCAGCAAGGTTTGGGAATACATCAAGAAGAACAACCTGCAGAATCCCGCGAACAAGCGCGAGATCCTGGCCGACGACACGCTGAAGCCGATCTTCGGCGGCGACAAGGCCACCATGTTCGAAATGAACAAGCACCTCGCCAAGCACGTCAAGTAAGCGAGGGGCGCGCCGCTCTATTCGGGCGGCACGAACAAAAAGGGGCAGGCATCCTTGCGATGCCTGCCCCTTTTTCATGCCCGCGTGCGGCCTCCGGCGCGCGAGTCGGTGGTCAATGGGCCAGCACCAGCGGCACCGGGCTTTCCGCCAGCATTCGCCGGGTGACGCCGCCAAAGGCCGCCTCCAGGAAACGGCTGTGGCCGAAGCCGCCCATCACCAGATAGGCCGCGTCGAGCGCCTTGACCGTATTCAGGATCGCGCCGCTGACGGTATCCGTCTTCGGCACCACCCGAATCTCCGGCCGAATGCCGTAGCGCGAGAGATAGGCGGCCGCATCGGCGGCGGTCAGCCGCAACGTGCCCTCGTCGACGACAAGGATCGATACGGTGCCGGCATGTTTGAGCAGCGGCACCGCCGCCTGCAGCGCTGCCTCGGCGGTGCGCGAGCCATCCCATGCCACCACCGCATGACCATAGAGATCGAAGGCGAGCGCATGTCCGGGCACCGCGACGATCGGCTTGCCCGTCTTGAGGATGGTGTCGCAGATCAGGTCGCGCATGTCGGGATAGTCGATCTTGTCGAGCTCGCGGTTGAGCACCACGATGTCGGCGAGCGCAGTCGCCCCGCGCAGGCATTCGCGGGCGAAGCCGGTCGTGTCGACCCAGTCATAGGGCACGTCCTCGCCCTTGAGCCGCGCCTCCATCCGCACGCGGTTTGCCGCCTCTCGGGTCTGCTCGTCCGCCATCAGCGCGGCACCGCCGCCGAATTCGACATAATCGCCGACATAGGCCGGCACCATCGCAATATCGACGCAGCGCAGATGCCCTTCCAGCCCGCGTGTCAAATCCAGTGCCGCCTGAAAACGTGCTTCCTGCCCGGCATCGTCATGCATCAGAACGAGAACATTCTTCATGGTCGCCTCCATTTCATGTCCTGATCTTCCAGGATGAAGCCAGACTAGGCAGCACCGCTCCCATACGACATGCGGTTAGTTACGGAGTCTCGGCCGCGATTGTCGCGAGCGCATCGCGATCCAGAATGACGAAGCTGCGCAGATCGGGCAGCGCGATCACGCCGTCGCGCTTCATCGCCGTCAGCTTGCGGCTGACCGTCTCGATGGTGAGGCCCAGCAATTCCGCCATCTGCTGGCGGGTGAGCGGCAGCGGCACCGGCGCGCCGGAGGAACAGGTCCCGCGCGCGGCGAACTGCAGGAGCAGGCTGGCGACCCGCTCCTCGGCCGATTTGCGCCCGAGCAGCAGCATCCAGCGCCGCAGCTGGTCCAGTTCGTCATAGGCGCGGGAGAGCAGCGCCTGGCCGATCTCGGGATGCGCCTCGACCAGGGCGGGCAGCGCGCTGCGGGAGAACACGCACAGCTCGGTTTCGGTGAGCGCGGTGACGCAGTGGCTCGACGGGCGCTCGCCGATCGCGCCGACGAAATCGGCCGGGAAGGCGAGGCCCAGCATCTGCTCGCGGCCGTCCTCGAGCGAGGCGGAGAGCTTGACCAGCCCGTGATGCAGGATGCCGACCTGCTCCGCCACGTCGCCCTGCCAGATCAGCGCTTCACCCCGGCGCAGCACCCGCTTGCGTCCGATGCGATTGAGCGCTTCCAGCGCCGCCGCGGAGATGCCGCCGCACAGCGAGCCCATGCGCACGCCGCAGGCCGCACAGCGGCTCGGCAGGCTCCATTCGGCAGCGCCCAGGTCCGGCTGATTTCGATCCATGTACATATCCGCCTCCGCGCGCTGGATGCCGCGCCGGACGCCGGGCTGTCGTTACGTATAGGTCCGCAGACTGCCCGTCCCATGCCCTCGGAACATTACCTAGCCGCAACGTTGCGGCGGATCAAAACCGCGCATCTTGCTTGGCGGTACCCGGTGCCTCGTCGAACACGAGGAGAAATGAACCATGCGTACTTCGCTTTTTGTCGGTCTGGCCGCTGCCGGCCTGCTGGCCTCCACCGCGAGCGCCCAGGCACAGGACAAGGCGGGCATCGCGGCCGGCGACTGGCTGGTCCGCCTGCGCGGCATCGTCGTAGCCCCGAACGAATCGTCGACCGGCATCACACCCGGCATTCCCACCGGCAAGGTCGGTCTCGGCGATGCGGTGATGCCCGAAGTCGATTTTACCTACATGGCCACCGACCATATCGGCGCCGAGCTGATCGTCTCCAGCACCCGCCACGACATCCAGGGCCGCGAAGCGATCTCGGCGCTCGGCAAGGTCGGCCACACCTGGGTGCTGCCACCGACGCTGACGCTGCAATATCACTTCATGCCCAAGGCGGCGGTGCGCCCCTATGTCGGCGCGGGCATCAACTACACCACCTTCTATTCGGCCAAGACCAGCGACTCGCTCAACAAGGCGCTGGGCCAGACCAGCCTCTCGCTGAAGGACAGCGTCGGCTATGCGCTGCAGGCAGGCGTGGATATCGATCTGAACAAGAAGTTCTTCCTGAACCTCGACGTCAAATACATCGACATGGGAACCACCGCCCGGCTCAACACCGGCGGCGTGATCAACCAGACCAGCGTCACCATCAACCCGCTGGTGTTCGGCTTCGGCGTCGGCACTCGCTTCTGATCGCTTCGCCCTCCGCTTCCACCGGCCTCACCCATCGGCGGAGGGCAACACTGGGGAGTCGTGCACCAGGGCGCGCGACTCCTCTTCTTTGTCGGGGGGGGCGCGGCGAACGCGAAACGTGTGGAGATGGTGACCCGGAGAGGATTCGAACCTCCGACCTCTCGATTAGGAATCGCTTGCTCTATCCTGCTGAGCTACCGGGCCACATTTGCGCTCGTACCGACCAATGCCGGGCAAATCAATTGCGCGCCTCGGGCGGGATTACCGGCACCAGCAGCGGGGCGACGGGCACCCCCTCCTCAACCAGCGCCTTGGCCTCCTCCAGCGTCGCCTGGCCGTGGATGGGCGCCTCCGGTGTCTCACCCGAATGCATCGATCGGGCTTTCTCGGCAAAGGCCCTGCCCACCCACTGCGACGTCTCAAGCTGCTTTGCCTGGATCTGGGCGATAGCAGCAAGCGCGGCCTTGAACGCCTCGGGCTTGGCGGGCGCCTTCTTCTCGGCCAGCTGGTTGCCCTTGGGTGCGACGGCCGGCGCCATCACCGCCTTGGTGACCGTGCTGTCGCCGCAATAAGGACAGGCGATCAGCCCCTGCGCGCGCTGCTCCTCATAGGCGCTGCTCGACTTGAACCACACCTCGAACACATGCTCACCGCTGCACTTCAGGTCGAAGACGATCACGCCAGCGTCGCCTCCGGAATGGTGCGGCGGTGGCGGAGCACGGGCACGCGGGTGCGGACATCGTCGATCCGCGACGGATCGATCTCGGCAAAGCCAAGCCCCGCAGCCTCACCCATGTCGAGCAGTGTCGTCCCCCAGGGATCGATGGCGAGGCTGTGGCCATAGGTGGCGCGGCCGTCTTCGTGTTCGCCCGTCTGCGCCGCTGCGATCACGAAGGCGGCAGCCTCGATCGCGCGGGCACGCAGCAGCACGTGCCAGTGCGCCGCGCCCGTCGGGCGGGTGAAGGCGGCAGGGACTGCAAGCATCGTGGCGCCGGCATTGCTCAGCGTGCGGAACAGGTCCGGGAAGCGCAGGTCATAGCAGATGGCGAGGCCGAGCTTGCCGAGCGGGGTGTCGACCACCACCGGCCCCTCCCCCGCCGTATAGCTGTTCGATTCGCGCCAGCTCTCGCCGGTGGGAAGGTCCACGTCGAACAGGTGCATCTTGTCGTAGCGGGCGCGGATCGCGCCGGTATCGTCGATCACGAAGGCGCGGTTGGCGAGCTTGCCGTCCGCACGCAGCACCGCGAGGCTGCCCAGATGCACCCAGATACCATGCCTGGCCGCAGCCTCGCGCACGGCCGCCAAGACCGGATCTTCCGCCTCGCGCCGATAATGTTGCTGCGCACGCTCGCGCTTCCCGTCGAGCAGACCGGACATTTCCGGCGTGAACAGCATCGCCGCACCGCCCGCCTTGGCCTGCGCCACGCCCTCGACCAGAGCCGCGGCGTTGGCGGCGGGATCGATCCCGCTCGTCATCTGGAGCAGCGCGGCGCGGGTCATGCGGCGAGCAGCGGGTCCAGTCCGCCCTGACGGTCGAGCGCGGCGAGATCGTCCGACCCGCCGATATGCTTCCCGTCGATGAAGATCTGCGGAACCGTGGTGCGGCCGGGGGCACGCTCCAGCATCTCGGCGCGCTTCGGCCCGCCCATCGTGATGTCATATTCCTCGAACGTCGCGCCCTTGGCGGAGAGGAGGTTCTTGGCGCGCGTGCAATAGGGGCAGAACGCCTTGGTGTAGATTTCGACCTTTGCCATAATGCCCCCAGAGGTGTGCGCGGGGGTCTCGCTTGTCAATCCAGCGTCTCGTCCGCGAGCACGCGCGCCCAGCACAGAAGGATCACCTTCGCCGCCCCGCCGCGCTTGAGCAGCCGGGCGCAGGCATCCCCCGTGGCCCCGCTGGTATGGACATCATCGACCAGCACCACGACGCGCCCCTCCAGCCGAGCCTCGGCACCCGGCGCAAGCGCGAAGGCCCCTGCCACCGCCTTGGCGCGCGACCGCCTGCCGAGCCCCTGCAGTTTCGGCGTCCCTTTCACCCGGCGCAGCAGATCCACCTCCACCGGCATCCCCGTGCCCCGCGACACGCCACGTGCGATCAGCAGCGCCTGGTTGAATCCTCGCGACCACAGCCGCCAGCGGTGGAGCGGCACCGGTACCAGCAGATCCCCCTCCTCCGGCACCAGCCGCACCATCGCCCGCGCCATGGTCTCGGCCGCCGCCAGCCGCCCGCCATATTTCAGCTTGAGCGCCAGCCGCCGCGCAACGTCGCCGTAAGCCACCGCGGCCCGTACCCCGTCGTGCGGCGGCGGATCGGCGATGCAGCTGCCGCAGCGCGCTCCCTCGCCGCGATCATACTCGAACGGCAGATGACATCCCGCGCACCAGGGCGGCCCCACAAAATGCAGACTGTCCCAGCAAATGGCGCAGAAGCGGTGGTCGGCCTCGACGATGTCGCCGCAGCCCGGGCACCGCGGCGGCAATGCCAGGTCGAGCAGCCGGAGAAAGGGCGCGCGCGGATCCACGCCGCATCTTGTTCCAAGTCGCGCCCCGCTGCACAAGCGCCCGCGTGTCCGACTCCGAAATCTTCGACCGCGCGCTCCGCCGCAAGCGCCGCGACCGCGCCGCCCGCAGCTATGAGGGCTTTCTGCGCGACCATATGCTCGACGGGCTGATCGAGCGGCTGGAAGGCGTGAAGCGCGAGTTCCGCACCGTGCTCGATCTCGGCAGCGCGGACGGCGGCTTCGGATGGCCGGGTGCCACGATCACCCGGCTGGAGGCCGGCGAAGCCTTCGCCGCGAAAACCGGTGCGATCCACGCAGACGAGGACCTGCACCCCTTTCCGGAGGCGAGCTTCGACCTGGTGATCTCCGCCGGGGTGCTCGACACCGTCAACGACGTACCCGGTGCCCTTGCCCTCGCCCGCCGCGCGCTCAAGCCCGATGGGTTGTTCCTCGGTGCGTTCCTGGGGGCAGGCAGCCTGTCCACCCTGCGTGCCTGCCTGCTCGCCGCCGAGGCGGACCGGCCGGTCGCCCGCTTCCATCCGCAGATCGACGTGCGTGCAGGCGGCGACCTGCTGTCGCGCGCAGGGTTCGCGTTGCCCGTCGCCGATGTCGAGACGCTGACCGTCCGCTATGGCGGCTTGGGCGGGCTGATCCGCGACCTGCGTGGCATGGCGGCGACCAACCTGCTGCCAAACACCCCGCCGATGCGCCGCGAGACGCTGCTGGGCACTGCCGCGGCCTTTGCCGAGCGCGCCGACCCGGACGGCCGCACCCCCGAGCGCTATTCGATCGTGTACCTGACCGGCTGGGCGCCCGATCCGTCGCAGCCCAAACCCGCACGGCCCGGCAGCGCCACCGCCTCGCTGCTCGATGCGCTGAAGCCGAAGCAATAGCGGCAGGCCCGCGGGCGCAGGCCGCCATGACGGACGACCCTTCTGCAGGCTGGGACGCCGTGGCCGCGGATTTCGAGGCACTGCGCTCCTCGATCGGCGTCGACATCGTGCAGCGCTGGGCGCGGGACCTTCCGCGGGGTACGGCCGTCATCGATATCGGCTGCGGCACCGGCTGGCCGATCGCGACCGCGCTGGCAGAGCACGGATTCAACGTGTTCGGCGTGGATGCCTCGCCAACCCTGCTGGCAGCCTTCCGTCGCAACCTGCCGGGCGCCCATGCGGCGTGCGAGGCCGTGCAGTCGAGCCGGTTCTTCGATCGCCGTTTCGATGCCGCGATCGCCATCGGGCTGATCTTCCTGATCGAGGAATCGGAGCAGATCGCGCTGATCCGGCGGGTCCGCGATGCCCTGCACCCCGGTGCACGGTTCCTGTTCACGGCCCCGCGCGAAGCCTGCGCCTGGACAGACAGCCTGACCGGCCGAACCTCCCGTTCGCTTGGCGAGGCAGCCTATCGCGCGGCGCTCATCGACGCGCGGTTCACACCGGTGGAGGGCATGGTCGATGACGGCGGCAACCGCTATTTCGCATCGGTCGCAACCTAATCGAGCAACGGCTCCAGCACGGCGAGAAACGGCATGTCGGCCGGCGGCATCGGCAGGCTGCGCAGCGTCGCCATGTCCGCCCAGCGCAGCGCACTGGCCTGGCGCGGCTCGGGCGTGCCCTGCCAGGCATCGATCCGGTACAGCAGCAGCACCAACTGCCGATCCGCCAGTGGCTCGCTCGCGAAGGTCAGCGGCACCAGCGCGGCGGGATCCACCGCGATACCCAGTTCCTCGTCCAGTTCGCGGGCGAGTGCCGGCTCGGGGCGCTCGCCCGGCTCGATCTTGCCGCCGGGAAACTCCCACAAACCCGCCAGCGCGCTGCCCTGGGGGCGCTGCTGCACCAGCACGCGGCCGTCCGCGATCATCGCAGCGGCGACCACCAACAGCATCGGCCGTGTCTCGCTAATCACTTTGCAATCTAATCCTGCCAAAGTCCCCGCGCTCCCTGAACGAATTGGAGGATCTATGCGAGCCCTGATCCACACCTTGCGCATGCTCGTCTTTGCGGAACGCGGCGCGACGGCCGTCGAATATGGGCTGATCGTGGCGCTGATCGTGCTGGCGATGATCGCCGGGCTCACCAGCCTGGGCAACGCGACCGGCCAGCTCTGGGGCAACATGTCGCAAAAGGTCCAGCAGGCGGGCTGAAGCCAAGCTAAATCTCTCGCTAAGCAGCGGATTTAGCCGGTTCTTAACCCCTATCGCCTAGGGTCAACGAGCCTCATCGGGACCCCCGCCGAGGCCGGTGTTTGAAGTTTCTGGGACGATGGAGTCGGGTATGCAGAAGATTCGCAATTTCTTCAAGAATTCCAAGGGTGCGACGGCGATCGAATATGGCCTGATCGCAGCCCTGATCGCGGTTGCCGCGATCGCCGCCATGCAGGGCCTGGGCAACCAGCTCAACAAGACGTTCGGCAATGTCAGCTCGAACATGAAGGCTTCGTAAGCCTCCCTTCTTCCCCGGTTTCAGAGACGGCGGCGCTGCCGGGCAGCGCCGTCCCATGTCCGCTTGGAAAGGAGCGCTGCATGAAGAAGCTCGTCGCGCTGATCCGCGATCGCCGTGGTGCGACCGCCATCGAATATGGGCTGATCGCGGCGCTCATCGCCGTGGCGGCGATTGCAGCGATGCAGGGGCTGGGCAACCAGCTCAACACCACGTTCGGCAATGTCAGCTCGAACATGAAGGCGTCCTGATCGCACGCTTCAAACGTCGAGAAAAAAGGGGCAGCCACCCAGCGTGACGGCCCCTTTTTCGTGGATCAGATCCGGCCCATTGCCAGGAACTTGGCGCGTCGCGCCTGGCGCAACGATTCCGGCGACATGCCGGACAGGCCTGCCAGCGCCTTCTCGATCGCATCGCCCAGCGCCTGCACCGCCTGACCGGGCGCGCGGTGCGCCCCGCCCAGCGGCTCCGGCACGATGCCGTCGATCACCTTCAACTCCTTCAGGTGCTGCGCGGTGACCTTCATCGCCTCGGCCGCGTCGGCGGCCTTGTCCGCGGTGCGCCACAGGATCGAGGCGCAGCCCTCCGGCGAGATCACCGAATAGACCGCGTGCTCCATCATCAGCACCTGGTTGCCCGCCGCCAGCGCCACCGCGCCGCCCGAGCCGCCTTCGCCGAGGATCGAGGCGACCAGCGGCACGCCCAGCGACAGGCACGCCTCGGTCGAGCGTGCGATCGCTTCGGCCTGGCCACGCTCCTCGGCCTGCACGCCCGGGAACGCACCCGAGGTGTCGACCAGCGTGATCACCGGAATGCCGAACCGGTCGGCGAGCTTCATCAGGCGGATCGCCTTGCGATAGCCCTCCGGCTTGCCCATGCCGAAATTGTGCTTGAGCCGGCTGGCGGTATCGTCGCCCTTCTCGTGCCCGATCACCATCACGCGGCGCCCGCGGAACCGGCCGAGGCCGCCGATGATCGCGGCGTCGTCGGCAAAGGCGCGGTCGCCGCCCAGCGGCATGAAGTCTTCGATCAGCCCGGCGACGTAATGCTTGAAGTGCGGGCGCTCCGGATGGCGGGCGACCTGCGTCTTCTGCCACGGCGTCAGCTTGGCATAGGTGTCGAGCAGCAGCTTGTCCGACTTGGCCTGGAGCGGGGCGATCTCTGCGGCGATGTCCACCTCGCCGCCCTGGGCGGCGCTGCGCAGCTCGTCGATCTTGCCCTGGAGCTCGGCGATCGGCTTCTCGAAGTCGAGGAATGTCGTCATGGGCGCCGCGCTACCGGGCGCCGCGCTTCGCGTCAACGAGCGCCTCGCCGAGCGGGTGCCGCTCGTTGACGAGTTCGACCAGGCGGCGGCTGTCGACATGGGTGTAGATTTCGGTCGTCGCGATATCGGCGTGGCCCAGCATCGCCTGCAGCGCGCGCAGGTCTGCGCCGCCCTCGAGCAGGTGGGTCGCGAAGGCGTGGCGCAGGACGTGGGGGCTCACCCGGTCGGGCGGGATGCCGGCGATCCCCGCCAACGCGCGGACGATCTGGTAGAGCCGGACGCGGGTCAGGTGCTTCTTGCCCGACGGGAACAGCCACGGGCTGTCCGGCGGAACCTCGCGCCGCCATAGCCCCACCGCGGCCCGCGCACGATCGGAGATCGGCACCAGCCGCTCGCGCCCGCCCTTGCCCTTCAGGATCAGAAACGGGCGATCGGGATGGATCGCGTTGCGCGGCAGCGACACCAGCTCGGTCGCGCGCAGGCCCGATCCGTAGAGCAGCTCGATCAGCGCGGCGAGCCGCAGGTCGAGCGGATCGGGCGGCACCCGCGCCTGGCGCTCGGCGATGGCGGCAAACATCGCGTCGACGTCGTGCGTGCTGAGGATCTTGGGCAGGCGCCGCGCAGCCCCCGGGCGCGGCAGGGCATTGCCGGGATCGTCCGCGCGGTGCCCCTCCTCCGCGAGGAACGCGAAGAAGCGGCGGAGCGCTGCCGACTTCCGGGCCACCGTGGCGCGGGCCAGCTCGCCCCATCCGCTCGCCAGCCGCTCGATCTCCTCGCGCCCTGCATGGACCAGGCCACCGCCCAGTGCCTCGGAAGCAAGTCGCAGATCGGTGCCATAGGCCGCGATGGTGTTCGCCGCCGCGCCTGCCTCGGCGCGCAGCATCTCCAGGAAGCGCTCGATCAGGTCGCGATCGGCGCTCACGCCGCGCGCGTGACCGCTTCCACGGCGATCATCCGGGCATAATTGGCCATCCCCGCCGCCCGCATCGCGGCGACGATGTGGTAGAGCGCCTCGGGCGTCACCTGATCCCAGCGCGGCGACTGCATGCCGACACCGGCGAGCAGCGCGACCATGCCGGGCTGGTTGCGCGCGCCTGCGCGGTCGATCGCCTGGGTCCAGGCGTTGACGCCGTCGATGCCGACCTTGGTCGCCTCCGCGCCGCGCTGCGCGTCGGCAGGCGACAGGCGACCGAGCCCCGCCAGCCCGGCCAGCAGCATCGCCGCCTTGCGGGGGCTCGCCGACCCCGCATAACGCTGGAAATCGCCATAGCCGATCGCGCCCGCGGGCTCGGCAAGCGCCAGCAGCGCCCAGCCCTCGCTGCCCGGCGCCACCACACCCCGCCATTGCAGCGCCGCCGAGTCATAGCCGGCGGACAGCATCGACGCGATCAGCCGATCGGGCTCCGCCGCATCCTTGCCGGCGGGGATCCAGGCGGCCGCCTTGGCGGTCAGCACGAGGCGGGCATAGCGCAGGCGCGGCGTCTCCACCGCATCCCACAGGCTCTTCATCGCCTGCACCCGCTCGCTGGCCGACCCGGTATAGGCATTGCGCAGGTCGCGGACGGTCTTCTGGAGCGGATCGGGCACGTCGCTCGCCTGATCGAGCTCGGCATAGAGATCGACCAGCGCGGCGTTGGAGAGCACGCCCGCCGCCGCCGCCAGCTCGGCAGCGCCGGCGCGGTTCACCGGCGCAACCGAGGGCGACAGTGCCTGCCAATAGCGAAACTCCGGGCCCACCGTGGCGAACAGATTGTCGGGAATGTCCACGCCCGCCGCGGTCGCCATGCCGAAGCGCCAGGCAGAGAGGGACGGCACGCCGACCCAGTCGATCGTCACCGCACGGCGCGAATCGGCGCCCATCCCCACCACTTTGGTGGCGAGCAGCGTGTCGAGATCGTTGCGCGGTTTGCCCTTGGCAGCGGCATCGAGGCGCTGGTCGGCCTCGCTGGGCTTGCCGGCCAGGCCTGCGCAGATCGCCTGGGCCAGCGCCCAGCCGCGATCGGGAATGGCTGCGGCGGCATCGTCGACGATCGGGCACACCGAAGCGGGGTCGCCGGTCGCCAGCGCGACCTGCATCGCCACGCGGTCCAGCGCGTTGGTATAGTCGTCGATGTCGACATAGCTGACCAGGCCGCGCGCGGCCCCCGCCTCGCCCATGCGGAGCAGCAGCCAGGCGCGCTCGGCGGCATAATCGGCACCGCCGATCCCCCGCGGCGTGTCAATCGGCGACATCAGCGCGCGGCGCAGCGCGATCGAAACCCAGCGTGATGCGATGGGGGCATCGAGGCGGCGCATCAGCGTCACCTGCGTCGCGCCGGCCACGTCGCCGAACGCATCGGCCGGGAACGGCGCGTTGCCCGCCGCCAGGATGCCGATGCGGTTCAGCGGCCGGCGCATACCCTTGGGAAGATCGTACTGCGAAAGATCGATCGCCGGCGCGGCGGCGACGCTGGCATTGCTTTCCTCGACGTCGAACGCATCGGGCCCCATGTCGCCACCGGCGGGCGCCACGTCACCGCCCGGTGATGGCATTGCTGCCGGTGCGACGCTCGGCGCAGGGCTGGGACGCACCGAAGGCTGCGGTCGCGGCGTCGGCTGGTCAAAGCCGGGCGGCAGCAGCGATTCGGGGGCTTTCTGCTGCTGGCTGAACGCCGGCACGCCGATCGCGGCGAGCAGCGCCGCGCCGAGCGCGATCCGGGAAACCCTAGTTGGCGAGGTTTTCAAGCGCGACCGCCTTCTCCATGCGCACCGGCTCCTTCACGGTGTTGCGGCCGGCCAGGGCGAACATGCCGCCCACCAGAACCACCAGAATGACGAGCAACACGACAAGCAAACGCGACATGAAAAACAGTCCAATCCTTGAGCGGTACGGGCCTTTTGCCCGAGACGGTCCATCGCTGTATAGCCCTTCGCACGATGTTACAAACGCATGCGCAACTGAACAGCTGGACCGGCAAGCCGATCGTCCTGGTCGGCCTGATGGGGGCCGGGAAAACCACGGTAGGGCGCCGCCTTGCCCAGCGCCTGCGGCTTCCCTTCGTAGATGCCGATGCGGAAATCGAATCGGCGGCGGGCATGTCGGTCTCCGACATCTTCGCCAAGTTCGGCGAACCGCATTTCCGCGACGGCGAACGGCGGGTGATCGCCCGGCTGGTGGACGGGACCCCCAAGGTGATCGCCACCGGCGGCGGCGCGTTCATCAACGACGAGACGCGGGCGCTGATCCTCGGCCAGGCGATCTCGATCTGGCTGGATGCGGAGCCCACGGTGCTGGCCGATCGCGTGCGGCGGCGGGACACGCGGCCGCTGCTGCGCGGCAAGGATCCGCTGGCGACGCTCACCGAACTGGCGCGGGTCCGCAACCCCTATTACGCGCTTGCGGAAATCCGCGTGCCCAGCGTAGCGGCTCCCCACGAAACCACCGTCGAAGCGATCCTGAAGGCCCTATCCAAGTGACCACCATCCCCGTCGCCCTCGGCGCACGCAGTTATGACGTGCGCATCGAACCCGGCTTGCTGGCCAGCGCGGGCGAGGTGCTCGCCCCCCTGTCGCGCGGTCGGCCGATGCCGATCGTGACCGACACCAACCTCGCCGCACATTGCGAGACGCTGGTCGCCAGCCTTGCCGCCGCCGGGGTTGCCGCACCGGTTCTGGTGCTGCCCGCGGGCGAAAGCACCAAGAGCTGGGCACAGTTGGAGGCGCTGACCGACTGGCTGCTGGCGCAAGGCGTGGTCCGCAGCGATCACGTGATCGCGCTCGGCGGCGGCGTAATCGGCGATCTGGTCGGCTTCGCGACCAGCATCCTCAAGCGCGGCTGCAACTTCGTCCAGATCCCGACGACGCTGCTGGCGCAGGTAGACAGCTCGGTGGGCGGCAAGACCGCAATCAATTCGCGCGCGGGCAAGAACCTGATCGGCGCCTTCCACCAGCCGTCGCTGGTGCTGATCGATCCGCAGGTGCTGGACACGCTGCCCCAGCGCGAGCTGCGCGCGGGCTATGCCGAAGTGGCGAAATACGGCCTGATCGACGATGCGGCCTTCTTCGCCTGGTGCGAGGAAAATGCGGACGCGCTGTTCGCGGGCGACCCCGCGGCGCGCGCCACGGCGATCGGTCATTCGGTCGCGGCCAAGGCGCGCATCGTCGCCGCCGACGAACGCGAGACCACCGGCACCCGCGCCCTGCTCAACCTGGGCCACACGTTCGGCCATGCGCTGGAGGCGGAGACGGGCTTCTCGGACACGCTGCTCCATGGCGAGGCGGTCGCTGCGGGCATGGCGCTGGCCTTCGCCTTCTCGGCACAGCAGGGGCTGTGCCCGGCGGCGGATGCCGAGCGGGTGGCGGCGCATCTCCGCAGCGTCGGGCTGCCGGACGGGCTGGCCGCAGCGGGCGTGACCGCGGACGGCAAGACGCTGGTCGGCCATATGCTGCACGACAAGAAGATGGAGGGCAGCACCCTGCCCTTCCTGCTCGCGCGCGGGATCGGCCAGACCTATCTCGACAAGACGGTGGACCTGGAGACGGTCGCGGCGTTCCTGGACGGGGTGCGCTGAAGCGATCTTAAGCCCCTCCCCTTCAGGGGAGGGGTTGGGGTGGGGCAGCGTCTCACCGAGACCAACCTTTGTTCTGGAATCCCTCCACCCCCCAAACCCCTCCTCCAAGGAGGAGGGGCTTAATCAGGCGCGCCCCCGCTCGATGACCGCGGTCACCAGCGCAATCAGCGCGTCTCTCCCGCGCACGACCGCGCTACCGGTGTAGAGCAGGAACCGCCCGCCTTGAGCGAGCCGCGGCACCGCTTCGCTGGCCATTGCCAGCGCAACGCCCGCCCCGTGGAGCGCGCCACCGTCGCGATAGGCCCGACCGGCGGGGTCGATGATATAGGGCGGGTTCGCCAGCACCAGATCCAGCGCGCCGGGGACGCCGATGAGATCGCCCCCTTCCACGAACCGCGCCGCCACACCGGCCATGTGCGCGTTGACCCGCGCCAGCCGCAGCGCCGCCGGGTTGATGTCGGTCATCACGATCTCGATTTCGGGGCAGCAATGTGCTGCGGCGATCGCCCCCGCGCCCGCGCCCGTGCCGATGTCCACCAGCGTCGCGCCTTCCCGTACGGGGCAACGGCGCAGTTCCTCGGCGATGAAGCGGGCGAAGCGATAGCTGTCCGGCCCGAAGAACACCGCGTCCTGATCGTCGGTCGGATAGGCGGAATGGACCAGCAGGTCCGGGCCGAGCGTCGACACCCGCACCATGCTCCGCAGCAGCGTGCCGGCACGCTCGATCAGTTCGGCGGCGCCCAGCGCGTCGAGCAGGAACGGATCGAGCAGGCCCGCGTCGAACGGCAGGCTCCACCCGAACACGTCGCGCAGATCCCCTGCCTGCTGTCGATCGCCCCGCGCCAGAACGCGCGCTTGGGTCGCGGGCGTCGGCGTGATGAATCGATAGTCGCGCTGCTTCAGGAACCGGATCAGCGCGCGCAGCGCCGATTCCTGCGGATCGCCCTTCGCCGCCACCGTCGGCCGATCCGCTACCAACAACGCCATGCACATTCCTTTCGCCAGACCGTCACGAACGATCCGGCCGGCCGCGAAGCTCCCCGGTGTGCGCCGACAACTGCTTGATCCAGGGCAAGTCTCTTGCCCCGTGCAACGCCAGGGCCTAGCTCCTTGCCATGCGCATCCTAGCCCTGGCCCTTGCCGCTTCGACCATGCTCGCCTCCCCCGCCCTCGCCCAGCAGACCGCGCCCGCGCCGATCCTAACCACGCCCGAGGCGAAGGACGCGTGGACCTATGCGCGGCCGGAGGTCGCCCGCGTCACCCATGTCGCGCTCGACCTGCGCGCGGACTTCGCGAGCAGGACGCTTTCCGGCACTGCGACGCTGGATGTCCTCGCCGCGCCGGGCGCGAAGGAAATCGCGCTCGATGAGGACGGGCTGGCAATCGCCCGGGTAACCGACGCCGCGGGCAAGCCGCTGCCCTTCACCGTCGGTGCCGCCAAGCCCGATCTAGGCGCCCCGCTGACCATACAGCTGAACGGCGCGCGCAAGATCGTGATCCATTATGCCACCGCACCGGTGGCCTCGGCGCTGCAATGGCTCGCGCCCGCCCTCACCGCCGGCAAGAAGAAACCCTATCTGTTCAGCCAGGGCCAGCCGATCAACAACCGCAGCTGGATCCCGACGCAGGACAGCCCCGGCATCCGCCAGACCTGGTCGGCCACGCTCACCGTCCCCGCCGATCTGGTCGCGGTGGCGAGCGGAGATCGGATCGACGGCGCCAGGGGCGTGCCGGCGGGCAAGGGCTGGCACAAGTTCCGCTTCCGCATGGACAAGCCGGTGCCACCCTATCTGATCGCCTTCGCGGTCGGCGATCTCGCCTTCCAGCCGGTCGGCCCGCGTGCCGGCGTCTGGACCGAGCCGAGCATGCTCGCCGCCGCCGCGAAGGAAGTGGCCGATGTCGAGAAGATGATCGACGCGGCGCAGGCGCTCTATGGTCCCTATCGCTGGGGCCGCTACGACATGCTCGTCCTGCCGCCGAGCTTCCCGTACGGCGGCATGGAGAACCCCACCCTCACCTTCCTGACGCCAACGATCATCACCGGCGACAAGTCGAACGTCGACGTGGTGGCGCACGAGCTGGCGCACAGCTGGTCGGGCAATCTCGTCACCAACGCGACCTGGTCGGACAGCTGGCTGAACGAGGGCTTCACGACCTATTTCGAGAACCGCATCATGGAGGCGGTGTACGGCAAGGAGCGCGCCGCGACCGACGCCGATCTCGAATGGGACGGCCTGCAAAAGGACATCGCCGATGCCGGCGGCACGGAGGCGCCGACCACGCGGCTGCATGGCGAACCCGGCGCGACCTTCGGACAGCTGGATTACTTCAAGGGCTCGACCTTCCTGCGCACGATCGAGCGGACGGTCGGCCGCGCGCGCTGGGACGTCTATCTGCGCGGCTATTTCGACCGACACGCCTTCCAGCCGCAGACCACGGCGGGCTTCCTGGCGGACCTGCGCGCCAATCTCGTGCAGGGCGACGCCGGGCTGGAGGCCAACCTCCAGCTAGACCGTTGGGCCTATGCTGTGGGGCTGCCGACCAATGCCGTGCACGTGCAGTCCGCGACGCTGAAGGCAGTCGACGCGCAACTGGCGGCGGTGAACGCCGGCGGGCCGGTCTCCGCGGTGCAGCCGCAGGGCTGGGCGACCCAGCAATGGCTGCGCTTCCTCAATGGGCTGGATCGCCAGCAGACGCGGGCGCGGCTCAAGGAACTGGACGAGACGCTGGGGCTCTCGGCCTCGAACAACGCCTATGTTCGCTCGGCCTGGGGCGAGCTGGCGATCGCCAACCGCTATGATCCGGCGGTGCCGGGCATCGGCAAGCTGGTCGGCAGCGTCGGCCGCGGGCTGCTGATCTATCCGATCTACAAGGATCTGATGGCACAGGGCGATTGGGGCAAGCCGATCGCGCGACGCTTCTACGAGGCCTCGAAGGCGGGCTATCACCCGACCGTAGCGGCGGGCGTCGCCAAGATCGTCGGCGCGGAATAGCATCATGCCGCGCGGCGTCGCCAAGCGAGACCTGCCCACCAAGACCTGCCCGGTCTGCCAGCGCCCCTTCGCCTGGCGGAAGAAATGGGAGCGGGACTGGGAGAATGTTATCTACTGCTCGGATCGCTGCCGACGGACGGGGAAATGATTTGAACTTGAGCCGCTTTTCTGAAGGGCGGGGCAACGAAGTGGGGTGGAAGGCCCCCGTCATCCCGGCGGAAGCCGGGATCCATTCGCACGAATGGCTCGGTTCTTTCCCCCAGCGGACAAGGCAATGGATCCCGGCTTCCGCCGGGATGACGGACATTTTGCAAGATGCCGCCATGTCATCATTTCAATGCAATTGCCCTGCCCTGACGGCAAGGAGCTTGACCCTCACTGATAGCGCAACGTCTTCCCGAACCCGGTATTGGTCTTCACCATCTTGGCGAGCTTGCGCAAATAGGTTTTCACCTCGCGCTCGAACCTTTGCTCGCTGCGTACGCCGGGGCGGTAGAAATCGTCCTTTGCTACCAATGCCTTGATCGCATCGGCCAAGCGGGCCTGGTCTTCCACGGCATCGCTGCGCCGGAACTGGTCGCACACCCATTCCTCGGCGGCGGCCTTGTCATACTCGTCCTCGCGGTCGCGGCCATAGCGGTCGGCGACGTCCTGGTCGGAGCGCGCGGCCTTGA
This sequence comes from Sphingomonas elodea ATCC 31461, assembly GCF_000226955.1. Taxonomy (GTDB): domain Bacteria; phylum Pseudomonadota; class Alphaproteobacteria; order Sphingomonadales; family Sphingomonadaceae; genus Sphingomonas; species Sphingomonas elodea. Next base: position 123,858 of record NZ_AGFU01000009.1, read on the forward strand.
TGCGGCGCTCCAGCCAGAGACGGACCTGCGCCGGATTCCAGTCGGCCTGCAGCGCCGTCATCGCGCTGCCCGTAGCAGGATCCAGGCGAACCACAGCCAGCCGAGGATCATCGCAACGCCGCCGATCGGCGTCACCGCCCCCAGCCAGCGCGGCAGGCCGAACGCCATCAGGTAGAGCGTGCCCGCAAAGACGAAGCCGCCGCCGACGAACAGCGTCGCCGGCCCGCGCGCAGCGAACTGCAGCGCCACCAGTGCCGCCACCGCATGAATCAGCTGATACTGGCCTCCGGTCTTGAGCCATTCGACGGCAACCCCTTGCGCACCGTGCGCCCCAAATGCCCCCGCCGCCACCGCCATCGCGCCCGACAACGCCGCCAGCACCGCAATCCAGTTCATTCGCCCGCTCCTGCCTTAGCCATCGCCGCGATCCTGCCCTGCCGCCGTGGCGGCCGCCGCATGGCTGAAGATGCCGTCGCGCCCGGCATAGAGATCGCCCGTCTCCTTCTGCCGCGCGAGCCGCTCGACATCCCGGCGGCGATACTCGGCCTCGGTCTTGTCGATCTCGGCACCGTCGACACCCACCGCATCCATCGCCCGGCGCGCCATCACCACCGCGCTTTCCATCACCTCACGCACCACGCCGGCGATCGGCGCGCCCTTCAGCTTCATGATGCTGCGACGATCATAGGCGCGCACGAAGATGCTCGCGTTCGGGAAGGCGGCGTGGACGCCCTCCATCATCCCGGTGTCCATGCCGTCGCCGTCCTGGCAGAACAGCAGCAGCTCGGCCTCCCCCGCCCCGGCCTGGCGGAGCAGGTCGGTGCGGGTGCCGTCGCCATAATAGACCTTCATGCCGAAGCTGCCCGCGGTCTCGATCATCTCCACGTCTCGATCGATGATCGTCACCGGAATCCCTTGCGCGATCAGCATCTGCGTGACCGTTTGCCCGAAGCGGCCATAGCCGACCACCACGGCATTCGCGCCTTCCTGACGCGGACCGTCGGGGGTGTCACCCGCCTTGGGAGGCTCCGCGCGCAGACGCCGGGTGGCCATCATCAGGAACGGCGTGGTCGCCATCGAGACGGTGACGATGGCGCTGAACACGCTGGCCGCCTGCGGCTCGATCAGCAGGGCCTTCTGCGCCTGGGCGAACAGCACGAAGCCGAACTCGCCGCCCTGGCTGAGCAGCACGCCCAGCGCGAACGCGCCGCGCGTCTTCATCCCGAACAGCAGCCCCAGCCCCATGATCAGCGCCGCCTTGGTGGCGATCAGCGCCAGCGCCATGCCCGCGACGAACAGCGGTCGCTCGGCGATGGCGTGGAGGTCGAGCGTCATGCCGACCGCCACGAAGAACAGCCCGAGCAGGATCGCGCGGAACGGCTCGACATCGGCCTCGATCTCGTGCCGGAACGGCGAATCCGCCAGCATCACGCCGGCGATGAACGCACCCAGCGCGGCGGAGAGACCGAGCGCCTCCATCACCGCGGCGCTGGCGATCACCGTCAGCAGTCCGGCGAAGACGAACATCTCGCGCTCGTCGAGATTGCCGATGACGCGGAACAGCGGCCGCAGCAGGAAGCGCCCGGCGAGCACCAGCCCGACGATCGCGCCGACCGTGTAGAGCCCGAGCAGCCATCCGGGAGGTCCCGCCTGATCGGCCGGATTGCGCGAGAGGGCCGCGACGATGGTGATCAGCGGCACGATCGACAGATCCTGGAACAGCAGGATCGCGAAGGCCCGCTCGCCGAAGGGGGTGCGCAGGCGACCGGCGGATTGCAGCAGCGGCAGCACCTGCGCGGTGGAGGACAGCCCCATCGGCAGGCCCAGCGCCAGGGCCGCCGCGAGGGTCGATCCGGTGACGAGCCAGACCACGGCTGCGATTGCCACGCCGCACAAGGTCACCTGCAGGAGACCCAGCCCGAATATGTCCCGCCGCATCCGCCACAGTCGCGACGGGCTCAGTTCCAGCCCGACGAGAAACAGCAGTAGCGCGATGCCGAGCTCGGCAATGCCCATCTTGCCCTCGGCATCGCCGACCAGCCGCAGCACGTGCGGGCCCACCAATGCACCCGCGACGAGAAACCCCAGGGTCGCACCGAGCTTCAGCCGCCGGAACAGCAGCACGAAGAACAAGGCGAAGGCGAGCATCGGCACCGCGTCGGCGAGTACCGAACCATCGCTTGCGTGCTCCATCAGACCCGTGCCTCCGCGGCCTGCGCGGCGGCTTCCGCCGCCGCCTCGAAGGCGAGCCGGATCGAGGCGTGACGCCCGCGATGCGGCAGCGCCGGGATGAACAGGTCCATACCCGGCCAGTCGGGAGGCGTATCCCGTTCGCCGGCCAGCCAGGCGGTCAGCGCGTCGCGGGCCGCAGCGATCTCCGCCGGGCTCCGGCCGATCACTGCCTCGCCGAGCAGCGCGGCGGAGGCCTGGCCCAGCGCACAGGCACGCACCAGCATGCCGACCTTCGCCACCCGACCCGCCTCGTCCGCGACGATATCCACCGTC
>NZ_AGFU01000008.1 GCF_000226955.1 Sphingomonas elodea ATCC 31461
AGACACAGCCCCACCCCAACCCCTCCCCTGAAGGGGAGGGGCTTGAGAACGGCGCACCGCCTGGCTCCCTCCGCCTACACAACCACCAACATCCCTCCCAGCCTGCCAAAGCTTAGCCCCTTTGGGGTTCCGCTAGGGCATCGCCTCCGCTAGGAGGCCAATCCATGACCAGCAGCGACCAAGCCCCTGCCGGCCGGTTCGACGGCCGCGAGCACCGCTTTGCGCTGCGCGTCTATTTCGAGGACACCGATCTCACCGGTGTCGTCTATCACGCCAATTATCTGCGCTATATGGAGCGCGCCCGATCGGACATGCTCGACTGCGCAGGGATCGACCAGCGCGCCGTGTTCGAAGCGGGCGGGGGCGCCTATGCGGTGGCCGGGCTCGACATCCGCTATCGCGCGCCCGCGAAACTCGGCGACACGCTGGTGGTTGTCAGCAAACTCACCCGCGTGCGCGCCGCCGCCGTCGATATTCAGCAACGAGTCATGCGGGACGATCTTTTAGTCGCGGAAGCAACCGTCGAGGTGGCGTTCGTCGCCCCCGGCGGTCGCCCGCGACGGCAGCCGGCCGAATGGCTGGCCGCGTTCGAACCGCTCGTGTGGAAGGAGAGTTAAGCGTCCATGCCGTCCGTCTCAACCGGTGCCGTCCTGTCGCCGATCCATCTGTTCCTGGAAGCCGACATCGTCGTGAAGCTGGTCATGATCGGCCTGCTGCTCGCGAGCCTGTGGACCTGGACGATCATTATCGGCTTCGCGCTGAAGGTCAGCAGCCTGCGCAAGGAGATGCAGCGCTTCGAGACCGACTATCGCGAGGCGGATGATTTCGACGAATTCCACCGCCGCGCCGCCGGCCGCGACCAGCCGATCGCGCGCGTGTTCGCCGCGGGGGTCAGCGAATGGCGCCGCTCGACCGCGGGCAAGACGATCGATCGCGAAGGCACGCGCGAGCGCCTCGCCACGGCGATGGGGGCGACGGTCGCGATGGAGATCGATCGCATCTCGGATCGGCTGAACTTCCTTGCCACGGTGGGGTCGGTAGCGCCGTTCGTGGGGCTGTTCGGCACCGTCTGGGGCATCATGCGCAGCTTTACCGGCATCGCCGCGGCGCAGAGCTCGTCGCTCGCAGTCGTGGCGCCGGGCATTGCGGAAGCGCTGTTCGCCACCGCGATCGGCCTGTTCGCGGCCATTCCGGCGGTGATCGCGTACAACCGCTACAGCCATGCCGTGAACCGCGTCGAGGCGCGGCTGAACCGCTTCGCCGATGGCTTCCACGCGACGCTCAGCCGCCGCCTGGAGATGGAGGGCTAAGCCGATGGGCATGCACCTCCCCTCCAGCAAGGGCCGCGGCCGCCGCACGCCGATGGCCGAGATCAACGTGACCCCCTTGGTCGACGTGATGCTGGTGCTGCTGATCATCTTCATGGTCACCGCGCCTTTGCTCACCGCCGGCGTGCAGGTGAACCTGCCCGAGAGCCGCGCCAAGGCGCTCGACCAGGAGCAGAAGCCGGTCCAGATCTCGATCGACGACAAGGGGCAGGTGTTCCTCGACACCGACGCCGTCAGCGATGCCGAACTGCCTGCCAAGCTGGCAGCGATCGCCGCCCGGAAGGGCCCCGACGGCAAGCCCGCCGCCATCTATCTGCGCGGCGATACCGCGCTCGGCTATGGCAAGGTGATGCGGGTGATGGGCGAGCTCAACCAGGCCGGCCTCAACAAGGTGTCGCTGCTCACCGAACCGAGCGACCAGCGCTGAGGTGAGCGAGACCATGGACCGTAGCGAGCGGATCGGGCTCGGCGTTTCCATCGCGGCGCACGCCGCGGTGTTCGCCGCGCTGTCGCTCAGCCTGTTGAAGACGCCGCCGCAGGAGACGCCCAAGGCGATTCCGATCGAGATATCGCTGGCCGACAAGGTGGGGCTGGAAAGCACCGCCCCGGTGGTGAGCCAGGAGGAACTGGCGGCGAAGAAGTCGCCGGTGGAAGCGCCGGTCGAGCCCGAAAGCGCGCCGCCGCCGGCACCCGATCCGCAGCCCCAGCCCAAGCCGCAACCGGCCCCGCCGGAGCCCAGGCCCGCGCCGCAGCCCAAGCCGCAGCCGCCCCAGCCCAAGCCGGCCCCGGCGGAGAAGCCGCAGCCCAAGCCCAAGCCTGCGCCGGCCGAAAAGCCGCAGCCGGCCAAGCCCGAGAAGCCGAGCAAGCCCGCGCCGCCGTCCAAGGCGGCACCGGCCAAGTCGAGCGACGCCGCGTCCAAGAGCGCCGCCACCGGCAGCGAGCGCCGCCCGGCCAAGCCGACCGGCAACCTTGCCGGGCTCGATCTCGGCCGCTCGAACAACAGGACCAACAGCACCGCGCTCGCCAACCCGGCCAGCAAGGCTTCGGCCGAGGAGGTGGCGAGCTTCCGCGGCCTGATCGCGCGGCAGATCCAGCCCTGCGCCAACCGCCAGGTGACCCCGGGCCCCGGCGCCGAGCGCATTCGCATCCTGGTACGCCTCAGCTTCAATCCGGATGGCTCGCTGGCGGGCAATCCGGACATTACGGGCGTGCAGGGGAACGATGCGAGCAATGGGCGGTATGTCGATCGGGTAAAGGATCTCGCGATCGCCACCTTCAAGGGCTGCACGCCGATCCGCGGGCTGCCCGCCAATCTCTATGCTGTGCCGGGCGGGTGGAAGAGCCTGGCGTTCAGCTACAAGCTGCCTGGATGAGGATGAAGCGATGAAACTCCAAACCATAGCCTTCGCGACGCTCTGCCTGGCAGGCACGGCGCATGCCCAGACCACCCCGCCGCCGCCGATCGCGAACAGCCCGCAGGCGGCTGCGCAGGCGCAAGGGCAGAGCCAGGACCAGCCGGTGATCGACATCGTCGGCGGCATCTCCGCGCCGATGCCGATCGCCATCCCGGCGATGCCGACCTCGGCAGTCGTGGACACGCCCGCCGGCTCCACCGACGTGCTCGGCCAGAAGCTCGCCGATGTCATCACCAACGACCTGCGCGGCTCGGGCCTGTTTACGCCGGTGCCGCCCGCGCAGCTGCGCACCGTCGCCTTTCCGGAAGTGACCGCGCCTGCCTATGACTATTGGGGCGGCACCGGCGCCCAGTCGCTGGTGCAGGGCTATGTCCGCGCCAATGGCGACGGCTCGCTCACCGTCGGCTGCTATCTCTACGACGTGCTCTCCAAGGTGGAGCTGATCCGCCAGGGCTTCGTCGTCTCGCCCTCCGACTGGCGCCGCGCGGGCCACAAATGCGCCGACGCGATCTATTCGCGCCTCACCGGCGAGGGCCCCTATTTCGACACCCAGATCGCCTATATCGCGGAGACGGGCCCCAAGAACCGCCGCCGCAAGCAGCTGGCGATCATGGACCAGGACGGCGCCAACCACCGCTTCCTCACCAACGGCCAGTCGATCACGCTGACGCCGCGCCTCTCGCCCAAGCTCAACGCGATCCTCTACATGAGCTTCGAGCGCGACCGGCCCTCGATCCACATCTACGACCTGAATTCGCGGCAGGACCGCACGCTGGTTTCCAACCTCGCGCTCAATTTCGCGCCGCACTGGTCGCCGGATGCGCGCTATGTGCTGTTCTCGATGGCGGTGGGCGGCAATACCGACCTGTACCGCGTGCCGGCCAGCGGCGGCACGCCGGAGCGGCTGACCAACTCGCCCGGCATCGATACGGGCGGGTCCTATTCGCCCGACGGATCGAAGATCGTGTTCGAAAGCGATCGCGGCGGCACCCAGCAGCTCTATGTGATGAACGCGGACGGCTCCAACCAGCACCGCATCAGCTTCGGCGGCGGGCGCTATGCGGCTCCGGCGTGGAGCCCGCGCGGCGACCAGATCGCCTTCACCCGCATGGGCGGCGGCGCGTTCCGCATCGGCGTGATGAACCCCTCGGGCGGCGGCGAGCAGCTGCTCACCAACAGCTGGGGCGACGAAGGGCCGAGCTGGGCGCCCAATGGCCGCGTGATCGTGTTCTTCCGCTCCGCCCAGGGGTCGGGCCGTCCGGACCTGTGGACGGTGGACCTCACGGGGCGCGCGACACGAAAAGTGCCGACGCCGCTCGACGGCTCGGATCCAAATTGGGGTGCGGTGCGTCCCTGATACCGAGTAGAAACTCTAGCGTAACGAATGCGCGGCATGCGCGATCACCAGTGATAAGGAGGATAACATGACCAAGCTCGTCCCCGGCCTGATGCTCGGCGTGGCACTCGTCGCCACCGCCGCCTGCTCGAAGAAGCCGCCGGCCGCCCTGCCGCCCGCGCCGACCGACGCTCCGGCCCAGCCGACCCAGCCCTATGGCAATGGCGAAACTACGCAGGCGACGCCGCTTTCCGAGCAGTTCCGCCGCGAGGTGACGAGCGACACGATCCACTTCGGCCTCGACCAGTTCGACGTCGATCAGGAATCGCGCGCCATCCTCGACAGCCAGGCCAAGTGGCTGGTCGCCCACCCGAACGTCCGCATCACCCTGGAAGGGCATTGCGACGAGCGCGGCACCCGCGAATACAACCTCGCGCTGGGCGACCGCCGCGCCAACGCCGCGAAGAACTATCTCGCCGCCCAGGGCGTGTCGCCCGATCGCATCAGCACGATCAGCTATGGCAAGGAGCGTCCGGTCGCGATGGGTTCGGACGAAGCGAGCTGGGCGCAGAACCGCCGCGCGGTGACCCTCGTCCTGAACTGACGCGCGCGCACGACGCCGACGTTTCGGCCGCCGGGGCAGAGGCTCCGGCGGCCTTTTTCTTGCCCGCCGAATCCGCTTGGACTCCGACCCGAAACGATATAAAGATGATATCATAATTCAGGAGGGAACCATGACGGACGTACGGAGCGCGGCGCCCGCGTTGCGCCAGAGCAGTGAGACGGTCGCGCAGACGACCAGCGGCTATGGCATGCTGCTGGTCGGGATGGCGGCGCTGGCCGGGGGCGGAATTGCCTTCACACAGATCGATCGCTTGCCGGACTGGATGGTGGTCGCCTGGCTGGTCGTGGCCTCGCTGGTGCTGCTGTTCGTGCTGTGCGGCTTCTATCTGCTCCAGCCCAACCAGGCGGCGGCGATCCTGCTGTTCGGCGATTATCGCGGCACCGATCGCACCACCGGCCTGCGCTGGTCCTGGCCGTGGCTGATCAAGACCAAGGTCTCGGTGCGCGCCAACAACATGATCTCGGACAAGATCAAGGTGAACGACCTGCGCGGCAACCCGATCGAGATGGCGGCGCAGGTGGTGTGGCGCGTGACCGATACCGCGCAGGCGCTGTTCGACGTCGACGACTACAAGGCCTTTGTGAACGTCCAGATCGAGGCGGCGGTGCGCACCATCGGCTCGCGCTATCCCTATGACGATTTCGAGCATCAGGAAGTGACGCTGCGCGGCAACCACGATCAGGTCGGTGGCGAATTGCGTGCCGAGCTGATCGCGCGGCTGGCGGTGGCGGGCATCACCGTCGACGAATGCGGCTTCACCCATCTCGCCTATGCGCAGGAGATCGCCGGTGCGATGCTCCGGCGCCAGCAGGCCCAGGCGGTGGTGGCGGCGCGCAAGGCGCTGGTGGAAGGCGCGGTGGGGATGGTCGAGATGGCGCTCGACCAGCTCTCCGCCAAGAATGTCGTCGAGCTGGACGACGAACGCCGCGCCGCCATGGTCTCCAACCTGATGGTGGTGCTGTGCGGCGAGCGCGACACCCAGCCGGTGGTGAATGCAGGTTCGCTGTATCAGTAAGGCAGAATCGTGAGCGTGCCCCCGCAGAAAAAGGCTTTTCCGCTCCGCCTCGATCCGGCGCTCTACGCCGCGATCGAGCGGAGCGCGGCGACCGACCTGCGCAGCGTCAATGCGCAGGTGGAATGCCTGCTGCGCGAGGCGCTGGCCAGGCGCGGGGTGAAGCTGGCCGATCCGGTGCGGCCCAGGCGCGGGCGACCGCCCAAGGATAGCCAAGGAGACGTGGAATGACCGACGATAGTGTGCGCCCGGGCTTCTGGTTCAAGCCAAAGGCGTTCGGCTATGGCGCAACGCCGGTGACGTGGCAGGGCTGGACCTTGACCCTCGCCTACGTTCTATCCGCGGTGCTGCTCGTCAACCATGCGGGCTGGGGCCATCCCGCCTTCTACTGGTTGCTGATACCCTCCACGGTGGCGATGCTCTGGATCAGCTGGATCAAGACCGACGGCGAGTGGGGCTGGCGCTGGGGGCGCTGAGCGTCAGGCCGCGCGGGCGAGGGCGAGGGCTCGCCCGTCGCCATCGTCGTTCGCGGGCCGGCGCGTAGGGCGGGGTTTCCGCCGGGCGCGCGGAACGCGGCGGGCGAAGCGCGCGGTCACCCAGTGGCGCAGGCCCTGCACGCGCACGGCCGTGAACACCGTGACGGTGGTGAGCGCGACATCCACCAGCGTGCCGATCTCGAACATGCTCGCCCAGGCGATCGCTTCGGGCGCCATCATGCCGAAGACGACGGCACCTTCGGTTTCCATCACCCACACGATCGCGATCGCCGCGGCGACGAACCCCAGCACCAGCAGCACCTCGCCGCGCGACCAGCGGTTGCACCAGCGGGCGGGTGCCTCGACCAATAGCCGTCGCAGGGTGCGCCCCATCGGCGTTCCGTCCGCTACCAGGAGCGCGAACCAGAACAGCAACAGCGTGGCCTGAATCATCTCGAAGTCCCCCTCGTTTGCGGTGAGTTGGGGATTGGTGGCGGGATTGCCAGCCGGTCGTGCCCGAAAATCGCTTCCTCCGGCATGCTGTTCCGCTTATGTACCGGCCATGCTGCTGCCTGCTTCCCCCACGTCGCCGGTTCCCGTCGCTTCGGAGCCCTGCCGATGATCGCGCATCTTCGCGGCGCACTGGCCTCGAGCGGCGCCGATCATGCGGTGATCGACGTGAACGGCGTCGGCTATCTGGTCGGCGCATCGGCCAAGACGCTCGACAAGCTGGGCGCGGTCGGCGAGCAGGTCACCATCCACACCGAGATGCTGGTCAGCGAGGATTCGATTCGGCTTATGGGCTTCGCGACCGCCGACGAGCGCGACTGGTTCAAGCTGCTGACCAGCGTGCAGGGGGTGGGCGCCAAGGTAGCGCTGGCGATTCTCTCGATCCTCGCACCGCAGGAACTGCGCACCGCCGTCGCCCGCGCCGATGCGGCGACGATCGCGCGGGCGAACGGCGTGGGGCCGAAGCTCGCCCAGCGCATCGTCAACGAGCTGAAGGACAAGGCCGGCGGGCTGGCGCTCGGCGGTGTCGGCGCAACCTCGGCGCCCAGCGGTGGCGCTGCGGCTGATGCGGTCTCGGCGATGCTCAACCTCGGCTTCCGCCCGGCCGAGGCGAGCGCGGCGGTGAACGCCGCCAGCGACGAGCTGGGGCCGGCGGCGACACTCGACGCGCTGGTCCGCCTCGCGCTGCGCAAGGCGGCGAAGTAAAGGGGACTTCATGGAAATCGAAGTCTCCGCCGAAGCCAAGGACAAGCGCCTCAACCGCCATGTCGCGATCACCGTCGTGGTGCTTTCGGTTGCCACGGGCCTGTGCAACATCAAGGACGGCAACATCGTCCAGGCGATGGCGCAGGCGCAGTCGAGCTCGGTCGATCTGTGGAACGAGTATCAGGCGACCAAGACCAAGCAGCATCTGGCGGAGACCAGCCGGGCACAGATCGCGGCGGTCTCCGCGCTGGCGGAGAGCGGCTGGCTGCTCGCGGTCGCCTGGGTGCTCGGCGCAATCGGGCTGTTCCTGGGGCTGTGCGGCTTTGCCGGGTGGAGCTTCCATCCCGCGGTGCTGAGCACCTTGCTGGGATGAGGTCGACGCTCCTCTTCGATCCTCCCCGGCACGAGGGGGGTGGTTTACACCAGCGGCGTCGGCAGCGGCTGCCCCGCGAAATGCGCATCGAGATTGGCCAGCACCAGCGCCGCCATCGCGCCCCGGGTTTCCTGGGTGGCGCTGCCCTGGTGGGGAGCGAGCACCACCTGCTCCATCCGGCACAGGGCCTCCGGCACCGTCGGTTCCTTGGCGAACACGTCAAGGCCCGCGCCGGCGATCGTCCCGCTCAACAGCGCGGCGATCAGCGCATCTTCGTCGACCAGGCTGCCTCGAGCGACATTCACCAGCACGCCTGCCGGACCCAGCCGGTCGAGCACATGGGCATCGACGATCGCGGCGGTCTCGGCGGTGGCGGGCGCGGCGAGGATCAGCACGTCGCTCTCCTCGGCCAGAGTCGCGATGTCGGGCACGAAACGCCATGGCACCGGCTTGGCGCTGCGGGCGGTATACAACACCTCGCGGGCGAACGGCGCGGCGCGGGCGGCGATTGCAGTGCCGATCTTGCCGAAGCCGAAAATGCCGATGCGGCGGCTGCTGGCGTGCCGTCCGAGCGGCACCTGCCAGCCGCCACGACGCACCAGCGCGTCGTTGGCGGCGATGCGCCGCTGCACCGCGAGCATCAGCCCGATGGCGAGATCGGCAACGTCGTCGGTCAGTACGTCGGGCGTGGTGGTCACCCGCACGCCGCGGGCGCGCAGGGCGTCGAGATCGAGCCCGTCATAGCCGACCCCGTTGATCGCGACGATCTCCAGCATCGGCAGCCGATCGAGCAGGTCGGTGCCGAGCTGCATTTGCCCGCCGCCGACGATCGCCCGCGTCGTGAATGGTGGCACGCCCTTATGGAGCGCGAAACGCCGCGCGAGTTCGGCACGAAGCGCGTCGGATATGCCGGTTGCGAGATAGAGATCGACCATCGCCGCAAAGATGCCCGCATCGCCGCGACTTTGCCAGCCCAGACAATCGACCGGCGCCTCCGCGGCGGTTACAGCGTGATTTCTTCAGCATGACCGAACCAGACCGCCTTCTTACTGCCGGCCGCCGTACCGAAGATGTCGACGCGGCGCTGCGGCCCAAGTCGCTCGACGAGTTCGTCGGGCAGCAGGCGGCGCGCGAGAACCTCCGCGTGTTCATCGATGCCGCCAGGGCGCGCGGCGATGCGCTGGACCATGTGCTGTTCTTCGGCCCGCCCGGTCTCGGCAAGACCACGCTCGCCCAGATCATCGCGCGCGAGATGGGGGTGGGGTTCCGCTCCACCTCCGGCCCGGTGATCGTCAAGTCGGGCGATCTCGCCGCGCTGCTCACCAATCTCGAGGACGGCGACGTGCTGTTCATCGACGAGATCCACCGCCTCAATCCGGCGGTGGAAGAGGTGCTGTACCCGGCGATGGAGGACCGCGCGCTCGACCTGATGATCGGCGAGGGGCCCTCGGCGCGCAGCGTGCGGATCGAGCTGCCGCGCTTCACGCTGGTTGGTGCCACGACGCGGCAGGGGCTGCTGACCACCCCCTTGCGCGATCGGTTCGGCATCCCGGTGCGGCTGCAATTCTATACGGTGGACGAGCTGGAGCGGGTGGTGACCCGGGCGGCCGGGCTGCTGGGCCTTGCGATTTCCTCCGATGGCGCGCGCGAAGTGGCGCGGCGCTCGCGCGGTACCCCGCGCATCGCCGGGCGGCTGCTGCGCCGGGTGCGCGACTTCGCCAATGTGTTCGGCGAGGCGGTGGTACATGCCAAGGTGGCCGATGCGGCGCTCAACCGGCTGGAGGTCGACGGGCTGGGGCTCGACGCGATGGACCGGCGCTATCTGATGATGATCGCCGACGTCTATCGCGGCGGCCCGGTGGGGGTGGAGACGCTCGCCGCCGGCCTCAGCGAGCCGCGCGACACGGTGGAAGAGGTGATCGAGCCCTATCTGATCCAGCTCGGGCTGATCGCGCGGACGGCGCGCGGGCGGTGCCTGAACGGGCCGGGGTGGAAGCATCTCGGCCTCAACCCGCCGGCAGGATCGCAGGACGGGCTGTTCGACTAGGCGCCGTGTTCGAAGCCGAGGCGATCGGGCAGCGGGACCAGCGTACCGGCGTCGTGCAGCATCAGCCCTTCGCCGGCGCTGAACGCCCCCAGGCAGGTTGCCGCGACCGGTAGCGGCAGTCCCGGCGGCGCGGCGAACAGCAGTTCGTAATCGTCGCCGGCCGTCGCAGCGGCGAGGCGTGCGCCCCGATCCCGTCCGCGTACCGTCTGATAGTCGGCGGAGAGCGGCACCATGGCGAGGTCGATCGCCACGGCCAGCCCGCTCGCTGCCGCCATGCGTGCGGCATCGATCAGCAGTCCGTCGGACACGTCCATCATCGCGTGCACGCCCGGTGCGAGCGCCTGCCCCTCGGCGAGGCGCGGGGTCGGCCGCCGATAGCGGGCGAGCAGCGTCGCAGGGCCCTCGCCCGCCAGTGCCACCGCCAGCCCCATGCCGCCATCGCCGATCGTGCCGGTGACGTAGAGCAGGTCGCCGGCCTGTGCCCCGCTGCGGGCGGGGGCGTGCGTGGAGCGCCCAATCGCGGTCAGCGATAACGTGCGCGGGACGCCCGCTGCCGCCTTCACCGTGTCGCCGCCGATCAGCGGACAGGCAAAGCTGGTCAGCGCGGCGTCCAGTCCCGCCAGGAACGCAGTATCCCATGCGTCGTCGCCCGCCAGCGGATAGCCGAGCAGCACGCCTTCCGGCACCGCGCCCTTGGCGGCGAGGTCGGAGAGGTTCACCGCGAGCAGCTTCCACGCGACATCCTCCGCCGGATCGTCCGGCAGATAGTGGACGCCTTCCACCAGCACGTCGTGGGTAAGGACCAGATCGCCGAGCACGGCGGTGTCGTCCTGCAGCCCGCGCGCGCCGGTATGGAGCGGCAGGCGGCGAAGACCTGCGAGGAATGCGGCTTCGTTCATCCCGCCCGTCCGGGGGCAGGGGCGGCCATCAGGCGCGCGCTTCCTTGGCGATCGCGTCGAGAATGCCGTTCACGAACCCCTTTTCGCGGCGATCGTAGAAGGCGTCGGTCACGTCGAGATATTCGCTGATCACCGCGGCGGTCGGCACGTCGGCGCGGGCGAGCAGCTCATAGGTGCCGGCGCGCAGGATCTGGCGCATCGGCTTGTCGAGCCGTTCCAGCGTCCAGCCGGTACTGAGCTTGGCGGCGATGATGCCGTCAATCTCCTCGCGGCGCGCATCGGTGCCGCTGACCACATCGTCGAAGAACGCGATGTCGGCATCGGCATATTCGACGTCCTCGATGATCGCGCCGAGGCGGTGCTGGTGGAACTCGTGCAGCAGCGCGGGGATCGAGGTGCCCTCCATCTCGCGCTGGTAGAGCGCCTGGACGGCGGCGAGGCGGGCGGCGGCGCGGGCCTTGGAACGGGACTTTGCTTGCGGACTGGCCATAATCTACTTCTATCACTTTAAACGGATCGCCACCGACTTTGCGTGCGCGGGCAGGCCTTCGGCTTCTGCGAGCGCAACGGCAGCGGGGCCGATCGCGGCGAGCCCGGACGGATCCAGGCTCAGGAACGAGGTGCGCTTCATGAAATCGAGCACCGAAAGGCCCGATGCGAAGCGCGCGCGCCGCCCGGTGGGCAGCACATGGTTGGGGCCGGCGACATAATCGCCGACGGCTTCCGGCGTATAGCGGCCGAGGAACACAGAGCCTGCGTGACGGACCATGTCGAACAGCGCCTCGGCATCGTCGCAGGCGAGTTCGAGATGCTCGGGCGCGAGCCGATCGACCAGCGGCATTGCCGTCGGCAAGTCCGGCACCAGGATGATCGCGCCGTTGGCGTCCCAGCTGGTGCGCGCGGTGGCGCCGGTGGCGAGCGTCGCGATCTGCGCGTCGACGGCAGCGGCAACCTTGTCGGCGAAGGCGGCGTCATCGGTGAACAGGATCGACTGGCTGGTGGGGTCGTGCTCGGCCTGGCTGAGCAGATCGGCGGCGATCCACTCGGGATCGTTCTTGCCGTCCGCTACCACGACGATCTCGGAAGGCCCTGCGACCATGTCGATGCCGACCACGCCGTAGAGCTGGCGCTTGGCTTCCGCTACCCAGGCATTGCCGGGGCCGGTGACGACGTCGACCGGGGCGATCGTGTCGGTGCCATAGGCGAGCGCGGCGATCGCCTGCGCGCCGCCGACGCGGTAGAGCTCGTCGACGCCGGCGACATGCGCGGCGGCGAGGACCAGCGGGTTCACCTCGCCGTTGGGCGTGGGCGTGACCATCACCAGCCGGCGCACCCCCGCCGCCTTGGCGGGGATGGCGTTCATCAGCACCGAGCTGGGATAGGCCGCGCGGCCGCCGGGCACATAGACGCCCGCCGCATCGACCGGCGTCCAGCGCGCGCCGAGGCGGATGCCCTGCGGATCGGTTTCGTCGCGATCCTCGGGGCGCTGCTTGGCGTGATAAACCGCGATCCGCTCGGCGGCGAGTTCGAGCGCGTCGCGCAATTCGGGGGTGAGCCCCTCGTAAGCGGCGAGGCAATCGGCGCGGTCGATCGTCCAGCCCGACGCTGCGAGGTCGTGCTTGTCGAACAGCCGGGTCAGGTCGCGCAGCGCGACATCGCCCTCGTCGCGGACGCGCTTGATGATGTGGGTGACGTTGCGCGCGACATCGTCGTCGGCCTCGCGGCGGGCGTTGACCAGCGCGGTGAAGGCGTCGGCGAACCCGGCGTCGGTGGAATCGAGGCGGATCATGCCACGGCCTTTCGGAAGCCGTCCACCAGGGGCACGACCTCGCTGGCGCGCGTCTTGAACGCGGCGCGGTTGACGATCAGGCGGCTGGTCACCTGGGCGATGACCTCCACTTCGACGAGGCCGTTTTCCTGCAGCGTGCGGCCCGAGGAGACGAGGTCGACGATGCGCGGGGCGAGGCCCAGCACCGGCGCCAGCTCCATCGCGCCGTTGAGCTTCACGCATTCGGCCTGCACCCCGCGCGCCTCGAAATGGGCGCGGGTGATGTGCGGATATTTGGTCGCGACGCGGACATGGCTCCAGCCGCGCGGATCGTCCTGCGCGGCGAGCGCCACCGGTTCTGCGACCGAGATGCGGCAATGGCCGATGCCCAGGTCTACGGGCGCGTACAGCTCCGAATAGTCGAACTCGGCCAGCACGTCCGACCCCACGATGCCCAGATGCGCGGCGCCGTGCGCGACGAAGGTCGCCACGTCGAAGGCGCGCACCCGGATCAGGTCGATCGCGGGGTTGTTGGTCGCGAAACGCAGCGCGCGCGAGTTCTTGTCGGAAAAGGCGGCCTCGGGCACGATGCCGACGGCCGCCAGCAAGGGCAACGCCTCTTCGAGAATCCGGCCTTTCGGCACGGCAAGGATCAACGGCTCGGTCATGGGTGCGGGGGCTTTACTTGGGGGCGGCCATGGGCGCAACACGCGCCAAAGGGGAAGCGCATGGCGTCCGAAGCCGAGAACCGCAAGAGTTTTGCCATCCAGGCCGGCTATTGCACGGCGATGGACGCGCCGATCACCGCGCGTATCTGTACCGCGCTGGGGCAGGGCATCAGCCGTGCGAGCGAAACCGGTAGGCGCGTGCTCGACTGGCCAGGCGAACCCGTCGCGGACGCGCTGGTGCTGCGGCTGGTCGGGGGGCTGCATGCGCTGCACCGGCGCGGTGTGCCCGAGCTGCGCCGCATCTTCACCGGCGAGGAGACCGATCCCGGCCGGATCGGCGCGGCGCTGGATGCGGTGCTCTGCGCCCATGACTTCACGCTGATGCCGTGGCTGTACGGCCCGCCGCAGACCAACGAGGCGGGGCGCTCGGCCGGCCTGATGACCGGCATCCTCCACCTGGCGCAGCGCTACGGACCTCGGTTCGAGGTGCTGGAGATCGGATCGAGCGGCGGGCTGAACCTGATGCTGGGGCGCTATCGCTTCGATCTGGGCGGCGGGAGCGTGGGGCCGGTCGATTCGCCGGTGACGATCCGCCCGGCCTGGCGCGGCAGCCCGCCGCCCGCCGCGCCGGTGGAGATCGTCGCGGCGCGCGGTGTCGACATCGCGCCGCTCGACCTGCGCGACCCGCGCGATGCCGAGCGGCTCCAGGCCTATTGCTGGGTCGACGCGGCGGAGCGCCAGGCGCGGCTGGAGGCGACCATCGCCATGCTGCGCGCCGCACCGGTGGCGCTGGAGCGGGGCGATGCGGCGGCGTGGCTCGCGGGGCGGCTCGCCGAACCGCAGCCCGAGGGCGTGACGCGCGTGCTGATGCATTCGGTCGTCTGGCAGTATCTGCGGCCGGAAGCGCAGCGGCACATTGCCGACGCCATGGAAGCCGCCGGTGCCGCTGCGACCCCCGAGCGCCCGCTCGGCTGGGTGATGATGGAGCCCAATCGCGATCTCGCCGCGCATGAGGTGCGGGTGCGCGGCTGGCCCGGCGACGCGCCCATGGAGCTGGTCGCCCGCATCCATGCGCACGGCGCCTGGGTGGAGGGGCTGGATCCGCCGTTCGATACGCTGCCCTATGTGATGCGCACCGCCTAGCACCGCCGCTTCGTTCCCCGATCGTCTGCGCCTTCCGCCGATTCGCGGCCGCGGATGTGGTGCAACTGCCTGTCGGGAATTCATTTCATCGCCGGCAAAGAATTTTCACCCCGGTATCATTGACACCACATCTGATTTGTCCGACTTAAAAGATCACATTCGTGTCATACGCGGGTGAGGCTGTCTGTGCCGCGGCGATCGGGAAAGCCCGAACCGGTGGAACGAAAGGGGAGGACGACATGAATCACAAGGCTACGCTGCTATTGGGGGCAGCGCTGTTCACCGTGGCAAACGCCATGCCGGTGTACGCACAATCTGCTGCAACGCAGCAGGATGCCAAGCAAAAGACCGATGAAGCGCAGGCGGATAGCGTGGCTGGCGAGGAAGAGATCCTCGTTACCGGCATTCGCGCCAGCCTTGCCTCGGCGCGCGAATTCAAGCGGAATTCGGATTCGATCCTCGATGCGATCGTGGCCGAGGACATTGGTAAGTTGCCAGACAATAACGCGGCGGAGAGCCTGGCGCGCCTGCCGGGCGTGCAGGTCAGCCGCTATGCCGACGAGGCTTCGGGCGTGCAGATTCGCGGCCTGCCGGATACCGGCACCTCCTTCAACGGACGCGAAATCTTCACCGCCGAGAACCGCACCGTGCAGGTGCAGGACTTCCCGGCCGGTGCGCTCGCCGCGCTCGAGGTGTACAAGTCGGCGACCGCTGATCTGATCGAGCCGGGCCTGGCCGGGCTGGTCAACGTCCGCTCGCGCCGCCCGTTCGATTTCAAGGGGCTGGAGATCGCCGGCACGATCCGTGCTTCGTACAACGACCAGTCGAAGCGGACGAACCCGAACGGCAACCTGTTGGTCAGCGATCGCTGGGAGACGCCGATCGGCGAGATGGGCGCGCTGGTGAACGTCGCCTATAACCGCTTCTATTACAGCAACGCGATCCGCTACAATAATGGCGGCGTCGATCCGGTTGCCAACAGCAAGGCGGCGCTGCCGGCGGGCGAGGCGGCCGACTTCCGCTTGCCCTACAGCGTCGGCCTCTATTATCCGCGCGGCCTGCGCGAGCGTCCGTCGGTGAACGGTGCGCTCCAGTGGAAGCCGGCGCACAACCTGGAGATCTATGTCGACGGGCTGTGGCAGGCGTTCCGCAACCAGGGCTCGACCGAGAGCTTCGACGTATCGCTGCTGCGCGCCGCGCCGAAGAACGCCGCCGGCGTGGAAGTGCCGCCGACCCTGTCGAACATCGTGCGGGTGAACGGCCAGCCCAACAAGCTGGTCAGCATAAGCAAGACCGGCGGCTATCCGGCCGAAATGTTCCGATCGACGAGCCGCGACTTCACCAACACCTACCAAGCGGCCGGCGGCTTCCTCTGGACCACCGGCCGGGCGGTGATCTCGAGCGACTTCGCCTACACCTTCTCGGAATATGGCGCGAACGAGCGCAGCCTCGATTCGCAGACCGCCGGTTCGCCGCCGGTCAACGTGATCTTCGACAAGGAAAAGTCGTCCTGGTTCGATCTCGGCAACTACGACATGACCAACCCCGCCAACTATGTGTGGCGCGGCTATTACGAGCGCGAATATTATGTCAGCGGCGCGGGCATCCAGTGGCGCGGCGACGTGGCGCTCGATACCGAGATCGAATGGCTGCCGAAGATCAAGTTCGGCCTGCGCGCGACGGATCGCGACGCCAAGCGCCGCCAGGGCAGTCGCTATGCCTATACGCCGACCTTGAACATCCCGCTTACCACGCTGCCGACCGGCAATCTGGAGCAGGTGCAGGACGGGTTTCGCGGCAACGGCCCGCCGTTCCAGAACTGGCTGATGCCTTCCTATGATTCGATCCAGAGCAATTCCGAGGCGCTGCGCCAGCTCGCCTACCAGTCGCTCCAGACGATCGTCGCCGCCAACCCGAACGACCAGGGATACAAGGACGCACTCGCGCAGTTCGCCAGCAAGGCGATCCCGATGGACCCCTATGGCGGCTTCTACGCCAAGGAGGCGAGCTATGCCGCCTATGCCTCGGCCAACTATGCGTTCGACGTCGGCATCCCGATCGACGGATCGTTCGGCGTGCGCATCGTCAACACCGATGGGCGCTATGTCGGCACGTCGCGGGTCACGGCCACCAACGGCACGGTCTCGGCCGTCACCGATACCAACCAGCAGAACTATGTCGACGTGCTGCCCAGCTTCGGGTTGCGTGCGAAGCTGATGCAGGGGCTGCAGGCGCGCCTTGGCTTCACCATGACGCGTACCCGAGCGAGCTTCAGCCAGCTCAATCCGGCGTTCAGCATCACCCGCAACAACGATTTCGGATCGGGCAGCGGCAATAGCGGTCGCTATGCGTTTTTCGGTTCCGGCGGCAATCCCGACCTGAAGCCGCTCACCTCCAAGAACTATGATGCGACGCTCGAATATTATTTCGGGAAGAACGGCGCGATCAGCGGCGCCATATTCTATCGCGACCTGTTCGGGTTCATCAACAACTACAGCCGCGACGTGAACGACCCGACGTACGGCCTCATCCAGATCAGCCGTCCGGAGAATGCCGGCAGCGGCAAGATCAAGGGCTTCGAGGTTTCGGCGCAGAGCTTCTTCGACTTCCTGCCGGGCTGGCTGAGCGGCTTCGGCGCGCAGGGCAACCTCACCTATGTCGACGCGAAGAACCAGCTGCCTCGCGCGCTGGGCACCGCGCAGCCGATGGTGTCGCTCACCGGCCTGTCGAAATGGTCGTACAACCTCAGCGGCTTCTACGAGCGCGACAAGATTTCGCTGCGGTTGTCGTACAACTATCGCAGCTCCTATATCGACTTCTACAGCCGCAACTCGAACGATCAGCAATATACCGGCCAGCAGGTGCGTCCGATCTCGCGCCTGGACTTTTCCGGTTCCTATACGCCGATCGAGAACATCACGCTGACCGTGGAGGTGAACAACATCCTCGCGCAGCCGTTCAGCAACTACCGGTACTTCAACGAGACGCAGTACTACCCGATCGATACCCGATACGAGGGGCGGTACTTCAGCGCGGGCGTGCGCTTCCGTTTCTGAGCGGCTTCCAGTTCCTTCCCCACCTGACGCCCGGCTTCGGCCGGGCTTTTTTTAGGTGCCGCGCCGTTCCAGCCAGTCGAGCAATGCGGCGGTCACCTCCTCGGGTGCTTCCCAGGGCAGGAAATGGCCCGCGTCGCGGATCTGCACCAGCGTATAGTCGGGGATCAGCGTCTCCAGCCCGTCGAGCAGGCAGGGCAGCAGCCCGCGATCGCGCATGCCCCACAGCACCAGGGTGGGCTGTGGCTGGAGCGGGAAGGGGCCATCGATCCAGCCAGGGCGCGGCGGATCCTCGTCCATTGCCGGCACGACGATCTGGGTGGCGCGATACCAGTTGAGCATCGCGGTCATCGCGCCCGGCTGGCTCCACTGGCGCAGATAGATCGCCTTTTCCTCCGCCGGCACCGTCACCTGCAGATGTTCGCCGAACAGCGAGAGCAGGAACTGTTCGAGCGCGGTCCTGTCCGGCGCGCGGTCCAGTTCGGTCTCGCGGAAGAAGCGGATATACTGGCTGGCGCGGCGCTGGCCGGGATCGTCGAACAGCTTGCGCTGGAAGACCTGCGGGTGCGGCGCGTTGAGGATCGCAAGCCGCGCAACTCGCTTCGGCTCGCGCAGCGCCGCCATCCAGGCGATGGCGCCGCCCCAGTCATGCCCCACCAGGGTGAAGCGTTCGATGTCCAGCGCGTCCGCCAGCGCGAACAGATCCTCGGCGATGCGATCGGGCGCATAGGCCTCGACGCCCTTGGGTTTGGCCGATTCGGCATAGCCGCGCTGATCGGGCGCGATCACGAAATAGTGTTCGGCCAGCGCCGGAATCTGGTGGCGCCAGGTCCGGTGCGATTCGGGGAAGCCGTGGAGCAGGATCACCGGCGGATTGGCCGGATTGCCTGCCAGGGCGACGTCGAGCGTAACGCCGGTGGAGAGTGGCAGCATCGTCTGTCGGATGTCGGTCACGCAGTGCTCCCTGTACCCACTGGCAGCGTCCTCTCCACGCCGTCCGGGCCTTGCCCCGGTACAGGATGCGCCGGTTCGCCGGAGGCTGCAAGTAAAGGAAATCTAGGGGTAACTGACCGTCTTCGGGACTTCCGGGAGCGGGATGAACTCCTTGTCGTCGTTCGGCACCGTGGGGAAGGCGCCGGCCTTCCAGTCTTCCTTGGCCTGGTGGATCCGGTCGCGGCTGGAGGAGACGAAGTTCCACCAGACGTGCCGCGGCGTCGTGAACGCCTCGCCGCCGCAGAACATCACGCGCGCGCCGCGTTCGGACCGCAGCGTCGTGCGGATGCCGGGCCGCAGCAGATAGAGCGTCATCGGGACCAGCGGCATGCCGTCCAGGCTGGCCTCGCCGGTCGCCACATACAGAGCGCGCTCGTCCGCGGCCGGATCGATCGGGATACTGGCGCCGCCGTCCAGCGCAATGTCGCCATAGATGGTCTGGGCATAGGTGGTGGTGGGGGCGGTGGCGCCCCACAGCGCCCCCATGATCACCCGCGCGCGCGCCCCGTGCGCCTCCACGATCGGCAGCTCGGCGGCGGCGACATGCTCGAACGCCGGGTTCATCTCCTCCATCGCCTCGGGCAGGGCGAGCCAGGTCTGGATGCCGCTGAGCTCCGGTCCCTTCTCGCGCTCGGCCGAGGGCGAGCGCTCCGAATGGACGATGCCGTGGCCCGCCGTCATCAGGTTCACCGCGCCCGGTTCGATGGTGGCGAAGGTGCCGAGCGAATCGCGATGGTCGATCGCGCCGGCGAACAGATAGGTGACGGTGGCGAGGTTGATGTGCGGGTGCGGCCGCACGTCGATGCCGGTGCCGACGTCGAGGATCGCCGGACCCATCTGGTCGAAGAAGATGAACGGCCCCACCATGGTGCGCGGCCGCGAGGGGAGGGTGCGGTGCACCTTGAAGCCGCCCAGATCGTGGGTGGTCGGCTCGATCGTCTGGGTCACCAGGTCGTCGCGCATCGTTCGTCTCCGTATTTGCCGGTGCCGGGATAGCCGGTCGCCGGACCCACGCCCAGACAAACCACGGCATAGGATCGCGAACGCTGCGTTTCCGGCGGGGCCACCGGCAGAAATCGCGCACGCGACATCCTGTTACATTTCGAACGTTGTAATTGCGAATCGTTCGCGTTATCGCGGCATTCCGTTTCCGAAGCCGAGATCGTTCGAATCCTGATGCACGCACCGTCCCCGCCTGCCGCGCGCAAGCGCAGCCGCAAGAGCTTCTGGCTCAAGCAGCTCCATACCTGGCACTGGATGAGTTCGGCGATCAGCCTGATCGGGCTGCTGCTGTTCGCGATCACCGGCTTCACGCTGAACCATGCCGCCGATATCGAGGGCGCGCCGAAGACGGTGGACGCCGCCGCGCAGCTGCCGCCGGCGCTGCTGCCGCTGGTCCGGTCGGACGACAAGCCGGACGCCAAGCAGCCGCTCCCCGCGCCGGTCGCCGGCTGGCTGCGCACCCAGCTGAAGATGCCCGCCGAGGGCGTCGCCGAATGGTCCGCCGACGAGATCTACCTCGCCCAGCCGCGGCCCGGCGGCGACGGCTGGATCGCCATCGAACGCGAGACCGGCAAAGTGACGAGCGAGAGCAGCTCGCGCGGCTGGATCGCCTATCTTAACGACCTCCACAAGGGCCGCAACGCCGGCACCGCCTGGAAGTGGTTCATCGACATCTTCGCCTTTGCTTGCCTGGTCTTCACGCTCACCGGGCTGGTGCTGCTGTGGATGCATGCCAGGCATCGCAAGAGCACCTGGCCGCTGGTGGCGGCCGGCCTCGCCATTCCCGCGCTGATCGCGCTGTTCCTGATTCACTAAAAGGGGGTTTCATGCAGTTTCGCCTGACCGGACTGACCACCGCGGCGCTGGGCGCCGGCGCGCTGCTGCCGAACGCGGCGGCGGCGCAGACGATGGACCTTTCGATCGAGCTGCCGCGGATGACCGTGGCCGAATATCACAAGCCCTATGTCGCGGTGTGGCTGGAGAAGGAGGGGCAGGCGCCGCGTACCCTTTCGGTCTGGTACGATGTCGACAAGCGGGGCGGCGAAGGCACCAAATGGCTGCACGACGTGCGCCAGTGGTGGCGCGCCTCGGGCCGGACGATGAGCTTTCCGGCTGACGGCATCAGCGGCGCCACCCGCGCACCGGGCGTGCAGAAGCTGCGCCTCGTCGCCGGCAAGGGGGGCATGCCCGCGCTCACGCCGGGCCAGTACACGCTGGTCGTGGAAGCGGCGCGCGAAGTGGGCGGCCGCGAACTGGTCCGCCTGCCCTTCACCTGGAACGGCAGCAGCGCCACCGCCGCCGCCAAGGGCGCGAGTGAGCTCGGCGCCGTTTCCTTCACGCTCAAGCGCTAATCCCGGGGGCCTTCCATCATGCAGTTCCGCAAGCCGCTTTTCGCCGTCGCCGCCGTCGCGGCCCTCGCCGCGCCGGCCGCCATCGCCCACCGCATGTGGCTGTTGCCGTCGTCCACCGTCGTCTCCGGCAACGACAATTGGGTGACCGTCGACGCCGCCGTGTCGAACGACCTGTTCTATTTCGATCACCGCCCGCTCGGCGCGGTGCCGACCATCACCCAGCCCGACGGCAGCGAGGGCAAGGCCGAGCACCATAATGTCGGCCAGTTCCGCGCGACCTTCGACGTGCATCTGACGCAGCAGGGCACCTATCGCATCGCAGTGGTCAACCAGGGGGTGTTCGGCCGCTACACGCTGAACGGCGAGACCAAGATGCTGCCGCGCGGCACCACCAAGGCGCAGCTGGCCAGCGTGATTCCCGCCGGCGCCACCGACGTGCAGACCAGCGAGACGCTGATGCGCAACGAGATCTTCGTCACGCAGGGCGCGCCGACCAACACGGTGTTCAAGCCGACCGGCCAGGGGATCGAGCTGGTGCCGGTGACGCACCCGAACGATCTCGTTTCGAATGAGCCCGCCACCTTCCAGTTCCTGATGGACGGCAAGCCGGCCTCGGGCCTGTACGTCACCACCATCCTCGGCAACGGCCGCTACCGCGCGACGCAGAAGCAGATCGACCTGCGCACCGACGCGCAGGGCAAGGTGACGATCAAATGGCCCGAGGCCGGCATGTACTGGATCAACGTCACGCCCAACGCGCCGCAGCCGGAAGGCGAGGGCCCGCGTCCGCAGGCGCAGGGTGCAGGCGCACCGCGTGCCCCGGGCGGGCCGCAGGGCATGGGGGGCGTTCCCTCCGGCCGCCGGGTGAGCTACACGACCACGCTGGAGGTACTGGCACCCTGATCGTAGAACCGCGTATCGCTATTCCCGAGGGTCTGTCGCCGGCGGCGTTCCACCGGCGGCGCTCCGCTGCGCCCGTCGCCACGCTGGGCGGCACGACGATGGGAACGACGTGGCGCCTCGTGGTGGTCGATCCGCCGGAAGACATTCGCGAGACCGTGCAGGCGGTGCTGACGCGGATGATCGCCGAGTTCAGCCATTGGGACCAGGGCTCGCGCATCGGCCGCTTCAACCGCGGCATGCTCGGCCATTGGCATCCGCTCTCGCCGGAGGCGGTGCGGGTGCTGGACGCGGCGTTCGAGGTGCACGCAGCGAGCGATGGCGCGTTCGATCCGGCCGCCGGGGTCCTTGCCGACCTGTGGGGCTTCGGCCCCACCGGCCCGCGCGACGACCTGCCCGGCGCCTATGCGATCGGCGAGGCGCGCGCGATGTCCGGCACGCGGCATCTGGAGTTCGATCGTTCGAGCCGCCGCGTCCGCCGCCGCGAGGCGGTGCAGATCGACCTGTCCGGCATTGCCAAGGGCTATGCCGTCGATGCGGTGGCGGAGCGGCTGGTGTCGCTCGGCATCGAGGATTTTCTGATCGAGATCGGCGGCGAGCTGCGCGGCGAGGGCATCAAGCCCGACGGCCAGCCCTGGTGGGTCGAGCTGGAGGCGGTTCCCCGTACCACGCTGGCGCCGCTGCGGGTGGCGCTGCACGGCCTGTCGGTGGCGACGTCGGGCGACTATCGGCGCTTCTTCGAGCGCGGTGGCCGGCGCTATGCCCACAGCATCGATCCACGTACCGGCTGGCCGATCGCCAACCAGGTCGTCTCGGTATCCGTGCTGCACCGCGAGGCGATGTTCGCCGATGCCTGGGCGACGGCGCTGACCGTGCTCGGCCCCGCGGGCATGGGTCTGGCAGAGCAGCTGGGCCTCGCCGCGCACATGGTTACCCGCGAGGAGGAAACCGTGACGGAACGCATCTCGTCGGCCCTCCGCGCGATGCTGGGCTGAGCGAGGTCCGTTTCCCGCCCCACGGAAATCGTAGGGCGCCTTTCCGGTTTTGCTTGCGCACCGCAACAAACGGCGTAGATTCGAGACCACATTCGGTGCTGCACAAGGAGCAGGGATCAACGACGTTTTGGCTTGAGCTGTAGGATTGTGGGAGTGCCGGTCTTGCCGGCATCTGTTCCGCGATTTGGCTGTTGCTGTGTCGTCCTGCCTGCGCGACCGAAGTCCTTCGGCCGCGCATCCCGCCCGACCTCCATCTGACCATCGACGAACGGTCCGATCAGTTCGGCCGCGCGGTTCCACGCATGGGCGACATTGGGGTCGCCCACGCGCGAATGTGGCGCGGGAGGACGCATCTCCTCCATCTTCATGGACATGCAATCATGGCATATGAACCGGGGAATTTCGGTGGCGGCTTTCGGCTGGGCCGGCTGTTCGGCCGCAGCTGGCTGTGGATCACGGCGGCGGTGGCCATCGGCATCTTCGGCCTCGGCAGCTGCGCGCGCGTCGAGCCGGGGCAGGTGGGCATCCGGGTGAACAACATCGCCGGCGGCGTGCGACCCGAATCGCTGCCGGTCGGCTGGTACCTCGCGCTGCCGGGCACCCACATCTACCAGTATCCGGTGTTCACCCGCACCTATACCTGGACGGCATCGAAGACCGAGCAGAGCCCGATCGACGAGGCCTTCACCTTCCAGGACAAGAACGGCCTGTCGCTGCGCGCGGATGTCGGCGTTTCCTACCATGTCGATCCGTCGCGCGCGTCGATCCTGTTCCAGCGCTACCGCACGGACATGGACCAGATCATCGCGGGTCCCTTACGCAACGCGATCCGCAACGCGATCGTCGAGCGGGCGGCGCAGCTGGGCGTCGAGGAGATCTACGGTACCCACAAAGCCGAGTTGATCGCCACCGCGACCCGGCGGGTGCAGGCCTTCTTCGCGCCGGTGGGGCTGCAGGTGGAGCAGGTGTACTGGGCCGGCAATGTCGTCGTGCCCGAGGCGGTGCTGAACCAGATCAACGCCAAGATCGCCAACGAGCAGCAGGCGCTCGCCGCCAAAGCCAATGTCGAGACGGCCAAGGCCGATGCCGAGGCGCGCATTGCCAAGGCTGCGGGCGACGCCAAGGCGATCCAGGTCGAGGCGGAGGCGATCCGCACCAATCCCGAGATCGTCAAGCTGCGCGCGGTGGAGAAATGGAACGGCCAGCTGCCCACCTATATGGGCGGCGACGGGCCCATGACGTTCCTGGGCGTGAAGTGACGCAAAAGGGCGCCGGCATCGCTGCCGGCGCCCTCTTCGTCGTCAGGCCCCGCGCGGCCGCGCGGGCGGGGGCTCAGTTGCCCTCCGCGCCCTGATAGTTGTTGAGCTCGTCCCCCACGATGGTGACGACGTGCAGCACGTTGGTCGAACCCGGCGTCTTGAACGGCACGCCGGCGCACACGATCACCCGGTCGCCGGCCTTGGCGAGGCCGTGGCGCAGCGCCATGCGCTTTGCCTTGGCGACCATCTCCTCGAACGAGTCGACGTCGCGGGTGTTCACCGCGTGCGTGCCCCACAACAGGCCCAGGCGACGCGCAGTCTCGCGTTCCGGGGTCAGCACCAGGATCGGCACGCTGGGACGCTCGCGGGCGATGCGACGCGCGGTGGAACCGGAGCTGGTGAAGCAGATGATCGCTGCGGCCGAGATGGTGCTGGCGATGTTCTTCGCGGCTTCGGACAGCGCGTCGGCAGTGGTCGGATCGGGCTTGAGGACCGTGAAGTGAACGCGGTCACCATGTGCGGGATCACGCTCCACCGCATCGGCGATCGAGTTCATCATCGACACCGATTCGACCGGCCACTTGCCCGCGGCGCTTTCGGCCGAGAGCATGATCGCGTCGGCGCCGTCATACACCGCCGTCGCCACGTCCGACACTTCGGCGCGGGTGGGCGAGGGGCTCTCGATCATCGATTCGAGCATCTGCGTCGCGACGATCACCGGGCGGCCGAGGCGGCGCGCCGATTCGACGATTCGCTTCTGCAGCGGCGGCACCTGCTGCGGCGGCAGCTCGACACCCAGGTCGCCGCGCGCGACCATCACGCCGTCGCACTGTTCGAGGATCTCCTCCAGGCGGGCGATGGCCGAGGGCTTCTCGATCTTGGCGAGCAACGCTGCCTTGCCGCCGATCAGGCGGCGGGCCTCCATCAGATCCTCGGGGCGCTGGACGAAGCTGAGCGCGATCCAGTCGGCGCCCTGCTCCACCGCGAAGCTGAGGTCGCTGCGGTCCTTCTCGGTGAGCGCGGCAAGCGGCAGCACCATGTCGGGGACGTTGAGGCCCTTGTTGTTGGACAAGGGGCCGCCGACCTCGACGATCGTGGTCAGCCGGTCGGGCGCCACGTCGGTCACGCGCAGCACCAGCTTGCCGTCGTCGAGCAGCAGGCGCGCATCGGGATGCGCGGCTTCGAAGATCTCGCGGTGGGGCAGTTCGACGCGGGTCGCGTCGCCCG
Organism: Sphingomonas elodea ATCC 31461; assembly: GCF_000226955.1. Taxonomy (GTDB): domain Bacteria; phylum Pseudomonadota; class Alphaproteobacteria; order Sphingomonadales; family Sphingomonadaceae; genus Sphingomonas; species Sphingomonas elodea. The sequence goes on from NZ_AGFU01000008.1 coordinate 25,087, forward strand.
GGGTGGGATCGCGGTCCAGCGTGAACTGGTGGCCGGTGACCAGCATCACCTTGCCCTCGGCGAACTTGCCGACGCGGAGCTTCGGGCCCTGAAGGTCGGCCAGGATCGTGGTCGGGCGGCCGGTGATGGCCTCCAGCCCGCGGATCGCCTCGAACAGCGGGATCTTCGAGGCCTGGTCGCCATGGCTCATGTTGATGCGGAATGCATCGGCGCCGGCCCGGAACAGCTTCTCGATCATCTCGGGGGAGGCGCTGGCAGGGCCCAGCGTTGCCAGAACGCGCACCTTGCGCGAGCGGGGGGAGATCGCCTGTGTCATCGTTGTCTTCCTCGGCTTGTGCGCGTCCGCCTCTAGCCCCAAATGCGTTAACATCAACTCCGGAGGTGCCGAATGGATGAACTTGATCGCCTGGACGACGCAACAGCCGCCAAGGCATTCCGCCGGCTGGTGCGCCATCTGCGGCACCGGCACGATGCCCAGAACATTGATCTGATGGGGCTTTCCGGCTTTTGCCGCAACTGCCTGGGCGATTGGATCCACGAGGCGGACCCGAGCATCGCCAAGGCCGATGCGCGCCGGATCGTCTACGGTATGGAGCAATCCGAATGGAAGGCGCGGTATCAGGGCGAGGCCACGCCCGAGCAGCTCGCGCGGATGGAGGAGAGCCTGAAGCGGAACGAGGGCCGCGACGACGCACTCGACGAGGCGCTTGACGAGTCCTTCCCGGCCAGTGATCCTCCCAGCATGACCGACCCCCACGCCTGAGTTGGGCCTGAACCGGGGGCGCGACAGGGGGATCAGGGGAATGAAGAAGCTGTTGCTGGCCGCGCTTGCATGCACCGCGGCCCTTCCGGCGCTGGCGCAGACGCCGGTACGCGTCACCTATGTCCAGGCCGGACGGCTGCTCGACAAGCCCGGCCAGGCACCGCGCGGCAACAGCACCCTGATCCTGCGGGACGGCAAGGTCGCCGAGGTCCGCGACGGCTTCGTCGCGCCCGAGGCGGGGGCGGCACTGGTCGACCTGCGCGACAAGTTCGTGCTGCCGGGCCTGATCGATCTGCACGTCCACCTCTTCTCCGAGGGCGATCCGGTGAAGGAGCGGATGAATGCGCTGACCGAGGACGAAGCCGACGAGTTCGTCATCGGCATCGAAGACGCGCGGCGTGATCTGGAGGCGGGCTTCACCACGGTCCGCGATCTCGGCAGCAATCCGCGGGCGATTCGCGCGCTGCGCGACGCCGTGGAGCGCGGCGCGGTTGCGGGTCCGCGAATCGTCAATGCGGGCCGCATGATCTCGGTTTCGGGCGGGCATGGCGACGGCACCAACGGGCTCGCCGAGGAATTCGCCGACACGGTTGCCCACCACCAGATCAACACCTGCAACGGCCCGGACGATTGCCGCCGCGCGGTACGCCAGCAGATCGGGCTGGGGGCGCAGGTGATCAAGTTCGCCGCGACCGGGGGCGTGCTCTCCAACGTTGCCGGCGGTCTCGGCAAGCAGATGACCGACGAGGAGATGAAGGCGATCGTCGATACCGCGCATGCGTTCGGCCGGCGGGTGGCGGTGCACGCCCATGCTGCGGAGGGCGTGCGCGCCGCGGTGGAGGCGGGTGCCGATTCGATCGAGCATGGCAGCTTCCTCGACGATGCGACCATCGCGGCGATGAAGGCGCGCGGCACCTGGCTGGTACCGACGATGATCGCGCCGGTCACCGCGCTCGCCAATGCCCGCGCCGGCAAGCTGCCGCCCGCCACCATCCCCAAGGCCGAAGCAGCCGCGGCGTCGGCGGCGGCCAGCCACGCCAGGGCGATCAAGGCGGGGGTGAAGGTCGCGTTCGGCACTGATACCGGCGTGTCGCGCCACGGCGAGAATGCGAAGGAGTTCGCGCTGCTGGTCCGCGCGGGGCTCACCCCTGCGGGCGCGATTCGCGCGGCGACGCTGGACGCCGCCGATGCGCTGGGCCGCAAGGAGCAGCTCGGTTCGCTGGAGCCGGGCAAGGCGGCGGACCTGATCGCGGTCTCCGGCGATCCGCTGCAGGACGTGACGGTGCTGGAGCGGGTCGACACGGTGGTGCGCGGCGGCGTGGTGCACAAGCTGGGCGGCAGGCGGCAGGTCTTCCCGCAGGACGGTGGTTGAGCGCGGGGCCCGGCTGGCGTACAGGGCCCGCCTGATTCCGTAATCCTTGTCGGACGAACCGGCCGGCGCGAGTCTCGCGCGGCGCTTTGTCCGATCCCATGCTTCAGGAGCTAGAACACCCATGTCCGACAATATTTCCGCCGAGCAGCTCCGCCTCCTGATCGAGCGTGTCGAGCGTCTCGAAGAGGAGAAGAAGGGCATCGCCGACGACATCAAGGACGTCTATGCCGAAGCCAAGTCGACCGGCTTCGACGTGAAGACGATGCGGACCATCGTCCGCCTGCGGAAGATGGAAAAGCATCACCGCGAAGAGGCCGAGATGCTGCTCGAGACCTACAAGCAGGCGCTGGGCATCTGAGCCCCGCGATGGCGCTCGCCGGGCTTCCGCGCTAAGGCGAGCGCTTTCCACCTTACTCCAGACCGCAGGCAGTTCGGGTTCACCATGGCAGGCCATTCCAAATTCAAGAACATCATGCACCGCAAGGGCGCGCAGGATAAGAAGCGCTCGGCGATGTTCTCCAAGCTCAGCCGCGAAATCACCGTGGCGGCAAAGATGGGTCTGCCGGACCCGGACATGAACCCGCGCCTGCGCGCCGCGATCAACGCCGCCAAGGCGCAGTCGATGCCCAAGGACAATATCCAGCGCGCGATCGACAAGGCGAGCAAGGGCGAGGGCGATAACTATGAAGAGATCCGCTACGAGGGCTTCGGCCCGGCAGGCGTCTCGCTGATCATCGAGGCGTTGACCGACAACCGCAACCGCACCGCCACCAACGTGCGCACCGCGGTTTCGAAGAACGGCGGCAACCTGGGCACCGCCGGTTCGGTGAGCCATGGCTTCGATCGGCTGGGCCTGATCTCCTATCCGGCGAGTGCCGGCGACGCCGAGAAGGTGTTCGAGGCGGCGCTGGAAGCGGGCGCCGAGGACGTGACCAGCAGCGAGGACGGCCACGAGATCTGGACCGCGCAGGGCGACCTCCACGAAGTCGCCAAGGCGCTGGAGCCGGTGCTGGGCGAATCCGAAGGCGCGAAGCTCGCCTGGCGGCCGCAGACCATGGTGACGGTGGGCGCGGACGACGCCGCGACGCTGTTCAAGCTGCTCGACGCGCTGGACGATGACGACGACGTGCAGACGGTGTGGGGGAATTACGAGATCCCCGACGACGTGATGGAGAAGCTGGGTTGATCTTTGTCCTAAGCCCCTCCCCTTCAGGGGAGGGGTTGGGGTGGGGCCTGACCGAGTAGCCAAGCGCGCCGCTTGTGGTGCATCCTGCTTCCTAAGGGAGGGCAGGAGTGGTCACCGAAGCCGATCTACTGGCACGCGCGAAGGAAATGCGGCGTAATCCGACCGAATTGGAGAAGCGCCTTTGGCGGCATCTCTCTAACACCCAGCTCGGCTATAAATTCCGTCGCCAACAGGTGGTGTTTCCCTACATTTGCGACTTCTTCTGCCCGGCCAAGGGGCTGGTGATCGAGGTCGATGGTGACACGCATGATCCGGCGTATGATGAGCGCCGTGATGCGTATCTTCTCAGCCAAGGATTCCGTCCACTGCATTTCTCCAATCACGACGTATTCGACAATATCGATGGTGTGCTCGCGGTGATCGTCGAGACACTTCAAACCCGTCCGGATCGCTGGTCCGCCAGCCCCCACCCCAACCCCGCATCAGGTGAACAGCGCCCCGCGCTGTT
>NZ_AGFU01000007.1 GCF_000226955.1 Sphingomonas elodea ATCC 31461
GGTCTCGGCATTCCTGCTGAACCGCTCTTCCGATCTCACGCCGCTGCCCACCTCCATGTCGCGGACCTGCTCTCCGCAGCTGGCTGATCAACCGCAGCCGCACTTCGGTTCAAATCAAGGAATTCTCCCATGTGTCTCATCGATTCGATCGAGGGGCGCGGTTTCGCGCCCGTCTCGATCGGCCTTGCCGTGCGTACCATCGGCACTTGTCCCGGAGCCGGTCACCGGCCGGATGCGCGCCTGGTCTGCGGGATCGGCACGCTGACCGTCATGCCGAACGACGACGGCGGCTATCGCTTTTCCGCCGACGCCCGCTGCCTGGGCGAGGGTGATACCGTCAGCGATTTGCTCGATTGGCTGGAGCCGCAGCTTCCGCCCACGCAAACCGTGGTCAGCTGGGATAATTGGGGCTCGGTGCCGCGGCGCCTCCTCGCGCTGGCCGACCCGGTGCGGCATCCGGGCATCGTCGCCGCGGCTGCCGACACCGCCGGCCGCTGGCGTGATCTGCCGCGCGAGCACACCCCGCATCTGCGTCAGGCAAAGGCAATGCTCCTGCCGTGCTTCTGCGGCCCTAATGCCGATTTCGACGCGTGCGATGCGGCCACGCCCCTTCACCTGCTGCCGGATCCCGGCATCGCCGCCGAGCAATTGATCGGCGAGGCCATCGCCGGCTGGCGAAGCTGGGCCGCCGGGCACGGCTATTTCGACGATGCCGAGCACCCCGCCCAGATTGCCCGGCGCGCGCTCGACCGCTGGCTCGCTGACCAGCGCACCCCTCGCTGACCTTCTGCACCCACAACATGCGGACGCTGCGCGTCCGCCGGAGACCTACCATGAATCAAGACCTGCCCTCGCTCTGGAAGAGCGATACCCCGCGCTTCGTCGTCGTGCTCGATGCGGAGCGCGCCTATGATCATCAGGCGCACGCCCGCTACCAGGCGAGTGAACGCCTTCGGCCGGGTCAAGGCGAGTATCTACCATCGAACGACCCCTGCGTGACGCCGCGATGGCCGCTCCGGCGCATCGCTACCTTATCCTGGCTGGTGATGACGGAAGCCGACGACGGTCTTCGGCCGATCCGGCTGGAGACCCGCAGCCTGCCGGAACACGATGAGGCAGCCGTCCTCGCTGCGTTCTTCGCTGATATGGAACAGCTCGGCAGCGTCCAGCTTGTCACCTGGGGTGGTTTCCACAGCGACCTGCCGCAGATTCTGATCGGCGCGATGGACGCCGGGCTGCGGCTGCCGCCCGGCATGACCCGTCTCGTCGCGCCGTGGCGCCGGGATGCTTCCGGCCATCTCGACCTGTGCAGCGAGATGTGCGGCGGTGCGGTCCCGGCGCACTTGGCCGAAGTCGCCGCCCGGTTCGGCATTCCCGCGAAGGTCACCTGCCGGCCGAATCTCGTCAGCCAGCTGATGCAGCAGGGGAAATGGTCGTCCGTCCGCTCGGTCTGCGAAGGCGACGTGCTGACCACGGCCGCGCTGCTGATGCGCTGGCGGGCACTGACGGGCGGCACCGCCTCCGTCCTCGAGGCGACGCACCGCCTGACGTCCTTCATCGCCACTCACTGCACCCACCGCGACTACGCCGCCGCGTGGCAGCAATATGGCGAAGAGTTGGTGGCCCGGGCCTTCGCGGCGGAAGCCCGCAAGGTGGAAGCGCTGGCGGCGGGGATTGGTGGCTGACGCGGTGACCACGGCCTCGGAGGAGGGGCGGAAAAGAAAGCATTCGGGCCGCCGGCCCCAACGGAGATTTTACGATATGACCATCCAGCATTCGCTCGACACACTGCAGGCCTGGACCATCGGCCTGCGTACCGCCATGGGCTATCCGGACGCCCCCATCGGCAGCCCGGTGGCCTTCGCCTCGGGCAGGCGCCGGAACCCCATCGAGGCGCTCCAGGTCGCGGACGTCGTCGGAGACACCGGCCGTGACGTCGTCTACGTGGAATTCGACACGCCGATCGCCAGCGGGCCGATCGGCGTTTCCCTCGCAACGCGCGCGACGCATTGGGTCGACTGGCACCCGCAGGTGCGGCTCTATGCAGCCTCCGACGAGGCACCGATCGAGCTGCTTACCGACACGCACCGCTGGTCGATCGGTCCGCGCGCCAGCTTGATAGCCTCGCCGCTCCCCCCGCGTGGCCGGTTGGCGCGCGGCATGGCGCGCGCCAACAAGCTGTGGCGTGAGGCGGCCAAACGTGCGTGGGGCATCAAACTGGTCGGTTCGCTCCACGTCCCCGATGGCGCACGCTATGCCGATGGCATTCCGATGGAGGAATTCGCCGCGACCCTTTGAAACGCCACGATCCACTTGAGCGGATGGTGCCTATCGTTCGCCCGGTAACCGACACTGCTATAGCGTCGGCCCCAGCGCGCGGCCGGTCATTGCAACCGACCACCTGTTTCGATCCACGCCCCCGCGTGGGGGGCGACTGGCGATCCGCAGCGGGCAAAGCCTGTTCTACTGGTTTCGATCCACGCTCCCGCGTGGGGGGCGACCTGTTGGATATCGCCGCCGCTGGTCCGCATCCGTGTTTCGATCCACGCCCCCGCGTGGGGGGCGACTTGTGCGTAGTCTTCCCGCCGCCCGCCGCATTGTTGTTTCGATCCACGCCCCCGCGTGGGGGGCGACGCGGCGGGGGAAGGGTGGCGACCTGATCGGTCGGGTTTCGATCCACGCCCCCGCGTGGGGGGCGACCAGGCGTTCCATAAAGCCTCGCATGTCTGGAGTGTTTCGATCCACGCCCCCGCGTGGGGGGCGACCAGCGCGGCGCTACCGCAGAGGTGGCAATCAAGGTTTCGATCCACGCCCCCGCGTGGGGGGCGACCGCACCGGAGGAAACGCCTGCGCCTGTTGCAGAGGTTTCGATCCACGCCCCCGCGTGGGGGGCGACAGGGCGAGCTGGCTGAACGCGTCGGCACCAATCAGTTTCGATCCACGCCCCCGCGTGGGGGGCGACTTGAGCGCACGGTAAATCCGCTTGTAGATCGCGGTGTTTCGATCCACGCCCCCGCGTGGGGGGCGACTCTATTTCTCGGCGGTGCTGGACGGCACTAGCTGGTTTCGATCCACGCCCCCGCGTGGGGGGCGACCGCGATAGCGCTAATACAATGAGAAAGAGCGGTAAATCGGTACTGTAGCGCGAACTGCCCGCAGTTTGCTCGCGTATGGGTACCTGTTCAGACGCTGTCCGCCCCACCCCTTTGAGTCGCAAAGAACAATTAACGCGCGAACCTGCCGTGCAGGATCGGACAGATTTGGGTTCGCGCAAGGCTAAAAAAGCAGCGGCCCCGCCAGATCCAGCACGGGCTTGGCACCGATATGCTCCACCCGCCGCTTGCCATCGGCACCGAGCCGGTAAAAGCGCAGCGAATCCTTCTCCGCATCAATTTCCTTGATCAGCGCCGCGCGCAGCAAGGCCCATTGCGCCGGATCAACCTCGCACTCGAACACCGAATTCTGCACGCGCTGCCCGAGGTCGAGACACGCCTTTGCCACGCGCCTTAGCCGCCGCCGGCCCGCCGTGTCCTGCGTGTTAACATCATAGGTGACCAGCATCAGCATCGCGTCATTTCCACAGGAAAGGCGGATAGCCGTCGATATCGCCGCGTAGATGCCGCGCCAGCAACTGCGCCTGGACATGCGCGACAAGCCCCATTGGCATCGTCTCACCCAGGAACGGATGCCGCAATTCGCGCTTCTTGCGTTCCTGCCATGCGACCAGCACCGCCTTGCGGCCATCGTCGGTCAGTGAAACCGCCCCGCCTTCGTCCACGGTGAAGTCGAGCGGCTTGAGCTGCCCTCGATTGATCAGCGTCAGCGCCAGCCGGTCGGCCAGCACCGGGCGCAGTTCCTCCATCAAATCCAGCGCCAGGCTGGCGCGACCAGGCCGATCGGCATGGAGCAACCCCACCTGCGGATCTAGGCCCACGCCCTCAAGCGCCGATCGGCAGTCGTGCCCGAGCATCGCATAGAGAAAGCTCAGCAGCGCGTTCACCCTGTCCAGCGGTGGCCGGCGCGATCGGCCGGCAAAGGTGAAGGCCGGGCGCGCTCCCTGCAGCATCGCGTCGAACACGCCGAAATAGACCTGCGCTGCCTCCCCCTCATGCCCGCGCAGACTATCGATATCCTCGGCCTGCGCGGCGCGGCGCGCGATGTGGCCCAGCCGCGCCTCCGCCGCCGTCAGTGCAGCATGGGCATCAGGGTGCAGCCGCTCGCGATGGTCGCGCAACGCACGCCGGATCACGGTACGCTGGTTGGCCGCCTTGGCGGTGACGATGCCACGCACGATCGGCACCGCGCAGACGGGATCGTCGGCTACGCGGTGCTGGGTACGGCGCAGCAGCACGTTGCCGGTGCGCGGCCCCTCTACCCGAGCGAGGAACTTGCCGTTGGGGGTGAGGAAGGAAAGCGCGATCCCCGCCTCCGCACAGGCCGCCATCAGCGCCGGCGACGCCCCCGGCCGGCCGAAGCACACCACCCCTTCCAGCAGGTGCATCGGCACCCGCCCGCGCTCGGCACCCTCCACCTCCACGACGATATTGGCGCCGTCCTTGCGCAGCCAGGCGTCCTCTGTCGTGACATAGATGGTGTTGAGATGGCGCCGCATCGGTCACTCCTCCGGCAGGGCATCGGGTTCGGCGAGCTGGCGCAGCAGCCAGCGCTGGACGGCGGGCGGGCGCTCCAGCCGCTTGGGCTGGCACGCATCCGCCAGCGAGCAGCGCCGGCAGCCGGGTTTGGCCTGGGGCGGCGGGGTATGGCTGGCGGCGAGCATCGCGCGGGTTTCCGCCGCGAGCGTGATCGTCAGCGCGCGCAACTCAGCATCGAAGGCGATGCGGCTGCGCTTCTTCGTCTGGGCGTAAAACAGCGCACCTTCTGGCACGGTGCAGCCAAACATCTCTTCCAGGCACAGCGCCTGGGCGCAGAGCTGCACCTCGTCGGCGCGGTGCGCCTTGGGGCGGCCGCGCTTATACTCGACCGGATAGGGCACATTGCGGACGAACTCGACCGCGTCGGCCTTTCCCGCCAGGCCGTGTTCGAACGAGCGAAGGACCAGCCCGCGCACCGTGCGGATGCCCGCGCGACGGTCCGGCCGCCCGCCATCGACCCGTTCGTGGAGGATGCGCCCTTCGGCGGTGGCGCCGTCCTCCGCCCAGATCCGCTCGACATGGATCAGCGCGCACTGGCGCGGGCAGAACAGATAATGCTGCAACGCCGACACCGGCACCAGCGCGTCTTCGGCGGCGGGATCCGGGGGCGGCGCGCGCATCGCCGGGTCTCAGTATTCGAGGATCTCGACGCCCGCCGGCAGGCCCTCGCGGTCAATCGTGACCTTGTAATCCTCCCACTTGCGCGCGGGCGGCCAATTGTCCGTTGCGGTGCTGCCGATTTCCTGCACCGAGCCTTCGTGGACCCGCCACGTCTTCACCCGATCGAACAGGCTCTGCGCCTGGGCATTGCCCAGCGCGCTCTGGTGGCGGAAGACGATCAGCTTGCGGCTGGCCATCTCGCCGCGCGCGGCCGAGCGGTCATGGTCGAACATCTGGCCCAGCGCCTGCCACAGCAGTTCCAGATCGCTTTGCGAAAAACCGGTGCCCTTGGTCGGGTGGCTGGCGAGCGGCGCGGATACGAAGCCATGGGCGCGGTACAGGCCGTACGGCACGATATGCTTGCGGCCCATGGTGCGGCCGCCCTTTTCCTCGGCATCCTTTTCCGTCGTCGCAGCCATGCGGGTGATCGAGATTTCCAGCGGCAGGATGCGCTCGACCGACTTAGCGAAGCCGAACTGCACCGGCCCGCGCACCTGCCCGGCATTGACGCCCGTGGTCATCACGGCGCCGAAGGTGCGGATGTCCCAGAAATTGGTGCACATCCAGCGGGTGAGCTCCTGCGCCTTATGCTGGTCCTTGGGCAGCTTCTTGAACTCGTCGTCCTTGGTGACCTCGGGCAGCAGCGCGTTCCACGCCTTCTTATGCTGGTTGTTCAGCGTGGCGCCTTCGGTCATGTAGATTTCAAAGCCCGGCTGATCCTCCTTCACCAAGGCGACGAAGTTGCGGACCTTTCGCTTCAGCGCGACGTCCGAGACCAACCCCTGGTTGGTCTCGGGATCGAGCCGGGGCATGTTGCCGGCGTCGGGATCGCCATTGGGATTGCCGTTCGTCACGTCGAAATACAGGACGAACTCGTGGCGCTGGGTAACCGGCGTGCTCATGCTTCCCCCTCGGAATCAGTGGTATCGTTAAAGGCGGCGGGGTCGATCTCGACCTTGCCGTCGCTCAACCTAGCGGCGCGCTGGTGGTAATAACCAACGGCGAATTCCCCCTGCTTTTGCAGCGTCAGCGAGCGTGGCAGCGCGGGGGCGAGATGGCCGTGGATCTCCTCCAGTTCGCGCTCGATCAGCGCCGCCCAGCCGGGCTTTTCCTTGCGCACCTTGGCCAGGTGGTTCTGGCCGCCGCGCACGATGATCGGGAACACGCTCGCCGGGGCAGCCGATGCCGCCCCGAAATATTTGTCGCGGATGCTGGCGTTCACACGCCCCAGCGCCGAACGCTGTGCCAGTTCATAAACGGCGAACAGGCGGCCGAGCTGATAGCCGGCGTCCTGATAGTCGCGTTGCAAACTCATCGGAAGCTCTCCTGGTTCAGGAACAAGGGGGTTGGCCCGGCCCGCGCGCACCAACACGCCGCGAATGACGGCGGCATGCCAGCCGATGTCGCCAGTTCTACCGTCAGCCGTTTTGGGATCGCCCGCACGCAGGCGCATCAGCGCGGTCGCCAGCAATGTCTGCGGATAGCGCCCGCCGGAGAGCACGGCGCGCAGCACCTCGCCGGCCAATGCGTAGGGAATGTTCTTGTAGTCGCGCTGCGCCGCCGTGCTGTTGACCAGCATCCGCCCCACGGCGGGCGCGGCGCCCCAGCCATGTGGCAGCGGTTCCACACGCATGTCCTGATAATGCTGCGCCAGCGCGCGGGCAAAATCACCAAAGCCCTGGCTCAGCCAGAACCGTACCGAAAGGCGCGCAGCGTTGGGCGACAGGCCCAGAATGTTAAAGCGGGTATCGGGATCGATATCACTGCGCAGTTCCGCGACCGGGCGTCCGGCGGCGATCTTTTCCAGCTGCTCGCGTACCTTGGCCGCCTCTTGCGCGTCGGAAACCTCGTCCGCACCGCCCAACAACCAGTCTTCCGCAAGCGCATCGGCCGCCTCGGCGGCTTTCACCTCGCTGGCGTCGGCCCAGAACACCACCGTGGTATCGCCGATCGGGCGCGGCAGGCGCTTGCGGCTGTCCCGCCGCAGCAACTGGTTGAGCGCCTCGCCATAGCGAAATGCGGCGGCCTCGCTGGTCGGCGCATTCGCCCCCTGCGCCTTGCCGAGCGACGTGAAGGCGTCGAGATTGAACGACACCAGCGCGGCTCCGGCGGTTTGTGCGCCTTCCACACCCTTGATCGTCGGATGCAGCCGCGCAATCGGCCCGACTTCGCCGGTGACCAGGCACACGCTGCCGGGGCGATCGCCGGCGAATGCGGCCGCCTCGACCAGCGCACGCGCCGCAGACCGCTCGTGCAGATAGCCGCGCTCGCCCTCCAGCCGGAACAGGATGTTCGCATCGAGCAAGTCGGGCGTGCCGCGCGGCAAATCCTCGAACCGCTCGGGCCGCCATTGTTCGAGAAAGCGGCGCAGCGCAACGAGCCCGGCATCCTCCTGCCCCGCCAGTCGCTCCAGGTGCAGCGCGACGAAGGCAGCGTGTTCGTCGGCGGTCCGCTTGCCCTCACCCCCGGTGCGTCCCAGCACATAGGCGCTTTTGTCCCACAGAAAATTGGGCGCGATGGCGACGGTGCGCTTCAACGCGGCAGGAACAAGGTGCAAGGTCGGACGCGGCTTCTTGCCGGACAGGTCGTGCAGATTCTCCACGTCGACCGCCTGGCCCTCGGCATTGAGCACGATGCACCAGCCGAACTTCTCCGAACTCCATCCCTGCCCGGCCACGCCCGGCAGGCGCTTGTAGTAGCCGTTCAGCGCCTGGAGAATGGTCACCGCACCACCTCTTCGGCGTCGAAGGGCGGCACGTCGATTACGCCATCGCGCATCTGCGCGCGGAAGAAGCGCGATTCATTGCCCTTTGCAAAATCGATATCATGCAGCATCCATCCCAGATCGCGGTCCGGCTCGACCAACGTCGAGGGCGGCAGCGGGGTCCCTTCCTCGATCAGCGCGAATTCGGCGGGAAATTCGCGCGTGCCCAGGCAGGGGCGATGAAAGCACTGGCCCTGCAACGCGCGTCGGTTGAACATCGATATATGCTTGGCGGCACTATCCTCCGCGCCCGCCCGCGCCGTCATCGTGAAATGCGCTTCGATCACATAGGCGACATCGACCAGCACCAGCGCTGCGCGCTGCTGGCGATTTTCGTCGACTGCGATGCCCAGCCCTTCGGTGTTACCGCGCTTCATCGCGCTGGCAGCATTGGCGGCGCTCGCCTTGGCGCCCACTTCGTTGCGGCGGATCGACTGGAATCGGATCGGGTTCAGCACATGGAGGCGCGTCACATGCCAGCGGATCGCAGGCTTCCAGTGGATCGCCTCCAAAATGCCGCGCGCTGCGGAGGGCGTAATCACGTCATAACTGACGCGCTCGACCTTCATTTCCGGTCGCGTGAAACAGGCGTATTCGCCCCAGATCTTTAGCCTGACCGACATCACCCCCGCCTGCGGTATATTCTACGCTATCGAAACAACTTCGCGATCTCGCTACAATTTGTCGAGTGCCCATTTGAAGCGACATACCTCATCATATCCACGCCCCCGCAGGGGGCGACTCTAGTCGAGATGAAGTTGGTCTTATTTGACGGTGTTTCGATCCACGCCTCAAATGGGCGGGGCTGCTCTCTTTGGAGAGGCAGCCCCTTTCCTCAACATAATCTCCGGGCTATGAGCCACATAGCGCTGATCCTTTCTGCCCTCGGCTGAAGGCTCTGGTGATCCGGCGCCTGGATATGTCTTTGCCGGAATTTCCAGGCGCCAACTTCCCATTACGCGATCGAAACATGGCGTTCGATATATTTTTCTAGTCAAGTGAAGTGGTCCAATTTTACCGTGAAGGTGACCTAAACGGCAGTGAACATCACATGATGTTTTGCTCCGACGTGCGCCATTCGGGAGCGAGGAGCTGCAAACCCACGTCGCGATCGTAAAGAGATAGATCGCGAAGGCGCACGAAGCGATCGCCATATTCGGCGCGCACCACGCGCGCGTCGCCATTTGCCAGCATCGCGGCACGGACCCGCTTCGGCACCGGCACCACATATTGCTGGAGCCTGCGCAGGGTGCCCGCTGGCGGGAAATCGGCATTGGCGAGCGCTTCCAGTGCCTCCTCGGCAACCGGGTCATACGGAACCAGCACCGGGTCCATCGCCTCGTCGATCATCTGGAATGCGTCGGAAATGGTGCGGAATGGGCAGTTTATCCCACGCCTGCTCACCGTCTCGTGGATCGCTGGAAGGATTGGATAATCGCTCCCTGTTCCCGTTGCCCGATCAAGCGCAGCATATCCCTTACGCCAGTAGAGCCAGCGATAATATTCGATCACCCCATCCAGGCTGAGCGGGTCGAGCGCGGGGTTTTTCAGCACTTCCCGCGCGGCATCGTAAAAGGGTGTGAGGTCGCGTGGAACCGAGCGCCGCCCCGCCACCGCCTCCGGCTCGAACACCACCGTCCTGCCCAGCCCGGTCAGTTCGCCGCTGCGGTTGCAGCGTCCCGCCGCCTGCGCAATGTTCGACAGACCCGCTGCGGCGCGCCAGACCTCGGGAAACGATACGTCGACGCCCGCCTCGATCAGGCTGGTCGCCACCAGACGAACCGGCCGCCCCTTCTCCTCCAGATCAGCGCGGACCGACGCCAGCACGTCCCGCCGGTGACGCGCGCACATCAGCGTGGTCAGGTGGCGCGCGCCGGGTTGGTGGCGGATCGCATCGAACAATTCCCGCGCATGAGCACGGCTGTTGACGATGCAAAGCATCCGCGACTGCTCGGCAAAGCGAGCGGCAATCGCGTTGTCGGGGACCGGCGCTTGAAACCATTCGACCGCCACGCGCCGGAGCTCCGTATACAGTCCCGCAGGATCGGGGGCGAGCTCACGGTCTGGAGGGATATCTAGCCCCTCAATCCGGTCCGCTCCCTTGTCCGACGGCGCCCTTGCCGGTTGCGGCAACGCGCCATCCTGCACCCGTAATGCGGGCTGGGTTGCAGTGCACAACACCACCGTCGCGCAGTAGTTTTTCGCCAGTTCGTCGATCGCGGCCATGCACGGGCGCAGCAGATGGACAGGTATCGACTGGGCCTCGTCGATCACGATCACGCTTTTCGCCAGGTTATGCAGTTTGCGGGCGCGACTGGTGCGCGCGGCGAACAGGCTCTCGAAGAACTGCACCGCCGTGGTGACAACGATCGGCACGTCCCAGTTCTGAGCGTCTCGGCGCAGCTTGGCGAGGCCGCTGGCGCCCTCTTCTTCGGCATCCCCCTCCGCGACGGGCGGCTCGGCATCCCAATCGAAGCTCGAATGATGCTCAAGGACATCGCCCGCCAGTTCGGGGCCGAGCGCGGTACGAAACACCTCGGACGTCTGTTCGATGATCGAGGTGAAGGGAATGACATAGACGATCCGCTCCAGCCCATGCGCGATCGCATGCTCCATCGCGAAGCTGAGCGAGGTCAACGTCTTGCCGCCACCGGTCGGCACGGTGAGGGTGAACAGGCCGGGCGCCAGCGCGGCCTTCGTCACCGCATGGTCGAGTATCCGCGAACGAAGCTGGTTGACGGGCGTGTCGTTGCGCCGATGGCGGGCCATGTAGGCACGAACGGCGTCTCGGTGGCGCGGGTCGACCCTCCCGCCCCGCTCTGGCGGCGGAAGCCCGGCCGCTGCCGCATAGAAACGCTCCGTCTCCAGAAAATCGGCGTCAACCAGACAGGAAAACAGCATCCGTCCGAGGAAGAAGGGGCTGAATGCGGGTTCGATAGCGTTGCGCCTGGTCTTCGTCAGGCTCGCCAGCAGTGCGGTCTCATCGGGCAGTGGCGGCACATACGCTTCCCAGCCCGAATAGTCTTCGACCAGCTTGGTTTCGCGTGCGGTAAGCGCCGAGCCATCCATCAGCCCGCCATGATGGCCGGCAATGCCGTATGCCATGAGGCGACCGATCGCCTTTCCAAACAAGCGAGTCGCCTCTTGCGCGCCGGCGGTGCTATGATCCGGACCACGCGCCTGGGCCTTGCTTGTAGAGGGTGTGCGGATATAGCGCTGATAGGCCTCGGCGCATTTGCCGATATCATGCAGCGCGCCCATGATCTGTGCGGGCAACGAAGCACCGAAGGCCTGTCCGAAAGCGCCCGCCCGTTGACTCACCTGACTCAGGTGATGCGAAAGCGGCTCCCAGTGCGACTCAGGTGCATTTTCAATAGAATGCGCAAACATCACCCTCAGCTTTCACGACATCAATTGATGCAAGACCATCTCAGGTGGCGCATCAATGCTCGGTTTTTTTCATTGCCGACGGTAGATCATTCGCCACCGCCATTCTCGCACTAGCGATTAACGATGGCTGCTCCCAGAACCGATATTCGCGCCTGCCAACCGCCCTGCCTGCACTACTTCGCAACTATATGGATTCTAAGCCCGTTGATCTCAGGTGGGCAAACACCGCCGATGGTCGATTGGGAACTCCCTTGCTCGGTGCGACGACGAAGATCGCACACAATCATAGAGCACGAATCTGACCAACGCGATCGCGCACCGACAGATTGATCGCGCGACAGATTGACGGCAGCGAAGGCACGAGTGTACGCATGACTGTACACCGCGCCTGAAACGGCGAGGCATCGATCACGTGTTTTCAATAACTTAGCGCAGGCCCTAATTGGTCGGGTATCCTCTCTCCCCGACCACTTTCCTTTTGGAAATCTGGAAGATCTCCGTCGCTTCAGCGGCGGAGATCTTCGTGTGTCCGGCAGACGAGAGCGACATCCTTGAACGGCAGATTCGCACCCTTCGAGAACGGTATGAATCTCAACAGGATCGGGCGTATTGTGACTAAGTCCAACGCCGACAACCTCATCGACGCGGCACGGAACCACGAGAAACTCCAATAAAAACGCGAAACTGTGAAGTAATATAGTTTTTATACTAAGATAATCATTCCAAATTTCATAACGAATTATTGCTATAATGTTTTAAAGGGTTACCACACTGCCTTATACTCATCATCGCCCAGCGCATACTTGACTACAGAAGCAATAATCCCGCCCACAAATCGCATGAATGGCGTCGATCATCGATCAGCGCACCACATTTAACCCTGAATTACGTATCGATTTCAGTGAGCGGCATGCGGGTGATTTTAAATTCTCTTTAACGTCCCGGGTGATAGCCGGCCCGCGCAACGCCCGATCGCGGCGTCTGCGCGACCGACGGTGATCCCGCGGTTGCGTCAAAAGGGAAGGGCATCGTGACTCCAATGATTTCGGCATTTTCCAGCCTGCGGGCCGGCATTTCCACCGCAGCGCTCCTCGTGGCGACCTCTGTTCCCGCCCTTGCGCAGACCACGACGCAGGCGCAGGACGCCGCGGCAAGCGCAGTGCCGGCGCAGGAGCAGCAGACCACCGCGGCGCCCGAGGCGGAGCCGGAAGCCAACCAGCCACCCGTGATCGTCGTCACCGGCACGCTGTTCCGCAACTCCAACGCCAGCTCGATCTCGCCGGTCACGGTGCTCAGCTCGGAAACGCTGCAGCGCGCGAACATCACCACCGTGCAGGATGCGATCCGCTCGGTCTCGGCCGACAGCGCCGGCTCGATTTCCACCGGTTTCCGCAACGGCTTTTCGGCCGGCGGCGCCGCCGTCTCGCTCCGCGGCCTCGGCGTGTCGTCCACCGTCGTGCTGATCGATGGCCTGCGCTCCGCCAACTTCCCGCTGAATGACGACGGCCACAACGCCTATGTCGACCTGAACTCGATCCCGTTCAGCACCATCGAACGGGTCGAGGTGCTGAAGGACGGCGCCTCCTCCACCTACGGTGCCGACGCGATCGGCGGCGTCGTCAACCTGATCAGCCGCAAGAACGTCCAGGGCATCGACGGATCGGTGCAGGGCGGCACGACTGGCCGGGGCGACGGCGCGCACTATCGCGCCACGCTGACCGCCGGTTTCGGCGACTATCAGGAGAAGGGCTTCAACTTCTACCTGAACGGCGAATATACCTATGACGGGTACATCACCAACCACTCGCGCGGCTATCCGTTCAACACGCTCGACCTGTCGCCGAGCGGCCTGCTCGACCGCAACCGCAATGACGACTCGCTGACCACGGCGAACCCGCAGGCGGTGGTCACGCGCGTGACGCAGAGCGACCTGAACAATCCGCTGGCCGGCCAGATCGGTGCGCCGCTGACCAACCAGTATCAGCTGCTGAACCCCAATGCCTGCCCCTATGGCACCTTCACGGTCACTTCGGGCGCGGCACAGGGCACCGGCTGCAAGCACAACATCCCCGACGAATATCTGATCATCCAGCCGAAGCAGCAGCGCTATTCGACCACCGGCCGCCTCACCGCGCGTCTGGGCGACAATTTCGAGTTTTTCGCATCGGGCAGCTATTCGCATTCCGAAGTCACCATCACGGGCGCGCCCTCGGCGATCCGCCAGACGCAGCCGTTCGGCGGATCGGCCTCGATCGCGTCGAGCAGCCCGGGGATCGTGCTGCCGGTCTATGTCTGCGCCTCCGGCGTGAACTGCGCGACCGCCGCGGATCGCCAGCTCAACCCGAACAACCCCTATGCCGCCGCCTATGCAGCCAATCCCAGCCAGGGTGCGGCGCGCATCTATTATCTGTTCGGCGACATCCCCGCCGGCAGCTTCCGCTATGTCGACGTGTTCCGCACCACGGCGGGCATCTCGGGCGATCTCGGCAACGGCTTCAAGTTCCGCCTGAACGGCGTCTATGCCCGCGACAATTTCAGCGTCACCCAGCGCGGCTTCATCAACATCCAGGGGCTGCTGAGCGCGGTCAACACCGGCGCCTACAACTTCGTCAATCCGGAGCAGAACACGGCAGCGGTGCGCAGCCAGATCTCGCCGGACCGCACCACGCCCTCCTATTCGACGGTCGCGACGATCGGCGGCTCGCTGCTCAAGTCGGTGATGACGCTGCCGGGCGGCGACCTCAACATGGGCGCGGGCTTCCAGATCCGTCGCGAGACGCTGATGAACCGCAACCAGAATGCGGGCCTCACCTATTACGGGCTGAACACCTCGTCGGCACAGGGCCGCCAGACCGTGACGGCCGGCTTCTTCGAGATCGACGCGCCGTTCCTCAAGACGCTCGATCTCAACGTGTCGGGCCGATACGACCACTATTCGCAGGGCTATAGCCACTTCTCGCCCAAGGTGGGCGTGAAGTTCAACCCGATCGAGGCGGTCGCCTTCCGCGCGACCTATTCGCAGGGCTTCCGTGCGCCCACGTTCGCGGAGAACAATGCGGCCAGCAGCTATTCGGGCTTCTCTTCGTTCACGCCGCCGGCGAGCTTCGTCGCCGCCCATGGCGGCAACCCCGCTTATTCGGGCAGCTACAACATCGGCAGCGGGGCGACCGGCAATCCCAATATCCTGCCGGAAAACTCGCAGAGCATCACCATCGGCACGATGCTGAAACCGACGCGCTGGTTCAACATGACGGTCGACTATTACAACATCAAGAAGTCGAACCTCATCGTCAGCGGCCCGCTGCGTGCCGATGCGATCAAGGCCTATTATGGCCAGACCGATGCGACCGCAGCCTGCGCCGCGCTCGCCGCGGTGGGGCCGGGCTATCAGTGCAACGTCATCGACGCGCCGGATCCGGTCAACCCGGGCGCCCTGCCGCGCCTGCTGGTGTTCAACGTGCCCTACGTCAACGCCAACTATCAGGTCAGCTCCGGCATCGACACGCAGGCGACGGCAAACCTGCGGATCGCCGACAATGTGCGCCTGATCAGCCGCCTCGACCTTACCTATGTGCTGCGCCTCGATCTCGTCACCCCGGCGGGCGTCGTGCAGAAATATGCGGGTACGCTCGGGCCGTACGAGCTTTCCTCGGGTGGCGGCACGCCGCGCATCCGCGGCAACTGGCAGAACGCGCTGGAAGTCGGCAAGTTCTCGCTCACGGCGACGACCTACTATGTCGGCCGGATCAAGCAGGTCGCGGCGGACGAGATCTCGCCCGTGGACGGCAAGATCGACCTGTCCTGCTCGCACACGCTGGCGCCGATCGTGCGTGCGGAAGATGCGCAGAAGTTCTGCTTCATCCGTCCGTTCGTCTATGTGGATCTGAACGCCGCGGTGCAGGTGAACGACAAGTTCCGCTTCTTCGTCAACGTCCAGAACCTCACCAACGCGCGCGCGCCGCTGGCGTCGGGCGCCTATACCAGCAACCCGAACTATCTGAGCAGCTGGCATTATGCCGGCCTGGTCGGCCGCAACTTCAGCGCGGGCGCGAGCTTCGCCTTCTAAGCCGAACCGACGACGCGGCCTGTCCGGGAGGGCCATTCCTCCCGGACAGGCCGCCCACAGTCAGCAGGCAAGGGCTGGCGGCCGGTGGTCGCCGGCCCTCTTGCGTTTCAGCCGCTTTCCTTCGGCAGCGGCCACAGGATCAGCGTGATCCGGTCATGCCCCACCGCGAGGTCGATCGTCTCCCCCGCCACCACGTCGATCGGCGCGGGGAAGCTGTGCAGCACCTGCAGCCAGCCGCCGTCCTGATAGCCGTCGGGATGATTGTCGAAGGTCACGCCCTCCCGCAAATCGATATGCATCCACTGGACGATACCGATCGCGCGGCCGCTGGCGGTGACGGGGATGCGCAGGCGCGCCAGCGTGGCGTCGTGCTTCTTCTGGGTCAGCTCCAGCCGCACCAGTTCCACATCATCGGAGAGGCGCTGCCAGCCCGTCATCGTGCCATGGATCGGCAGGCGCTGCGGCGCGAAGGCACCGAAGGCGGACAGATCGAAGCCCGAAACCTCGCCGACAAAGGCGTAGTCGGCGAGCGTTTCGCTCGCGACAAGACAGCCCATCGCGCTGGCGGCGCGGGGGATCACGATCGCATCGGGCGCGAGCAGGCGACGATGGGCATCCTCGAACGTGTCGAGCACCTTCTCGGTCAGCAGGTCGCTCGACAGGATCTCGGAAACGAGGATCTCCGCCGGGCGGTCCAGCTCGGCACCCACGGCAAGCTCGGTGGAGGGCTTGGCGTGCACCGTGATGCGGTCGGCATAGCCGTTGGCGGCGACGATGTGCTGCGCCATCTCGGCGATCATCGGCTCCATCTCGCAGGCGACGATCTGCTGCGCCCCTGCCCGCGCCGCCATCAGCGACAGCAGCCCGCTGCCGGCACCGATATCGAGCACCCGCGCGCCCTGCCCCCGCTCCGCCAGCGCCGCCTTGATCGCGGCCTCGAACGCATCGTTGCGCGGCACGTCGTTCATCATCGGGATATGCCAGAACGGCACCGATCCCGCGCCGAGCCGCCGGACCTGGTGGCGCAGATGGAGATTGCCCGGATCGAGCGCGAGCGCACGGCGGAACTGGTGCAGCGCCTCCAGGTTGCGGCCCGCATCCGCCAGCACGACACCCAGGTTGCCGATCGCGGTCGCGTTGTCGGGATCAAGCGCGCATGCCTGCTCCAGCGCAGTGATTGCCGCATCGGTGCGGCCGAGCCAATGCAGCGTCAGGCCCTTTTCGTGCAGCGCGACGGCATGGTCGGGCACGAGGTGGAGAAGCTGATCCCAGGCCGCCAGCGCATCTTCCGGACGGGTCAGGCGACCCAGCAGCCCGGCGAGCAGCGGCAACACATCCACGGCGCGATACCCGTGCGCCAGCGCCTGGCGATAAGCGGCTTCGGCGCCTTCGAGATCCCCCTGGTCGTGCAGCGCCATCGCCTGGCCAAGCGCGGCGCGGCCCTCGGTAAGGCGGTCGGGGGTCTCCAGCTCGGTCAAGGCAACGTCCTTAAGATTTGGTATCGAACCCCCTCGATAGGCCAAAGGTCGTCGCCCGCGATAGACCCGTCATGGCCCGGATATGCGAACGCCGCCGAGCCCTTGGGGATCGGCGGCGTCCGGTACCACTCGGTGCGATCAGAACTGGACGCGGCCGCCCAGCGAGAAGACGAAGGCCCGTGCGTTGCGCAGCTGGCCCTGGGTCAGGATCGTCGAGCCTGCCGCGATCGTCGCCCGGTCGATCGGCGCATTGGCGAAATCGACATAATTGGCCGCGGCGTCGAGCACGATGTTCTTCGTCACCGCATAGGAGCCGCCGGCGCCGAAGTTCCACCGGTTCGAATCCGGCACGCGCGCATCGCGCTGGCCGTTCTGGGTCGGCGTGGTCGCCCGCTGCACGCCGGCGCGCAGGGTAAGCGCGGGCGACACCATGTAATCGATGCCGCCGGCATAGCTCCAGCTATCGCGATAATTCTCGGGGAGCGCGGTGTTGAGCGGGGCGCCGAGGCGGATCGCGTCGAACTTGTCCCAGTTATAGTGCACCACCTGGCCGTTGAGCGTCAGCTTGTCGGTAGCGCGCCAGCGGATGCCGGCGATCTGCTGGGCCGGCGTGTAGAAGTCTGCCTGCACGTTCGACAGCGCCAGATTGTTCGGCGCCAGCGGGCCGAGCAGACCGCTGACGGTGAGGTTGCCCTTCAGCTTGTGGCGGATGGCGGACTTGTAGCTGAAGCCCGCGGTCACCCGGTCGCTGTGCATCTGGAAGCCGGCGCTCCAGCCCACATCCCAGCCATCGCCCTTCAGCTCCTGCCGGCCGTCGGGCAGGCTGGCGATCACGTTGGGCAGCGCGTTGCTGAGACTGGCATCGGTATATTCGACATTGGCCGCCACACCCACGCGCAGCCAGTCCGTCACCGACACGGCGATCGAGGGCTGGATGTCGATGGTGCGCAGCCGGGTCTTGTCCGCGCTGTAGCGGGCCCAACTGCTCGAATCATAATCGGTGGTGAAGCTGTACGGCGACGTCACCGCGAGACCGATCGCCACCCGGCGCCCGAGCGGCACGGCGATCGCGCCCGACGGCAGCACGCCGTTGTTGATCGGGTTGCGGCTGGTCGCCTGGCCACCGATCGGGGTTGCCGGCTGGCCGCCGGGCCGACGGATCAGCGTGCCGGTGTCTACCACCTCGCCGCGCGGCAGGATGCCCACCACATTCAGGTTGGCTTCGATCCGCTCGGCATCGGCGATCGCGGCCGGGTTCCACCACAAGGAGGCGGCACCGGTATCGGCGACTTCGCCCGAGAAGGCGCGGCCGGCCGCGCGGGCGGACTGTTCCTGGAGGTAGAAGGCCTGGGCATGGGCCATACCCGCGCAGCCGACAGTAGCCGCCAGCGTGGTGCCGGCGGCGAGGAGGAGATGCATTTTTTTCATTACGTTACTCACGCTACTGGGGTTCGGGGAAGCGCCGGAGCGCCCCGATCAGCGAACCCGGGTCCAGGTCTGGGTACGGCAAAAAGGCTTGAACACGCAGCCGCGCAGCTTCAGCTGGTCGGGGCCGGCCAGGGTGATGTCGGCGCTATAGGTCTTGCCGTCCTCGGCATTGTAGATCTTGCCGCCGCTCCAGTTCGCGCCGTCGGCAGTGAAGCCACCCAGGATCTGGAGACCCTTGAGCGGCCGAGTGCGCAGCTGGGCATTGGAATTCTTGGCGTCGCGCAGATCGGGATTGGTGCGCAGCGCATCCGAACTCAGGATCCGTCCGCAGATCGAAGGGCCGCAGCGCTGGATCTCCACGATCGCGTTGCGCGTTTGGGTCTTCCAGCGGCCTACGACACCCTCTCCGCCTTGCGGTGCTGCGACCAGCATCGCGACAAGCAAACTCATCCACATACTTGTTTTTCCATTGTCTCATGTTCCCGCCACGGATTCACCGTAGCGAGGACAGACAAGGCGCATATTTACGCTCCAGCCTCTCCTGGGCCGGAACCATACCCATTCCTCAAAGTTCCGCAACCTGCGGTGTGTTTCCGAAAATGTCAGGCAGTGCGGCGGCGGCGCGCGATACGGCGTGCGGTCTCGATCGGAGCGGCGAAGGAGGTGCCGGTGCCGGTCGCCGCCCGCCCGTCTGCCAGCGCGGTCGGCACGTCGACACCGCGCTGCCAGACATAGAGATAGCCCTGCATCTCGGCATCGGGTCGGTTGGTGCCGGCCCAGGGCTTGCCGGCAGCATCGAGCGCGCCGACCAGCACCGCATTGGGGAAGCCCTGTCGCGCCATCGCAAGGTTGCCGGGATGCGGCAGCCCGTTGTTGCCGGCGGCCAGCACCACCACGATGCCGGCCGCCGCCGCGTCGTGCACGGCGGCGGTGATCGCGGGATCGTCGGCCAGCGCGAGCGAAATGTTGATGGCGTCGACCTTCAGCGCGATCGCCTTGCGGATCGCGGCCACGATAGGCGCAGCACTGGGCTGGCAGGGCGGGTTGGCGCCGGGGCGGCAACCGGCGGGATCGTCGATCCGCAGCGACACGATCGCCACCCGCCCCGCCGCCGCGCGGGTAAGAATCGTGGCGACCATCGTGCCATGGTCGTAGCGCGGGCGGAACGGCGTGCGATCGGTGCCGGCCAGGTCGTACTCGGCGATCAGCTTGCCGCGCAGTTCCGCCGTCTCCGCCACGCCGCTGTCGATGATCGCGACGCGCGGCGTCGCCGCCGGGGATGTCCCCGCAACCGCCGCGAACAGCGCCATCTCCAGCAGCATGCCAGACCTCCGCCCAACCGATAACCCTACGAAGATGCTAGAAAAAAATGGTTAAGAAGTTCTTCGTCGCCGTTCGGTGGTTGTGCGGAGGCAAATGCACTGCCAACGGGGCCGCAATGGGTTGCCAGGGAGTCCCGGTATGTCGAAGGCCACCCGCGCCACGCGGATGCTGGAAGCGGCGAAGATCACGTTCAGCGTGCACGTCTACGACTATGACCCCGATGCCGACTCGATCGGCCTCCAGGCGGCCGAGGCGCTAGGCGAGCCGCCGGCGCGCGTCCTCAAGACGCTGATGGCCAGGGTTGACGGCAAGGCCGCGCTGGTGATCCTGCCCTCCGATGCCCAGGTGGCGATGAAGAAGCTCGCCGCAGCGCTCGGCGGCAAATCGGCCGAGATGATGAAGCCGGGCGATGCCGAGCGGCTATCCGGCTACAAGGTTGGCGGCATCAGCCCCTTCGGGCAGATGCGGACGCTGCCGACGGTGATCGAGGAGACCGCGGTCGCGGAACCCTATGTCTTCCTCAATGGCGGGCAACGCGGCCTGCAGGTGCGGTTGGATCCGCGCGATGCGGCGGCGCTGCTCCAGGCCAGGGTCCGAGCCATCATCGCCTGAACTGCGCGGGGGGGACTCAGAGCGGCCGAGCATGGCGCGCGGCATCGCGCAGCAGCCCGATCGTGTGCTCGAGCAGGGCGGGCCGGCCCTTCGGCCCCTGCACGACCGTGGCGTAGACATAGGCCTGCACCTTGGCGCGCAGCCGGGCCTCGGCACGCAGTCGCATCCAGTCGCCCGGTGCACTGCCCCGCGCTGGAGCCCCGCCGATCGGCAGCGTTGTCGCCGCGCCGCGCATCAGCCCGCTCAGCGCCGCGCTCCCCGCCGCCGCCCAGTCGCCCAGTTCCTCCATCATGTCGCGCATCAGATTGGTGTCCATCGGCAGCGGCTGCCACTGGAGGTGATGCCAGGCGATCGGCTGGAGCGCGCGATCCGCCTCCTCGATCACCCGCCGCGCCAGCGGCTCGGCCACCTGCCGCACCACCGGGGCGATGCGCGTCGCGACGAAGCGGGTCTGCTCGATCAGCCCGTCGCGCCAATCGGCCTGCGAGAGATCGGCATCGAAGCTCTCGACCAGATCGGCGGCGGCCTGCTGCAGCACCGCACGCGCCATCGCGACGTGCAGATCGCGCCAGCGGCGGATCTCGCCGCGTCCGAACAGGCGCATCAGCACCAACAGAAAGCCTCCGGTATCATCGCGCCAAGCAGACCAGAAACGAGGGTCAAGCTCAACCGTTCACCGCGTCGCGAAGGCAGGGACGCCCGGCGGCACCGCGGCGTTGCGCCAGCGCTCGACCGGCACCGTCTCCGGACGGCTCTCCGGAGAGCGTCGCCGTTGGATTAGAGTCGCTTCCTGTTGGGTCGTGCCGCCGATCCGCGCGCGGGTGCGGACCCAGAAGGTGCTGGAGCGGAACGAGCAGCCCCAGGGCAAGGTGACATGCTGGTCGTCCAGATCCTTGAGCGTCAGGAAGCCCTGGCGCGCGCGCACCTGCACCAGCCGGCTGGCGATCAGCGGATCCTTGAACAGGACGGCCATCAGTTCCGGCTCGGCCGCGTTCAGGTTGATCGAGGTAATGCCGGGCAGCGCCGTCACCATCTTCTCCAGCCGATCGGCCACCTTCGGTTCCACCCCCGCCAGCCGCAACGGGCGCAGATCGGTAACCGGGCCCTGCAACCGGACATATTGGATCGCGGCGACCACCTGCTCGGGCGGCATGCCGATCTGGTTGGCGATCTCCTGCAGCAGCACCACCGAACCCGCCTCGCCGGTGCGGACGGTGTTGATGTTGAAACGGCCCTCCGCATCGCCGATCGCGAGATCGAAGGTGCCGCCTTCGATCGGCGCAGCGGCGACCGCAATCCTGGCCCAGGGCTCGCGCCCATGATCGACGTCGCCCGCCGTCTCGCTGTCCCGCCGAAGCGCGACCAGCGCGGAGAGCTCGCCGCCGCGGACGATCGCCTGGGCGCGCGCCGCCTCGCGCATCCTTAGGCCGCGATCGAGCCCCAGTTCCTCGCGATCGATCATCAGCAGCACCAGTCCGCTGGCGATCGCGACGAACATCAGCACGTTGACCAGGATCATGCCGCGCTCTTCCTCGCGCGGAAGGCCGGGCGCGCTCATTGGACCTGCGGCTCCTGCGCGCGGGCCGGCAGGGTCACCACCCGGTGGAGGGTCACCGGGGTACCACCGGGGCCGGCGGTCTGCACGTCGAGCGCGATGGCGCGCGGCCAGCGGGTCTTGGCCTCGTCGCTGTCGTCCAGCGGCCAGCGATCGCGCCAGCCGCCATCCCAGAAACGCCACCGCGCAGAGACGACCCCCGGCAGCAGCAGCTGCGGGGCCGGCGCCGCGCGAACCAGCACGCCGCCGGCCACCGCGTAGCGGACCGGCGTCGCCAGCCCGCCCGTGCCCGGTGCGCTGCGCGTGAAGGAAAGCCGGTCCCCCCGCCCTTCGATCCTGCCGCTCGCCACCTGATCGAGATCGCTGGTCAGCACGAACATCGTTCGCTGGAGCGCGGCAAGCCGGTCCAGCCGCGCCTCGGTGCGCCCGTTCACCCGCAGGATGCCGTCGACCAGCGCCAAGCCCGCCACCGCGATCAGCGCGAACAACCCCAGCGAGATCATCAGCTCGATCAGCGTGAAGCCGGAATCCCCGGCTTCGCCCTGCTGGGTCACGACCCCGAACTCACCGCGACGCTGGCATAGCCGTCGCGCGAGGCGACCACGATCGCGAAGTCCCGCGCCACCGATCCGTCGGTGCGGAAGCGCACCGGCCCGGTGACGCCGTGGAAGCCCTTGGCATCGACCAACCCGTTCATGTCGAGCGCATTGGCCTCGCGCAGCTTGTTGGCGACACCGGCGGCATCATAGGCGAGCGCGGTGATCGTGCCGG
The DNA here is from genome assembly GCF_000226955.1 of Sphingomonas elodea ATCC 31461. Classification (GTDB taxonomy): domain Bacteria; phylum Pseudomonadota; class Alphaproteobacteria; order Sphingomonadales; family Sphingomonadaceae; genus Sphingomonas; species Sphingomonas elodea. The sequence goes on from NZ_AGFU01000007.1 coordinate 22,700, forward strand.
GATCCCCGCCATTCTTCGCCGCGAAGGCCTGGGCGAAGGAAGCGAAGGCGGCCGGATCGGGACAGGCCAGCCACGCGCCGTCCAGCGCCTCCAGCGCCTCGGGACGGTTGTCGAGCCCCTGGATCGTGCCGAGCAATTGCACCCCGCTGCCCTTGAGCGCCCGTGCGGCGGCAAGGACCCCTTCCCCGCTGCCCGGCAGCAGCACCGCATCGGGCGCATCGCCCGCCTGCGGCAAGGGCGCGCCGGGCTTCACCTGCAGCACGCGGAGCGTGAGGCCGATCTCGCTTTCCATGCGCCCGGCCGCGAGGCTGGCGGCGGCGCACCAGGGCGAGCCGTCGTCGATCATCACCACGGATCGCACGCCGCGGGTGCGGGCATAGCGCAGTATCGCGCTCGTCACCTGCGCGGCGGTGATGCCGAAGATCCAGACGCCCGGCTGGCGCAGCACCGAATCGTTGCTGAACGACAGGACGGGCACACGACCGGCAACCGTGCTGCCCACCGCAGGCACTTCCGCCGCGGTGAGCGGGCCGAGGATCAGCGCGGGGTGGCGGCGCAGCGCCTCGGCTGCGGCGCGGGCCGCGCCCTCTGCCGTTCCGGCAGTATCGAATCCGAGAACGAATTCGGCGTTTTCCGCGAGCAAGGCGGCCTGGCGCATGCTACGGCCCAGCTCCGCTCGCGCTCCGGTGAGCGGGAGCAACAGGGCGATGGGGCGCTTGTCCTTCTTCTCGCCCGCCCACGCGTTGGAGGATAGCGATGCCGCGGACAGGACGAGGCCCGAGGGCAGCAGCCGCAGCAGGGACCGACGGTCCATGGCGAACTCCGGATTCAGCGAGTGAGGCACGGCGGCGTCTTATCGTCTTCGCCGGCCTCGGCATAGGGGCCTATGCGCTGGCGATGCTGGCCACCGCACCGGCGAGCCTGCTCGTCCGAAACGTGCCGTGGCGCAGCGGCGTGGCGGGCACGATCTGGAACGGCGAAGTCGGCGTGGCCGGGGGCAGCAAGCTCGAATGGCACATCGCACCGCTGCGCTCGCTGACCAGCCTGGGGCTGGCCGCGGACTGGAACGCGACCGGGCCCGACACCGACCTCGGCGGCCGGGCGCTGGTGCATCTGGGCGGACGGACGGTGCTCGATCATGTCAGCGGCGCGGCGGATGCGAGCCTGCTCCAGGCCGTGCAGCCCGACCTGCCCTTCACCTGCCAGCTGGTGATGCAGGTGGAGATGGCGAAGATCGCGGTGGGCGGTGGGAGCCAGATGCTCGACGGCAAGGTGACGACCGATCCCGGCAGTTGCCGCCCCAAGGCAGCCGGCGGTGCCGCGACGACGGTCCCGGCGCTGCTGCTGACCGCCGAGCATGTCGGCCCGCGCACGACGATCCGGCTGACCCCCGCGACGCAGCGCCGGCAGGTGCTGCTCGATGCGGTGCTGGGCGAGGACGGCACGCTGGACCTCGGGGTCAGCAAGGAAGGCGCGGCGGCGCTGCCGTTCGTCGGCCTGCCCGGCGGGGCACGGATTCAAGGCAAGATGTAACCTAAAAGCCCTCTCCCGCAGGCGAGAGAGGGCTATCTCACACCCCCACCAGGTTGTTGAGGTTGATGATCGGCAGCAGGATCGCCAGCACCATCAGCAGCACCAGCCCGCCCATCACCAGCAGCACCAGCGGCTCGACCAGCGCGACCAGCGTGGCGACCAGCGCGTCGAGTTCGCGCTCCAGTTCGCCCGAGGCGCGGCCGAGCGCGGGGGCGAGCTTGCCCGAACTTTCGCCCGAGGCGACGATGGCGACCAGCATCGACGGGAAGATCTCCGCCTCCTGCATCGCCACGCGCAGGCTGATTCCCTCGCGCACCCGCATCGCCACGCCGAACGCCTTTTCGCGGACGAAATGGTTGGGCGTCACCGCCGCGGCGGCATGGAGCGCCTCGACCAAGGGCACCGCGCTGCCGACCAGCGTCGCCAGGCTGCCGGCGAAGCGCGCGGCGTTCATCTGGCGGCTGAAGCGGCGGAACGGGCGGCGCTCGGCGAAGAAGCGATGGACGCGCAGGCGGTTGGCCGGCACCCGCAGCCAGCGCTCGAAGGCGACGATGCCCAGGCCGAGTACGAGCAGCAGATAGAGCCCGAAGCCCTGGAGAAACGCACTGATCGCGATCAGCGCCCGCGTCAGCAGCGGCAGGTCGGCGCCGCGCGAGACGAACACCTTCACGATGTCCGGCACGACATAGACCATCAGCAGCACCATCATGCCGAACGACACGAGCGCCAGCAGTGCCGGATAGAGCAGCGCCAGTTGTAGCTTCTGGCCGTTCGCCTGGCGGTTCTCGACGAACTCCGCGAGGTGGTTGAGCACGTCGGGCAGACGCCCCGATGCTTCGCCCGCCGCCACCGAGGCGCGGTAGAATTCGGGAAAGGCCTTGGGGTGCTGCGCAAGTGCTGCGGCGAAGCTGCGCCCGTCGAGGATCGCGCCGCGCACGTCGAGCAGCAGCGAACTCACCGCCGGCTGTTCGGACTGGGTGGCGACGAGCCGCAGCGCCTCTTCGATCGCGATATCGGAGCCGACCAGCGTGGCGATCTGGCGGGTGACGGTGGCGAGCGCCCGGGCGCTAACCCCGCCTCGCCCGAAACGCGGCAAGGTGATCGACCCGATCGATCGGCCGCGCACGGCCGCAGGTTCCACCGAAAGCGGCAGCAGCGCCTGCTCGCGCAGCAGCGCGCGTGCGGCGGCGGGGCTGGAGGCCTCGATCACGCCGCGCTTGGCGGCGCCGGTGCGATCGGCTGCGCGGTACGCGAAGGCGGGCATCAGATCCCCCCCCGCCCGTCGCAGATGGCAGCGCTCACGCCTCGTCCCTCACGACGCGGGCGACTTCCTCGACCGTGGTCACGCCGACCTGCAGCTTGGCCACGCCGTCGTCGAGAAGGCTGGGATTGTCGCCCCGCGCATGGCGCTCGATCTCGGCCTCGCTGGCGCCGTCGTGAATCAGCTTCTGAAACACGTCGTCCACCGCGACCACCTCGTACAGCCCGGCCCGGCCGCGATAACCCTCGTCATGGCACTGGTCGCAGCCGACCGCGCGCCACAGCGGCGCCCCCACCGGCAGCGCGCCGCCGAGCAGCAGCGAATCGGCCTCGCTCGCCACGTCCGCGCGCCGGCAATGCGGGCACAGCCGCCGCACCAGCCGCTGGGCGCACAGCCCGACAACCATCGGCGCGAGCAGATAGCGCTCCACCCCCATGTCGATCAGCCGCGTCACCGACCCCACCGCACTGTTGGTGTGCAGCGTCGACAGCACGAAATGCCCGGTCATCGCCGAGCGCACCGCCACCTGCGCGGTTTCCTGGTCGCGAATCTCGCCGACCATGATCACGTCCGGATCCTGGCGCAGGATCGCGCGCAGGCCCCGCGCGAAGGTCATGTCGGTGCGCGGGTTGACCTGGGTCTGCGCCACGCCGGGCAGCTCATATTCGATCGGGTCCTCGACCGTCATCACGTTGCGCTTGCGGTCGTTGAGCCGGGCGAGCGCGGTGTAGAGCGTCGTCGTCTTGCCCGAGCCGGTCGGCCCGGTGACGAGCAGGATGCCGTGCGGCCGCTCCAGCAGGCGCCCGAACACCGCCTGATCGCGCGCGCTCATGCCCAGGCCCGACAGATCGAGCTTGAGCGAGCCCTTCTCGAGCAGACGCAGCACCACCCGCTCGCCATGCTGGGTCGGGATGGTCGAGACGCGCGCGTCGACATCGTGGCCGCCGATGCGCAGCGTCACGCGGCCGTCCTGCGGCACGCGCCGCTCGGCAATGTCGAGCTTGGCCATCACCTTGATGCGGCTCACCAGCAGCGGCGCCAGCGCGCGCGGCGGCTCGATCATGTCGCGCAGCACGCCGTCGACGCGGAAGCGGATGACGAGGCGCTTCTCCTGCGTCTCGACATGGACGTCGGACGCGCCTTCCTTCACCGCCTCCATCAGCAGCGCGTTGATCAGGCGGATGACGGGTGCGTCGTCGCGGGTGTCGAGCAGGTCGTCGACGCTCGCCGCGCTGTCGGCGAGCGCAGCGAGGTCCATGTCGCCAAGGTCGATATCGGCAGCCGCCCCGCCTGCCCCGCCATAGGCCTCGCCCAAGGCGGTATCGAAGGCAGCACCCTCCAACCGCACGAAGCGCGCCCCCGGGGCCAGCCGCTGCACTTCGAGCAGCCCATCCAGCGGGGCATCGGCGCGGTGGACGCATTCGATGCCCTCGCCGCTCGTGCGCAGCAGCACGCCGTGGCGGCGGGCGAAGCTGTACGGCAAGGTCGGCAGGTCGACGATCATCGGCCGAGCTCCACCTGGGCGGAGACATGGCCCGGCGCGCCAAGTCTCTGGATGGCGACACGGCGAATGCGCAGGTCACTGGTCGTGGTCACGTCCGCCATCCAGTGGACAAGCGAGTCGTAGCTGGCATCGGCGATCGTCACCTGCGTGCCGCCCGCGCTGGGTGCGGCGGCAAGCATCAGGCCGAACCCCGCCGCCGACTGGCTGGCGATCGCCTCCGGGGCACCGGTGCGGCGCTGCGGCTTTGCCGCGCTCAGCGTCCCCGCCGCGCGAATGCGGGCGTTCAGCGTCTCATAGGTGCGGATATCGGCCAGCGCCTCGGCTCGCGCACCCTGAATCGGCTTCACCACGCCGTAGATCAGCACGATCGCGGTGAACAGCACCGCCAGCACGGAAAGCAGCGTGCGCTCGCGGGGGGTGCGAGCCTGCCACCAGTGGCCCGAACGCGACAGGCCGGCATCGAGCGTCGGCAGCTGGGTACGGATGAAATCTCTCATGCCGCGCTCGCCGTAATGCGAATGGCGCCGTCTGGCGAGGCCGTGGCCTGCCCCTGGATGCGCCCGGCTTTCAGTGCCTCAGCGATCCGTGCGGCGAGATCGGGCGCGCCGGGGTCGCAGTCCATGGTCAGGACGTTGCCCTCATAGCGGATCGCCCGCACCGCGATGCTGCCGGCGAGCGGGGTGAGCGCGGTGGAAAGGCGCGCCAGCAACGGCACGAAGCGATCGGGCGTCCCCCCGCCGCCCGCAGGGAGCAGATCGGTGACCGTGGTCTTGAGGTCGCCGGTGAGGTTGGTGCCCGGCGCTGCCATCGTCACCAGCGTGCGCGTCTCCGCGGCGCGCCGATCGGCGATGACCCGCAGCATCAGCGCGTCGCCGCCTGCGATCAGGATATGGGCCGCGGCACCGATGCCGAGAATCCAGCCGAGCCGCCGCCAGCCGGTCGATCCACGCTGCACCCGCGCCGCGAAGGCGCCCTGCCGCAGATCGAGTTCGGCCACCGCGACCTCGGCGCGTGCATCATCGTCCCGCAGATCCGGTGTACCGGCATGTGCCGCCATGTCGCCGCTCAGCGGCTCGCCGAGACTGTGAATGCGCGGTCGGCCGGCCGCTTCCCACGCCGAATCGAGCAGCGCCCCCGGCATCGCAAAGCCGGTTCCATCCGCCGTCAGCACGAGCGCGCGGCCCGCACGCAGTTCCACCGCCCAGCCTTCGATTGGACGCGGCAGCGCCAGCACGTCCGGTACCATCGGCGCGGTGCCGAGACCGTTCGCCTCCGCCAGCGCCACCCACTCGGCCATCGTTTCGGCGCGCACCACGCCGACCAGATAGCGGCTGGGCGCATCCGCCGGGCTGGTGCGGGCACCCAGCGCGAGGTGGAGCGATTCGATGGGCTCGGCCACCTGGTCCTCGATCGCGAAGGGCAAAGCCGCCAGCCGCCGGGCGCGATTCGGCAACGGGAGGTCGACAGCGAGCAGTCGCACCCGCTCGGTCGGCACGAGGATGGTTGCCGGGCCGTCTGGCGCAGCTATGATCAGCCGGTCGCCCGCCAGCGTCCAAACACCTCCGGCGTGCGGCGGCGGCAGATCCGGCGTTCGGACGCCGCGTGTCATAGAAGCTTCATGGGTAGGACGCATGAGGCAGGGATGCGCATAAGTTTGAAACCATTTTGTGACATCGCATCGCAGCGCGCCCCGCGCAAGCTCCGCCAGGTCGGCGAGCATGAGGCCGGGCTGACGCTGATCGAGATGCTGATCGTGCTCGTGATCATCGCCGTGGTCGCGGGTCTCGTAACCATGAACGTGATCAACCGGCCGGACGAGGCGCGGGTCACAACCACCAAGGCGAATGTCTCCAGCATCGGAGTCGCGCTCAAGACCTACCGCCTCGACAATGGCGACTATCCCACCACTCAGCAGGGCCTGCAGGCTCTCGTGGAGAAGCCCAGCACCCCGCCGGTGCCGACGAACTGGGCGCAGGGCGGCTACCTCTCCGAGCCGCCGCTCGATGCCTGGGGCAAGCCGTATGAGTACAGGTCGGAAGGCGGCGCCTACACGCTCCGCTCGTTCGGCAAGGACGGCAAGCCGGGCGGCGAAGGCGTGGACGCCGACATCGAGGGCAAGGGCTGATGCGGTTCGGGGGGGCTGGCAGCGCTGCGCGTCGGGCCTCCCAGGCCGGCATGACCCTGATCGAGATGCTGATCGTGCTGGCGATCATCGGTGTCGCCGCTGCCGCGGTGACGCTGGGTATCGGTGCAGCCACCCGCAAGCCGAGCGTGGAGAGCGAGGCCCGCCGCCTCGCCTCGCGTCTGCAGGCGGCGGCCGACGATGCGATGCTGGGGGACCGGCTGGTCGCCTTCACCGCGCAGGCGCACGGCTATGGATTTGCGACGATGAGCCCCAACGGCACGCTCGCTGCCCGCACCGACGATGCGCTTGCGCCCCACACGCTGCCGGGGGGCATCACCCTCACGCTCGACACCCGGCCGCCGGTGGTGCTGGGCGTCGACGGCGCCGGCAAGCCGATGTCGGCGACGATCGACAATGGCAGCCAGCGCTGGCTGGTCCGCTATGACGGGCTGACCGCCACCGCGGTGCCGGTGCCGGCCTCCTGATGCGCGACGAGCAGGGCTTTTCGCTGATCGAGGCGCTGGTGGCGCTCGCCGTCCTCGCCATCGCGACGGTGGGGCTGATGCGCACCGTGCAGAGCCATATCGATTCGACGCGCGGCGTGGAGCGCCGCGCCGCCGCGATGTGGGTCGCCGAGAATCGCCTCGCCGAGATGGAAGCCGGGATCGCGGGCGCGCCGCAGGTGGAGATGCTGGGCGAGCGCTGGCGCGTCGCCGTCGACAAGCGCAGCACCGACGATCCCGAAATCGTGCGGGTTCGCATCAGCGTGTTTCCGGCCGCCGACAAGACGCCGCTTGCATCGCTCGACGGGTTCGTGGACGGACGCAACGGATGACCCGCCTCGCCCTCACCTCGCGCCAGACGCGTACCGCGCTCGATCTGCTGACCGGCGCGATGGTCGTATCGGTCGCCGTCGCGCTTGCCGGGTTCACCTGGCGGATCGCGGGCCATGCCGGCACCGGCGCGATCACCGTGCCCTCGGGCCGCACCGGCCCCGCCGTGGCGCCGGACATGGCGCCGGCGATCGCCCTCGCCCCGTTCGGCAAGGCCATGGTGGTCGATGCGCCGCAGCCGACCACGCTGCCGCTGGAGCTGAAGGGGATCGTCGCGGCGATCCCGGCCGAGCTTTCCACCGCCTTCATCGCGGTGAGCGGTGCCCCGGCGACGGCATTCCATGTCGGCCAGGCGGTGAACGGGGCGACCATCGCCGCGATCCAGCGCGACCGGGTGCTGCTGGACAATGGCGGCCGGCGCGAATTCCTCGCCTTCCCCGATCCGACGCTGTCGCCGGAGGCACGACAGGCGGCGGCAGCGGCCGACCCGCCGCCCGGCGATGCGCCCGCGATCGCGCCCGCGCCGCCGCCAGGACCGCTGCCGGGCAACAGCGCGGCTGCGCTCCAGAAACTGGGTGCGACGCAGACCGCCGAAGGCTTCCGCATCGGCAGCGGCGGCCCGCCGGGCATGCAGGCCGGCGACGTCATCACCTCGGTCAACGGCACCGCGCTCACCGATACCCAGGCCGCAAACGCCGCCTTCGCCGCCGCCCAGCAAAGCGGCTCGGCCCAGGTCCAGATCCTGCGCGACGGACGGCGGATCACGCTGACCGTCCCGCTGCACTAGAAGAGAGAACCCCGTGAAGATTCGCCCCGCCATCGCCTGCCTCGCGCTCGCGCCGCTGCTGCTGGACCCGGTGCTGGTCGCCGCCCAGACGGCCGCCGGTGGGCCGCAGGATGCCGCCGACGTGGTGATCAACATGCGCGGGGTGGAGATCGCCGATGTCGCCGACCAGATCTCGCGCATCACCGGCCGCACACTGATCCTCGACCCCGCCGTGAAGGGGGTGGTGACGGTCACCTCGTCCAGCCCGCTGACGCCCGGCGGCGTCTGGGACCTGTTCCAGTCGGTGCTGCGTGCCAACGGCTATGCGGCGGTGCGCTCGGGCCGTGCCTGGCGGATCGTGCCCGCCGCCAACGCGGTACGCGACGGCGGCCTGCCCGCACGCGGCGCTGCCGGGCAGGAGCTGATGACGCGGATGGTCCGCCTTTCCAACGTGCCCGCCGCCGATGCCGCCCGCATCGCGCGGCCGCTGGTGGCGAGCTTCGGCAGCGTCGAGCCGCTGACCGCACCCAACGCCGTCGTCATCACCGACTATGCCGACAATGTCCGCCGGATCGAATCGATCATCCGCCAGCTCGACGGCGGCGGCGGGGCGACCTTCGCGGCGATCGCGCTGAAGAACGGCAGCGCGCCGGCGGTGGCGCAGGCGGTGCAGAACGTGCTGGGCGGCGATTCCGGCGCGGGTACCCGCGTCGCCGCCGACGAGCGCAGCAACACGGTGATCGTCCGCGGCACGCCCGCCTCGGTCGCGGAGGGCCGCCGCATCATCGCGTCGCTCGATCTGCCGGGCGGTTCCACGCCGATCACCCGCATGTTCCGGCTGAACTATGCCGATGCCGAGACCGTGACCGACGTGCTGCGCGGCGTGCTGGGCCTGGGCGAGAGCACCGACAATCCCGTCGCCAACAGCCTGTCGAACGGTGCGAGCAACCCGTTCGCGCGGCTCGCCTCGCAGAGCAGCCTCTCGAGCGGGGCCAGCGGCGCCGCCGCCCTTTCCGCCGGCACCACCGGCATGTCGAACGGCACCGGCGCGACCGGGCTGCAGGCCGCCACCGGCACGACCACGCCGATGATGCAATCGACCACGCCGAAGACGCCCAAGGGCTTCGCGACGCCGGACCTGACGGTGCAACCCGCGCCCGAGCTGAACGCCATCGTCATCCGCGGCGCGCCGAGCGCGATCGCCTCGATCGAGCCGTTGATCCGCGACCTCGACGTGCGCCGCCCACAGGTACTGATCGAGGCCGCCATCGCCGAAATCACCGGCGACGATGCCGAGGCACTGGCGGTGCAGATCGGCACCAGCGGCGCGGTGCTGAGCCGGGTGACCGGCGCGGCCACATCGTTCAACACCGCCGGCACCTCGCTCGGCGCGATCCTCACCACGCTGGGCGTGCCCGCAGGATCGGTGCTCGGCACCGGCGGAAGCGGCTTCACCGGCAATTTCCGGATCGGCGACGATTTCTCGGTGCTGCTCCAGGCGCTGGGCACCTCCACCCGCGCCAACCTGCTGTCGACGCCACAGATCACCGTGCTGGACAATGTCGCAGGGGAGTTCATCGCCGGCCAGAACGTGCCGTTCGTCACCGGCTCGATCCTCACCAACTCCAACTCGGCAACCCCGTATAACACGATCGAGCGCAAGGACGTGGGCATCACGCTCCGCGTGCTGCCCCGGATCAACGCGGGCGACACGATCCGCCTGCAGGTGAACCAGGAGGCCTCCGCGATCGCCAGCACCACCGTGTCGCAGGCATCGGACATCATCACCAACAAGCGGGCGATCAACACCACGGTGCTGGCCGACAACGGCTCCACCATCGTGCTGGGCGGCCTCACCGCCGACGATTTCCAGGATACGCGCCAGCAGGTGCCGGTGCTGGGCAACATCCCGCTGATCGGCGAGCTCTTCAAGAGCCGCCGCGAGCAGCACCAGAAGCGCACGCTGTTCATCTTCCTCAAGCCCACGATCCTGCGCGACGGCGCCGATGCCAGCGCGGCGACCAAGGATCGCTATGCCCGGCTGCGCGCGGACGAGGCGGACAATGCCAAGCGCAACAGCCTGCTGCTCGCCCCGCCGCCGGCGCGGCTGAAGGTGGAGATCGACGGAATCTATTGAGCCGGCGGTGCCGGCTCGGCTGCGGGCATCGGCACCCGGGCGCGCTGGCCGCCGCGGCTGAACAGCGCGGCATCGATCGACAGCGATTCGAGCCTCCAGCCGTCGATGCTGTCGCCGATCGCCAGGGTCCGGCTGGTCCCCTGTGCGGTGCGGACCAGCGCCACCGCATCGCTGCCCAGCCGCCCGACGACACCGGTGAGCACGGGCGCGTCCGGCGGCAGCACCGGCTCGACCGGCGCAGCGAACAGCGGCCGATCGAAGACATGGGCCAGCGGCGGCTCGGTGGGGGACCCCAGCGGGGACGCCCGGCGCACGGGCGCGGAAGGCGCTGACTTCCCCGGCGTCAGCAACAGGACCGGCAACACCGCCGCCGCGATGCCCGCCAGTGCGAGTGCGATCCGCTGTGGCTGCGGGATCATCGGGTCGCCCCCACGACGACGCCGCTGAGGCGGACGCCGCCCCCTTCCGCCGGGTCGACCCGCCAGTTGCGGAATCGGAGCATCGGGCGCTCGCGCTCGATCGCGTCGGCCAGCGCCAGCACCGCCTTTTCCGGACCGGAGACCCGCACAGAAACCGCCACCAGCGGCGCGGGCATCGTCACCGGCGCGATATCCTCCACCAGCACCCCGCCGCCGCGCGCCAACCGATCGATGCGGGACCGGATCGCAGAGGCCGCAGTTTCCGCGGGGAAGGCGATGTCCGGCCGAACCGCCGGGCTGCGGTCGACCGGCGTGGCAAGCGCCGTCGCCGCCTCGCTCCGCGCCGCACGCGCGGACGACAGTGCACCCAGCGCCGCACCGGTCCAGGGTGCGAGCAGGATCGCCAGCCCCAGCCCTGCCAGGCCGCCCCACAGGATCGGCCGCCGGGTCACGGCGCTGCCTGCCGCAGCAGCACCAGCGTACGGCCTTCGCCTTCGCGCTGGCGCACGTCGCGCAGACCGGCGAGCATCGGGTGACGCCGCATCGCGCCGCGCAGTGCATCGGGATCGCTGGTCGCCACCTCCAGCTCGATCGTACCGTCGGCGCGACGCTCGGCACGGGTGAGCGTATCCGCCTGCGGCAGCGCCGCCGCCACCCGATCCAGCAGGGCGGCGGGCCCCGGCTGGGCGAGTGCCGCGCCCAGCACCGCCCGCGCGGCATCGCGCGCGCGCTCGGCCTCGCGGCGCGGCGCCAGCCGGGCATCCATCGCGGCCGTTTCCGTCATCGCCCGTACGCGAAGCACATGCGCCCCGAGGATCGTCGCTGCCGGCCCGGATGCGACCAGCAGCGCCAGCACCGGTGCGATCCAGCCCGCGTGCCGCGGCGCCGCATCGCGCGCGCGCGCGCCGCCCTGCGCGCGCACCTGGGCGAACAGGCGTCCAGCCAGACTGGGCGCGGGCGGCGGCAGATCGGGATCGGAAGACGCTGGCGTCATCCGCCGCCGCTTAGCCTGAAGCACCGACTTGGCAAGTGTCACATGGGTGACGCTTTTTCGTCGCGCCCGGGTAATGCATCCGCCATGCGCGCTTCACGCGCCTTCCCCATGGGGAACCATCCCGGGCGGGGCACGCCCGGCCGCAAGAGGGGAACCCGATGACCGACCAGATCGAGACGCCGTTCGGCTATAGCGACGGCGATGTGGATACCAATCGCAGCACGGCGCCGACGCTGAACGCGCTTGCCGACCAGCGCTATTCGCGCCGTACGCTGCTCCGCGGCTCCAGCGCGATCGTCGCGGCATCGATGGGCGGCTCGCTGCTCGCGGCGTGCGACAACAAGGTCTCGGCGACGGACGGCAACCCCGCGCCGGTCGTCAACGGTGGGGCCGCCACCGTCACCAGCTCCGGCCGCACCGTCACGCTGGTCGCCACCGCGACCGACGACAAGGGCGTCAGCGCGGTCGCCTGGACGCAGACCGGCGGCCCGGCAGTGACGCTTACCGGCGCGAACACGCTGAACCCGACCTTCCTCGCCCCGGTCGTCTCCTCGGACACGGTGCTGACCTTCCAGTTCGCCGCGACCGACGCAGGCGGCAAGACCGCTTCGGCAACCACCACGGTGACGATCAGCCCGCCGGCGCTGGGCTTCGCCGCCGTCGCCAAGAACAAGCTCGACGTGGTGACCGTGCCCGCCGGCTACACGGTGGGCGTGATCAACCGCACCGGCGACCCGATCGCCGCGGGCGTGCCCGTCTACAGGAATGACGGCACCGACACCAATTTCGCCCAGCGGATCGGCGACCATGGCGATGCGCTCTACTGGTACGGCCTGAACAGCGCCGGCACCGCGCGCGACGCCACCGGCTCGACCCGCGGCCTGCTGGTCCAGAATCACGAGAACATCAACCAGCAGTATCTGCACGTGAACGGCGCGACGACGGTGAACGGCGCGCGTCCCGAAGCGGAGGCGCAGAAGGAAATCGACTGCCACGGCGTGTCGGTAACCGAAGTCAGCGAAGGGACCGGCCGCGCATGGAGCGTGAAGCAGGATTCGGCCTATAACCGCCGCCTCACGCCTGCGACGCCGATGGTGTTCAACGGCCCCGCGCGGGGATCGGACCTGCTCAAGACCGCCTTCTCGCCCACCGGCGTGGCCGGGCGCGGCACGATCAACAACTGCGCCAATGGCACCACGCCCTGGGGCACCGCGCTGACCTGCGAGGAGAATTGGGCCGGCTATTTCCGCCGCAGCGGCGATACCGCCAACCGCGCCGCGAAGGAACTCACCGCGCTCAGCCGCTACGGCGTGACCAGCAGCACCGGCAATTATGGCTGGTCAACGGTGACGCCGGCGGATTCGACCAACACCTTGTTCCGCCGCTGGGACGCGCGGGCGGGCACCGGCACCGCCACCGACGACTTCCGCAACGAGCCCAACCAGTTCGGCTGGGTGGTAGAGATCGATCCCTATACGCCGGCTGCCGCGCCGCGGAAGCGCACCGCGCTCGGCCGGCTCGGCCATGAAGGCTGCTGGCCAGGCGCGTTCGTCGCCGGCAAGCGTCCCGCCTGGTACATGGGCGACGATGCACGCCGCGAATATATCTACAAGTTCGTCTCGTCGACCGCATGGGATGCCGCCGATGCGAATGCCGCGGATCGGCTGGCTATCGGCGACAAGTATCTGGACAACGGCACGCTCTATGTTGCCAGATTCAACGCGGACGGTACCGGCAGCTGGCTGCCGCTGGTGTTCGGGCAGAACGGCATCACCGCGGCCAACGCCACCTATCCCTTCGCCAACCAGGCCGATGTGCTGGTGAATGCCCGCCTCGCCGCGGACGTGGTCGGCGCGACGCCGATGGATCGCCCGGAATGGACCGCGGTGAACCCGGTGACCGGTGAAATCTACGTCACGCTCACCAACAACAACGCCGCCGGTCGCCCGCTCACCGGCACCGACGCCGCCAATCCGCGCCACTATAACGATCCCTATGGCACGGCGAAGACCGCCAATTACGGCAATCCCAACGGCCACATCATCCGGATGAAGGAAGCCGATACCGAGGCGACGAGCTTCAGCTGGGACATCTACGCCTTCGGGGCGGGCGCGGATCTCGACAAGACCAACATCAACCTCTCGTCGCTCGACGACAGCAACGACTTCTCCAGCCCCGACGGCATGGTCTTCGCCCGCACCACCCATGCCGGCGGCCAGGTGAAGCCGCTGATGTGGCTGCAGACCGACGACGGCGCCTATACCGACGTCACCAACTGCATGATGCTCGCCGCCCAGCCGGGCACGGTGGGCGACGGCGGCGCGCGGACGATCACCAACACCGGATCGACCGGCGCCACCGCGACCCAGGCGACCCGTATCGGCGCGGCGCCGGGCGCGAACCTGCGCCGCTTCCTCGTCGGGCCGGTCGAGTGCGAGATCACCGGCGTTGACTCCACGCCGGACGGCCGGACGCTGTTCGTGGGCATCCAGCATCCCGGCGAGAACGGTACGCCCGCGGCGCCGACCAGCAAGTGGCCGGACAGTCAGGCCGGCGGCACCGTTGCCGCGACCGTGCGCCCGCGCTCCGCGGTGGTGGTGATCACCAAGAATGACGGCGGCGTGGTCGGCCTCTAAAGGCCTCGGCCTGTATCTGCTTGGAGGGAGGCCGCATGGCCTCCCTCTTTCGTTCAGGCCTATGGCGCCGCCGCGCTCTTAGGATACTACGGGCTACAGCGGCTGGGAGACACTGAGCATGCAGATCGCGGTACTGACGTTCGACGGCTTCAACGAACTGGATTCGTTCATCGCCGCCGCGATCCTAAACCGGCTGCGGGCGCGGGGCTGGGCCGCATATGTCACGTCCCCGGCCGAGGAGGTGACCTCGCTCAACGGCGTCACCATCCGGCGCCAGAAGCCGCTCGCCTTCGCCGCCGAGGCCGATGCGGTGCTGATCGGCAGCGGATCGCAGACGCGCGAGATCGCCGGCGATGCGGGCCTGCTCGCGCAGATCCGGCTCGATCCCGCACGCCAGCTGATCGGCGCGCAATGTTCGGGGACGCTGCTGCTGGCGAAGCTGGGCCTGATCGGCACCCTGCCCGCCTGCACGGACCTGACCACCAGGCCCTGGGTGATCGAGGCCGGCGTAGAGGTGCTCGACGCCCCCTTCGTCGCGCATGGCAATGTCGCGACCGCGGGCGGGTGCCTCGCCTCGCAATATCTCGCCGCCTGGATGATCGCGCGGGGCGCGGGGCTCGCCGCCGCACGCGAGGCGATCCACTATGTCGCGCCGGTCGGCGAGAAGGAGGAGACGGTCGCCCGCGCGCTCCGCGCGGTGTCGCCCTTCCTCCTCGCCGAGGCCGACCTCAGCGATCGGTGCGGCTGACGATCTTCGCGGTACCGTCGGGCGTGATGGAGACCATGTGCGCCACGCCGCCGCTGCAATTGGCGCGCCACAAGGGCAGCCCATCCTGATCGGGCAGGCGCTGCGAGCTTTCGACATGGTCGCACTTCAGGCCGGCGTCCATGATCGCGCGGATGAACACCACGTTGCGCTGCGCGTCGTTCATCGCGATCACCTGCGCGGTCACGTTGTTGCCCGCATCGCCGTTGTCGACCACCGCATTGCTCTCCGCCGCGGTATCGAGCGCGGCATTGCCCGTCGCCTCCTGGCTCTTGTTGCAGCCAGCCAGCGCCACCACCGCAAGGCCGGCAAGAAGGATGCGCTTCGTCATGGTCCCACTCTCCAAATCGCCCGGCGCGGATGCTCCGCGCCGGGGCCGTTCCATCATGCCGCCAAAGCGCGCGCGATCGTGAAGGTTCCGGATGGAACCGCCGCGATCAGCGCTGATACGCCTTGGGCAGCGCCCCTTCCACGGGCTTCCAGTAGCGGTCCCGCAGCCGGGTCTGGCGGGTGGTGAGCGACTGCTCGATCCCGTCCACATAGAGCTTCACCGGCGCGGTACCGATCTCCAGCGGGTCGCCGTCCCACACCACCACGTCGCCAGCGCGGCCGGGGCGGAGCGAGCCGAACGCATCGCCCATGCCCATCGCCTCTGCCGGCTTCGCGCTGATCGCCGCGAAGGCGGCATCCCAGCTCAGCCCGGTTGCGCCCGGCACGCGCGACAGCGCCACCAGGTTGCCGGCATATTGCTTCTCCAGCCGCGCCTGGCGCGCCTCGTCGTCGTTGATCGTGCCGATGCCGACCAGTACGCCGGCCGCCTGCATCCGCCCGATGTTCGACTGGGTGGCGGCCAGCTGCTCGAAGCTGGCCGGCAGGTCGTTCAGCGCGTTGGCGAGTACCGGCACGCCGGCGGCGGCGATGTCCTTCGCCACGGTCCAGCCCTCGCTGGCGCCGACCAGCACCAGCTTCAGCCCCGGCGTCTCGCGCTTGAGCTGGAGCAGCACCAGGATGTCCGATGCGCGCTCGACATGGACGAGCAGCGGCACCTTGCCCTGCACCACCGCCGCCAGCGCCTCGGCATCGGCGCGGGTGAGCAGCGCATCCTTGCCCCGATCCGCGAAGCTGGCCGGATTGCGGGCATAATCGCGCGCCTCCAGCATCGCGTTGCGCAGCATCGCGATCGCCGCGGGGCGGCTGCCGCCGGCCAGCCGGCCGCCGCTCTCGCCATATTCCATGAACTGGAAGGCGCGCGGGCGGGCGACGGCATGCAGGTCGCTGCGGGTATCGATCACCGCGCCCTGGCCCGCGAAGATCGAGCCCTTGCCGGTATCCGGCGCGACGACGGCGCGGGTCACCCCGTCCGCCCGGTTGATCGCGATCGGCGTCGCGCGCGGGTTGACCGCCGGGCTCACGTCGAGCGCGGCGTTGAAGGGCGAACTGCCCGCCGCCGCATCGTTGGTCACGCCGACGCCGTCGATCTCGACGATGCCCAGCCGCGTGAAGCCGGCGAAGATACCCGGCGTGACATAACGCCCGCCGGCATCGACCACCTGCACGCCCGCCGGCACCGCCACGCCACGGCCGGCCGCGACGACCTTGCCGCCGCGCACCACCACGGTGCCGCCGTCCACGGGGGCCGATCCGTCGCCGATCACCAGCTTGGCGTTGGTGATCGCCACATCCTGCGCCATCGCAGGGACCGCGAGCGCCGCAAGGGCCGCCGCGGCAAGAAACAGGGTCTTGCTCACTTCACATCCCCCTCGCCCGGCTGGCCGAGCTCGAAATCGGAAACCGGACGGCGCTTGGGATCCTTGGCATCGTAGAGCAGCGCGCCGTCGACCCACACCATCTCCGGCCGGGTGTAGACGCTGAACGGATTGCCGTTCCACAACACCACGTCCGCCATCTTGCCGGCCTTCAGGCTGCCGGTCCTGTCGGCGATGCCCAGCGCGATGGCGGGGTTGATCGCCAGCCACTTCCACGCCGTTGCCTCGGACACGTCGAAGCCGCCACGGATCGCCGAGGCGCGCGCCTTGGCGACTTCCTGGTTGAGCCGCTGGATGCCGTTGGCGTCGTCCGAATGGATCATCGCGCAGGCGCCTTCCTTGTCGAGGATGGCGAGGTTCTCGGGCACCGCGTCGTAGGATTCCATCTTGAACCCGTACCAGTCGGCCCAGACGGCGGCGCAGGTGTTGTTGGCCTTCAGCAGATCGGCGATCTTGTAGGCCTCCACCGCATGGTGGAACGCCGAGACGTGGTAGCCGAACTCCTTGGCCATATCGAGGACGTTGGCCATCTCGTCGGCGCGGTAGCAGTGGTTCTGGACGCGGATCTCGCCGTCGAGCACGCCGCGCAGCGTGTCCATCGCGATGTCGCGGCCGGGGGCCTCGCCACCGTCCTTCTCATATTTGTCCCAGCGGCGCTTGTACTCGGCCGCCTTGGCCCAGGTCTGGCGGTCGACGGCGATGTTCCCCATCCGGGTGGAGGGTTCCCGACCGCGGCTGCCATAGACGCGCTTGGGGTTCTCGCCGCACGCCATCTTCAGGCCGTAGGGCGCGCCGGGGAACTTCATCCCCTGCATGGTGCGGGCATAGACGTTCTTCAGCACCACCGAACGGCCGCCGAACAGGTTGGCGGAGCCGGGCAGGATCTGCAGCGTGGTGACGCCGCCATTGACCAGCGCTCGGCCGAAGCCCGGATCCTGCGGCCACACGCTGTGCTCGGCCCAGACGTCGGCGGTGACCGGCGAGGTCGCCTCGTTACCGTCCGACAGCGCGTCGACGCCCGGCGAGGGATAGTCGCCGAGATGGCTGTGAATGTCGATCACACCGGGGGTGAC